>SBBO01000028.1 GCA_005239675.1 Planctomycetales bacterium
CCGCCACCGGGTTTACCATGATGTCCTCCACCGGGGCCACCACCACCAGGTCCACCATGATGTCCACCACCAGGGCCTCCGCCACCGGGTTTACCAGAATGTCCTCCACCAGGACCTCCACCACCAGGTTTACCATAATGTCCGCCACCGGGTTTACCATGATGTCCTCCACCGGGGCCACCACCACCAGGTCCACCATGATGTCCACCACCAGGGCCTCCACCGCCGGGCATGTCTCGCCTATCTTCCCGACGGTCCATCCTATCTTCCCGGCGGTCCCTCTTGTCTTCCATCTTATCTTTCATGCCACCATCATGTCGTGCATCCCATTTATCTTCCCGACGGTCCATCCTATCTTCCCGGCGGTCCCTCTTGTCTTCCATCTTGTCTTTCATCTTGTCCATATGCTGCTTCATCTGATCATACTTATCTCTCATCTGACCACGCATCTCTTCCATATGACCCATCCGCTCTTTCATTTTATTCATATGATCTCGCATCTGACCCATCTTCTCTTTCATCTGCTCTCGCCTATCTTCACGACGATCCATCTTGTCTTCCCAACGGTCCATCTTGTCTTCCATCTTATCTTTCATACCACCATCATGTCGTGCATCCCATTTATCTTCACGACGATCCATCTTGTCTTCCCAACGATCCATCTTGTCTTCCCGACGATCCATAAAACCACCACCGGGACCATCACCTGAACGCGGACCCGGGGGAGTGCCACCACCTGGAATCCCGCCAGGCCCCGGTGGATTACCTCCTTCAAATCTCTGACCAGCCCCTGCCCCCTGGTCTGACCCACCTTCAGACCCCGGGGGGTTGAACTGAGCAAAAACCAGCTGAGCACAACCCACAACCATCACCATAGCGACCAATACGTTACGTATCAACATAGCTTTCTCCTCTCTTTTTTATAGAAATATATTTTATATCTATAACCACTTACTGTATATAATTTTTATGAAAATTTCTGATGCAAATAATGTTCTAAGATCCTGATGAATTCTTCCTTAATATGGTCACCTTTGAGGGTCGTTAGTTGTTTTCCATCTGTATAGACGGGGGCAGTGGGTTCTTCAGAGATGCCAGGAAGACTGATACCGATGTCCGCGTAGCGACTCTCACCAGGACCGTTGACAACACAACCCATCACAGCTATTTTCAGGCGCTCTACCCCCGGATATTGTTTCTTCCAAATAGGCATACTGTCCTGGATGTGCGCGTTGATATCTCGCGCGAGATACTGAAAATAGTTGTTGGTGGTTCGCCCGCAACCTGGGCAGCTGGTCACACTCGGCGCGAAATACCGCAGCCCCATAGATTGCAATAAATATCGACAAACTTCCACTTCTTTGGTACGACTGGCATTTGGTTGAGGTGTAAGCGATACCCGTATAGTGTCACCTATCCCTTGCTGCAAAAGGATGGCCAGCGCGGCTGTACTCGAGACAATCCCCTGCACGTCGGATCCTGCCTCAGTCAATCCTAGATGGAGGGCATAATCGCATTGCTGCGCCAACTGAGAATACACGGTCACCATGTCCTGCAGGACCGACATCTTGACACTAAGCACGATCTGATTCTTCTTCAATCCGCATTTCTCGGCGAACTCTGCACTATAAAGGGCGCTTTGAATCATCGCCTTATACGTTACTGCCCGAGCGCTTTGAGGATTTTCTAGTTTGGCGTTCTCATCCATCAACGCTGTCAAAAGTTCCCGATCAAGCGAACCCCAATTAACGCCAATACGAACAGGCTTATGATGGGCAACAGCGATCTTGATGATCTGGGCGAAATTCTCATCATGACGTGGGCCGCGGCCCACGTTACCCGGATTAATGCGGTATTTATCTAAAAGCTGCGCACACTCAGGGTGTTTGGTCAAGAGTGTATGGCCGTTAAAATGGAAATCGCCGATAATTGGCGCCGTATATCCCAACGCACGCAATTCTTTAACAATGATCGGCACACTGCGGGCTGCGTGATCATCATTGACGGTAATACGCACCATCTCTGATCCAGCCTCAATCAATGCGATGATCTGCTGGACCGTCCGCGATGTATCTGCGGTTGGGGTATCGGTCATGGATTGAATAACAATGGGATGGCCGCCACCCATAAGGACACGTCCAACAGTGACTACCGAAGTTTTTCGTCTAGGCAGGGTTTCCATTTTACATACAGACTCCTGATGGTATAATGATTCCTAAATTATAGAGAAATTTATTCCCAAATTCAAATGGAAATCTATCTAGCCAAAACTCAGGGGTTCTGTGCGGGTGTTTCTTTTGCCATCAATATCGTTGAACAGGCGCTGCACAAATACGGTGCCCCCCTCTATGTATACCACGAAATCGTGCATAATACCTATGTGGTCAATGGTTTTCGTGATCGTGGGGTAATTTTCGTAGAAGACTTAACCGATGTGCCAGAAGGTGAACGGGTTATCTTTAGCGCCCACGGTGTACCTCCCTTCGTTATCCAGATGGCCAGACAACGTAAACTCCGATACGTGGACGCAACGTGTCCCTTGGTCACCAAGGTCCACCATGAAGCGATTAAATTCTCCCGCGGACACCATCCGATTATCCTCATCGGACACAAAGGCCATCAGGAACTGATTGGCACCGCTGGCTATGTGGATCCGCGATTATTGTCCATCATTGAGAACGAAGATGATATCGATCGTCTTGACATCGACCCAACCGCGCCAGTTGCCTACATCACCCAGACAACCCTTTCCATTGATGAGACAGCCATCCTGATTGAAAAATTACGTAAGAAATTTCCCCATTTGATTGGCCCCCCGCGCTCAGATTTGTGTTACGCAACCCAGAACCGTCAGGATGCGGTCAAAGAGCTAGCCCAATTATGCGATATTATCATTATCTGCGGCTCGCCCAATAGCTCCAACAGCAACCGCCTGCGCGAGACCGGCAAAAAACAAGGAGTCCCCAGTTACATCATCGATACAGCACAGGAATTAGATCTGGAACTCCTGTGCGACAAACATAAAGTCGGCATCAGTTCCGGGGCCTCGGTCCCGCGGATTATGGTAGATCAACTGGTAGGACGCATCCAAAGCCGTTTTCCCGACACCCAGGTACACACCTTTGAAAATCCAGAAAGAAATATCATATTTGCGCTTCCAGCGATTTAGGATATGGCCAAACTCATCATTGATGACAAAGAATACGATATCCCGGATGGCGGTAAGATCGACGCGATCTGTGAACAGGCCGGAATTCCTTTTAGCTGTAATTCGGGGGTATGCGCGACCTGCCAGATCGAGATCATCACCGGCGCTGAAAATTTAAGCGAACTGAATACAGAAGAAACCGATCTGGGAATGGATCCCAACAACCGCTTGAGCTGTCAATGTAGTATTAAAAATGGAACGGTCAAGATAACCTATTAAAAACTCGAAGAAAAAAATTCCCTCAATGCGATGATCTTTGAGCTTTCGAAAACTCCACTCGATCGTGCCAGGCTTTCAGCAGATTTTGATGCGCCCGCAGCTGGGGCGTTGAATTGTTTTGAAGGCCGCGTGCGCAACAACAATGACGGCAAATCTGTCGTCACGCTCGTCTATGAAGCATACGCACCGCTCTGCCGCCAAGAGATGCAAAAAATTCTTAAAGAGGCTCGCGATCGTTTCCCTATAATCGACATCAAGGTAGCTCATCGTATCGGTACATTAAAAGTGGGAGACTTGGCTGTCTGGGTGGGGGTCCTGGCCCCTCACCGTTTGGAGGCATTTGCGGCCTGCCAATACACGATCGATCAACTAAAAAAACGTCTACCCATTTGGAAAAAAGAATATTATAGCGATGGCACATCCACCTGGCCATGCTGTGCTAGCGAACATGCCCATGAGAGAAGATAATCGCCCAGATCTGCCCCCCACCATTGATATTGAATCTCTCAATGACGATGCTATCCGCCAATATACCTTTGTTGATGTGCGTGAAGATAATGAACGCCTGATTAAGCCCTGCAATGAACTGACCCATAAACATTTTCCCTTAAGCGGATTCCAACCGGAAACTGGTTTTCCCGCTGACCCCCATCAACAGTATATTTTTTTCTGTGCCCTAGGGCAGCGTAGCCTCATGCTGGCAGAATATCTGCGTGAACAGCAGGGCATGACCAATGTTTATTCGTTGAACGGTGGTATTGAGGCTATCAAAAAATATTTTCGGGATAAGTCATGCTCCTAAAGAATCTGGACGTTCGGATTGAAACGCATACCTTACTGGCACAATACACCACCTTCCGTCTGGGTGGTCCCTGCCGGGGCATCTTCCACTGCCAAACACCCCCACAGCTCGAAGAAACCATTCAACAACTAATTAAAGAAAATAAAGAATTTATTCTAATTGGCGGGGGGTCGAATCTCGTTGTCTGCGATGAGCCGCTGGATTGCTACGTCGTGCGCTACGTAACGGACATCCCCCTCATCAAGCAGGAAGGCACAACCCTTACTGTTTCGGGCAGCACCCTATTGGATCATTGCGCGTTCTTTGCCGCGCAACACGGCCTCAAGGGACTCAACTGCGTCACAGGCATTCCCGGCACCATCGGTGGGGCAGTCGTGGGTAATGCTGGCGCCTTCGGCAAGCAGATTGGCGATGTCCTCACTACCGCCACCCTCATGGGCCCCTCGGGAAATAAAAAAACGGCCGCGGCCGCGAACCTATACTTCACCTACCGGGATTCCATTTTAAAGAAGACCGGCGACATCGTTGTCGACGTGACACTCTCTCTTGCCCAAGATGATGCCTCCCGCCTACTGGAGGAACGAGAAGAAATCTTGAAAATACGACGGGAGAAACATCCTGACCTATGCCACGAACCATGCGCGGGAAGCTTTTTCCGCAATATCGAGCCAACCTCAAAGGCTCAAAGACGTCAGGCCGCTGGCTGGTTCTTGGAACAGGCTGGGGGCAAGACACTCAAGGTCGGTGGTGCGATGATTTACCATAAACACGCCAACATCATTATCAAAGGCAGCCATTGCCGGTCCCAGGATGTCTATGAGCTCTCCTTGCAGATGGCCAATTGTGTCAAAGAAAAATTCAATTTGGATCTAGTGCGGGAGGTGCGGTTTGTGGGTAAATTCCACGGCATGCCTAGCAATGTCCGGGAAATCATCTGGTAAAGAAAAACTATCCGCCAACCTGAAACATCTCAACCTTAGGCGCAAGGTGAGGTTGGGAACGTAAGTGGCTACGCTGTTCAGAATAACGATCAGTCCGCTGGCCCCAGATGCGGCGAATCAATCTGGACAACTCTAGATCGCTTAGCCCTTCACGTAGCGGGGTACGTAAATCTGTCCCCTCACTGGCAAATAGACAGGTGTATAATTTACCCTCCGTAGAAATACGCGCACGGGTACATGTGCCACAAAAAGGCTGGGTGACGGACGCGATAAATCCAATCTCGCCGCTACCGTCTTCAAAGGCATAACGCATGGCAACCTCACCTAAGGCCTTGGCCTCCAGCGGTCGCAACGGGAAATGCGCATGAATTAAATCGATGACCTCGCGGGTCTTAACGACATAACGCATGTCCCAATGATTGCAATTGCCCACATCCATGTACTCAATAAAACGCAGTATCGCCTGCCTACCCTTGAAATACTGCACAAGATCGAGGATCTGGCGGTCATTGACGCCGCGTTGCAGTACAACATTGATCTTAAGTGAATCAAAATGGAGCTCCTCGCAACAGGCGATTCCCTCTAAAACTCTCTGGAGACTTCCTTTGCGGCCGTTCATCTGATGGAAGGTGCGCGCATCGAGGGTATCCAGACTCACGGTAACACGATTGAGCCCCGCCTCTCTTAAGGCGCGCGCATGCTGGACCAATAAAGAACCGTTGGTTGTCAGGGCCAAGTCCTTAATACTGCCGATCGCCCGCAAGCTACTAATGAGCTCAAAGAGATTAGGGCGCAGCAATGGCTCGCCCCCGGTGAGACGAATTTTGGTGACACCCAGCGACACAAATAGCCCTGTCAGACGCACGATCTCTGCAAAGCTCAGCCACTCCTGAGATTTCAAGAAAGAATAGTGGTTGTTTTCTGTCTCCGGCATGCAGTAGGTGCAGCGGAAATTACAGCGGTCAATAACCGAAATGCGTAAATCCCTTAAAGGACGATGCAAGGCATCGTAGAGGGTATTATGGGGATCATCGTTATACATGATGGGTTGAGATTGGCTCTATTCCGTTGAGACTGTCTTTACATTCTGCAACGCGCCTTTCATCGTGTGCCAACACAGGCTCGCGCATTTGACCCGTGCTGGAAAATGCCAAATCCCAGAAAAGACAGACAATTTTCCAAGGATATGAGGACTCTTCTCTGGGTCTAGGTCGCCTTTGATGAGACGATGGAATTGATCAAATAAAATGTCAACTTCTTGAAGTCTCTTACCTTTCAAGCTCGTTGTCATCAAAGACGCGGAGGCCTTGGAAATCGCGCAACCATCGCCCTCAAAGGCAATATCCTCAATGGGCCCATCAGGGCCCTCAAGCCGCAGATAAACCTGAAGATGATCGCCGCACAAAGGATTATAGCCTTCGGCCTGATGGGTGGTATCACTGATCTTACGAAAATTCTTCGGATTCTTATTGTGTTCAATAATGACCTCTTGGTACAATTCGCTGCGGCTGTCATAGGTCATGGAAAGACTTCCCTTACTTTATGCAAGGCACCAACCAGTCGGTCGATTTCCTCGGTTGTATTGTAAAACGCCAAGGACGCCCGCGAGGTTGCCGGAACACCAAAATGCTGCATCACCGGCTGCGTGCAATGATGACCGGTGCGGATAGCGATACCTTCCTCATTGACAAGGGTGCCAATGTCGTGCGGGTGAACTCCCGGTAGGATAAAAGAAAGGATAGCCGTCTTTTCTTTAGCTGTGCCAATAAACCGCAGGCCATTGACAGATTGTAACGCCTTGGTACCATAAGCCAAAAGACTCTTTTCCTGGGTAGTGATAGTGTCAAAACCAATCGAGCGCACGTAATCAATGGCAGCCCCAAGCCCAATGGCGCCAGCTACGTTAGGCGTCCCTGCCTCAAATTTATAGGGTAATACCGCATAGGTTGTCTTGGCAAACGTGACGGAACTAATCATGTCGCCACCCCCGTGGAACGGAGGCATCCGCTCTAACCATTCTGCCTTGCCGTACAAGATGCCAATGCCCGTTGGCCCAAATAACTTATGTCCAGAAAATACCAGAAAATCGCAATCAAGGGCCTGCACATCAACAGGACCGTGCCCAACGGCCTGGGCTGCATCCACCAAAACGAGTGCATGGTGCTGGTGCGCCGCTTGAATGATTTTGTGCACCGGATTAATTGTCCCCAATGAATTCGAGACATAGACAATCGACACCAGCTTGGTCTTGGATGTCAATAGGCGTTCAAATTCATCGTAGCATAACTCCCCAAGATCATTGAAGGGAACAATCTTAAGGACGCATCCTTTTTCCTCACAGAGTATCTGCCAGGGGACGATGTTGGAATGATGCTCCATTTCCGAGATGAGGATCTCATCGCCTTTGTTCAAAAAATGCCGGCCATAGCTGTAAGCAACTAGATTAATCGATTCAGTCGTGCCCCGGGTAAATATAATTTCTCTGGATTCACGCGCGTTGATCAACTCCCTAACCTTATCACGGCTTGTTTCATAAGCAACGGTTGCCTTTTCGCTCAACTCATGAATCCCGCGATGGACATTCGAGGTGTACTTTTGATAATACCCTGCCATGGCCTCAATCACCGGGCGTGGCTTAAAAGTGGTTGCGGCATTGTCAAGATAGACCAAGGGCTTGCCATGCACCTGCACGTGCAAGTTAGGGAAATCTTCCCGGATTTCTTTGATGTCCGTCGTCATAGAATCATTGATGTCATATTGCGCTAAGGCCATAATCTTCTCTACCCCACCGCCTCAAGGCTAGGCGCCAACAGCTGGCTGACTTTCCGGCCGACCGAGGCGCTACTCAGTCGCCCCACGAGGTCATCCACAAACCCTTGCAGCAAAAGCTGCGTTGCCTCCTTACGGGAGATAGCACGCGAGCGCAAATAAAAAATTTCATCCTCATCCAATTGACCAATCGTTGCCCCGTGCGTGCACTTGACATTATCCGCGAAGATCTCCAATTGGGGCTTGGTGTCGATCCGGCACTCTTTGCCTAATAACAAGTTTTTGTTCAGCTGATATGAATTTGTCTGTTGGGCAATCTGACGCACAAATATCTTGCCATTAAAGACAGCGTGTGCGGCATCATTTAAAATCCCCTTGTACAACTGATTACTTGTTGCGTTGGGTTGTCGGTGATCCACCGCGGTATGATTGTCCACATGTTGATCTTTATAAATACTGTACAAACCGTTCAATGAGGCAGTTGCCCCTTCTCCGTCGATTGCGACATCCAGATTGTTGCGCGTGATGGCAGCCCCGGCCACGACCGAAAACCCATCAAACGATGAATCTCGCTTCTGCCAAACGCGTGTCGTGCCCACATGATACGCCTGGAGACTCTCCTTTTGTGCTTTCGTATAATGGCAGATGGCATTATCGGCAAGAAATATATCAGTCAAAGGGACAGTAAAATAAACGTCATGATCATTGAGGGCTACATGACTCTCCAGGATCGTTGCCTCGCTGGATTTGCCCAGACGAATCAACGTACGCGGTGCGGTCAAAACCTTCTCACGAGAAGCACTGGTGAGATGGATGATGTGAATGACCTGGTCGGTTGCCACCTTGTCGCTTATCTCAATATACACCCCGTCCCCAGCCAATGCCTCATTGAGTGCCACAAAGGCAGGAGGCTGGGAAACGTGGTCAGTAGTCCATAGCGCACGTGCCAACCCCTCTTTGGCTGTCAGTAACTCGGTCAATGTAGCCACTGTCATGCCCAAAGGAGGCTTGTCCATATTGGATAACCCCCTAGACAATTGGCCATTGACAAAGACAATATTGATATCCTGCTCGTCACGATAACCTGGCAAGGCATCCACGGCACGTAACTGCGGTTGGATAAAAAGTGCATAACAATGGTCCAACGCTGGCCTTATGTTAGTGTATTTCCACTCTTCGTCCTTAACAGAGGGAATACCGAGTCTCTCAAAACAATCCCAGCCCTGCTGGCGTAGTTCCCGCAACCAATCGGGGGATTTTCCCTTTCTTAGCTGGTCCGCCCATTCATGGCAGCGCTCGATGAATGTCATATTTTTATCTGATTGAATCATCGCAGGGACTCCATGTTCAGCCAGTCATAGCCCTTGTCTTCAACTTCCAGGGCCAGGGACTTACCCGAAGAACGCACCAGCTTCCCATTGATCAAGATATGCACAAAGTCGGGCACGATGTAATTCAAGAGACGTTGGTAATGGGTGATGACAAGGATCGCATTATTCTTTGTCTTGAGCTTATTGACACCGTCGCTAACGATGCGCATGGAATCGATATCAAGCCCAGAATCAGTTTCATCCAATACACAAAACCGCGGGTTCAATATCGCCATTTGCATAATCTCGTTACGTTTTTTTTCACCGCCAGAGAAATCCACGTTGACCGCACGATTAACAAACCTCTCATCCATCTCAAGTAATTTCATCTTCTGACGCAGGTACACATCAAAGTCCATAGGATCCATTTCCTCGGCCCCATGATACCGGCAGATCGCGTTAAAAGACGCCCGCAAAAAGGCCCCCATATTGACCCCTGGGATCTCAACAGGATACTGAAATGCCATAAAAATGCCTTCACGTGAACGCTCCTCGGGATCTAGCTCAAGGATATTGATCTTCTTGAAATTAATTTCGTAGAGGATCTCGCCCGCGGTCACCTCGTAATCAGGATGCCCGGCGATTACCTTGGCCAGCGTGCTTTTCCCCGAACCATTGGGCCCCATAATGGCGTGTACCTCGCCAGCGCGGATGGTCAAATCAATCCCCCGCAGGATTTCCACCTCATTAATTTTGACATGCAAATTCTTGATTTCTAACATTGATCAACCTTTCTAAATGATGATCGCTATTTACCCAACACTTCCCTCTAGTTTCATCTGCAAAAGTCGCACGGCCTCAACGGCAAATTCCATGGGAAGCTCCTTAAAGACATCCTTACAAAAACCATTGATAATAAGCGCAATCGACTCCTCCATATCAAGCCCGCGTGACTTTAAGTAAAAGACTTGTTCGGCGTTAATCTTGGAGGTGGAGGCCTCGTGCTCAAGGGTAGCGGTACTATTCTTGACCTCAATATATGGGAATGTATTCGCGCTGCACTTATTGCCCACCAGCATGGAATCGCACTGGGAAAAATTACGCGCACCATCCGCCGTTGGCATAATCTTGATGAGCCCTCGGTAGTTATTGTTCGATTCATCGGTTGATATCCCCTTGGAGACAACGGTGCTGCGCGTCTTTTTTCCGATATGAATCATCTTGGTGCCGGTATCCGCCTTCATCCGGTGGTTGGTTAAGGCTACCGAATAAAATTCGCCAATGGATTCATCCCCCTGCAGGATGCAGCTGGGATATTTCCAGGTGATGGCAGCCCCGGCCTCGACCTGCGTCCAAGAAATCTTAGAACGCCGGCCCAGGCACTTGCCGCGCTTGGTGACAAAGTTATAAATCCCACCGCGGCCCTCTTTGTCTCCTGAATACCAATTCTGGACCGTGGAATATTTAATCTGGGCATCATCAAGGGCGATCAACTCTACAACCGCTGCGTGCAACTGATTTTCATCGCGCATCGGCGCAGTGCAGCCTTCCAAATAGCTGACATAACTTCCCGACTCAGCCACAATAAGGGTACGCTCGAACTGACCGGATTCAGCCGCATTAATTCGAAAATACGTCGATAATTCCAAAGGACACTTGACCCCTTTAGGGATATAGCAAAATGACCCATCGCTAAAAACCGCAGAATTAAGCGTCGCGAAAAAATTGTCTGTATAGGGCACGACTGATCCCATATATTGCTTAACAAGATCACCGTGATGCCTGATCGCCTCCGTCATCGAACAAAAGATAACCCCCTGCTTGGCCAGCTCGGCCTGATGGGTTGTCCCCACGGACACGCTGTCAAATACCGCATCCACGGCAACCCCTGCCAGACGTTTTTGTTCGCTTAAAGGGATCCCCAATTTCTCAAAGGCCTTGACCAATTCTGGATCGACCTGCGCCATGCTCTGGGGACCCTCCTTGACCTTTTGGGGGGCACTGTAATAACTGACCGATTGATAATCAATGGGTCCGTATTCAAAATTCGGCCAATGAGGCTCAGACATCGTGGTCCAATGCCGATAGGCCTTCAGACGCCAAGAGCGCATCCAATCTGGTTCGTTTTTCTTGTCGCAGATAAGATGGATCGTATCCTCGCTTAACCCCTTAGGGATGCGGTCCATGGCAATATCCGTGTAAAAGCCGTATTTATAGTCACGACTCGTGAGGATGTTTTCCTCAATTGTCTTTTCGTTCAATAATTTTGTTTCTTCCTTACGCATGGTCTATCACCCCCCCTTGTTGTCTCTCATTAACAAGAAGCGCGTCTTTGATGATCACTTTTTGACGAATGCTCTTCTCTCCATGATGTTTGGATTCAATCAAGTCGGCGATCATGGTCTCGCCAAAAAGCTTATTAATCTTTTCGTTTAGATTAAGCATAGGGGCGATGATATGACATGTCGCGGTAATTTCACAATTCGAATAATCGCCATGAAAACAATTGGCGATCTCAATGGGGCCGATCAGCATGTCAGACAATTCGCGCACCGACACCTTAGAGAGATCCTTGATGACTTGATACCCTCCCTTAGCTCCTTGTTCGGCCTGCAGGATCCCATATTGCGCCATAATCTGCAGACCCCGCGACGTCGGGTCAAAAGGCGTATGATAAACAGAACAGATCTCTTTAGCTGAGGTGATCTGCCCTGGCGCCTTATGGCTCATGTATTTCAAGGCAATGAGCGCGTATTCAATCTTTCTATTAATCTTAAACATCAACACACCTGCGTCTTAAGAGGAAATTTTAACTCATTAATCTTCGCCGCCATAATAAAATCATTCTCCGATAATCCACCCAACGCATGGGTCGTCAGCACAATCTTAAGCTTCCGATAACTGGTTAAGTGGATATCGGGATGATGCCCCTGAGATTCTGCGATCGTTGCAATCTCTGATATCGCTCGCACCGCCGTTACGAAATTCTTCATTACATATTCCCGTACAATACTCTTCCCGTCAGAGACAACCGTCCATCCTGGTGTTTGGCGCAAAAACTCCTTGACCATCTGGGTCTCAATAGATTTACCAATCCCCTCACACGGTTGACACTTCTTTTGTGTTAAAATATCCATCGCTAGTCCCGTCTTTCGCATCACACCGACTCTACCACGATATCTGGATTAAACTGATCCCGTAAAATATTCTCAATGGCCTTGAGCGTACCAGCTGATGAGCTTGGACACGACCCGCAGGCGCCTTGATAAACAACCCGTAAGATATTATCCTTATACTCAATCAACTGAAGATCGCCACCGTCCATCTGAAGGGCAGGCCGCACTGTCTGATCTAGAATTTCGCCAATCTGGACCATCTCTGGAGAATCACCGCCAACCCAAGCGGCTTTCTCCTGCGGCTCAGGCGTGTGAAAATTAGGATCGTGCTCTCCTATCTTATCTAAAATTGTCGCCTGAATCTTTTCTTCCAGCTGATCCCAATTGGCCTCACCATCTTGAGTTACCGTCACATAATTGTCAAAAAAATAAACTTCCCGGATGTGTGGATCAACGGTAAAGATTGCAGCAGCTAAGGGGTTATCCGCACACTCTGTTGCTGACTTATATGTCCAATTACCCTCTGCCTTAACTGGCTTATTTACGACAAACTTTAACGCATTTGGGTTAGGTGTACTTTGAATCATCAGTTGTACGCTCATGGCTTTTTCTCTCCGTCTACAAATAGTTTAGCATATAATACTTCATAAAACGACGTATTTATATTATACCAAATAAGAATAAAAGTCAAAGAAACATTATACCGGGGTAATGTACACTAAATTGTGTAAATATGTTTACAAGCAATAAAAAGGGCGTATTCTTCCAAAAAAGAGACCAATCTTTAAATGGAAAGGAATACGC
>SBBO01000042.1 GCA_005239675.1 Planctomycetales bacterium
AACATTTCAGAGGAAGTTGGGACGTCCCTGCTTCTTCTATAATTTTATAAGGTAAGCAGGGGTATAACGACCTTTGCTTAATATTGACTTCCTTAATTTTTTTAGTTGTGCAAAGGTCAATAAGAAAGGAAATGGGCATGATAGAAGGTATCCATGGGAATTTAGTCGCTATCGGTGTTGGGTTTATTATCATAGGCGCCAGTTATGGTATCGGCAAGTTGGCTGCTTCAGCGATGGATGGCATTGCCCGTCAGCCGGAGGCGGGCGATAAAATTCAAAAGAGCATGGTTATCGCTGCCGCGCTCATTGAAGGGATTGCCCTGTTTGGTCTTGTTATTTGCATTATTATCATTAACGCCTAAGATGTGTGAGGGCACATATTCATGACGAATGCCGTTGTCCCAACCGACCTTGCGGGCGTTACCGCGCCAGAAGTTGAATCCACGCTGTTGAGTCCAGACATCAGCATGGTTATCCTCACGTGGCTCACTTTTTTATTCTTGTTAATCGTTCTTAATCGTTTTGCCTGGAAGCCAATCCTTAAGGCCCTGGATGAGCGAGAAGCGATGATTCGTCGTTCGCTTGCTGATGCGGATCGTATTAAAGAAGAGTTAGACAGAATCCATGAGGTGCGCAGGCAATCTATCCATGAAGCACAAGAAAAGGCCAGAGAGATGATTGATGAGGCCAGAAAGGCGGCGATGCAGGCCTCCTTAGCCATTGCAGAACGAGCAAAAAAAGAGGCTGATATTTTATTGGAAAACGCCCGGCAAGACATCAAAGAGGAGACACAAAAAGCCAGGATGGTCTTGCGTGAAGAAAGTGTTCGGCTCGCCGTTGGCTTGGCGGGAAAATTGATTGAAGAGAATCTGGATACGGAAAAGAACCGTAAGCTTATTCACAGGCTAATGGTTGAGACTTAATGCCATGTCCTCTACAATCGCCCAACGTTATGCTAAGGCCCTCTTTGCGGCAAGCGTTGAGCCTGCACAAATGGAATTAATCCATCGTGACTTAGAGTTGGTCGGTCAGCTGTTGAAGGATTCCCCTGTGTTGGCGCGGTTTTTGGAGAATCCCATTATCCCCACCATCAAATGTCGAGCAGTCCTTAGCGCAGTATTTCATGGCAAGATTGATGCGCTGACCTACAGATTTTTATTGTTCCTAGCGACAAAGAAGCGGTTGCCCTATCTGAAATCTATTTGTATCTTTGGGGGGTGCTTGTACGATGAGGCGCGCGGTATCCTGAAGGCTCAGTGCTTAACCGCCAGGGCCTTGACGCAGGATACAACGCTCTTGGTAACGGATTATTTGAAAGAAAGATTTAAAAAAGATATTAAAATTCAGTACACTATTGATCATCGCCTTTTGGGCGGGGTTAAAATACGGATCGGCGATACCGTGTACGATTACAGCCTTCAGGCGCAACTTAAAGAATTTCAACAAGCCGTGATGAATGCATAAAATTTATTGATGACGACTCCCATTAGACCAGAAGAGATAGTCGCGATCCTGCACCAACAACTGGCTGATTTCGAGAATAAAGCCGAGATGTATGAGGTAGGGACAGTCTTAAGTGTGGGCGACGGCATTGCCCGCGCGCATGGGCTAGCTAATGTGACGCTAGGAGAGCTCGTCATGTTTGCTAGCGGCGTCACCGGTATGGCCCTTAATCTCGAGGAGGACAATGTCGGGATAGTTGTCTTTGGCGATGTCGCTTCGATTAAAGAGGGTGATGAGGTTCGCCTCTTTTCTTCCAGAGAGATCAAGGAGGGCGTTCAAGAGGGTAATCGTGTTGCCTGTGTTCCTGTGGGGGCGCAACTGATTGGCCGCATCGTGGACGCGCGCGGGGTCGCGATCGATGATCTTGGCCCTCTTGAGGCGCGAGAATTTCGTCCGATCGAAGTGAAGGGCCCTGGGGTGGTTGATCGTCAGAATGTCCATGAACCGCTGCAGACAGGGATTAAGGTTATTGATGCCTTAACGCCCATTGGGCGCGGTCAGCGGGAGCTCATTATTGGGGACCGTAAGACAGGTAAGACCACCTTGGCTGTTGATACGATTATCAATCAACGCGGAGAAGACATTTATTGTTTTTATGTGGCTATTGGCCAAAAGCGTTCTAGTGTCGCGCAGATTTATGAGACCCTCAAACGCCACGGCGCCATGGCGTATACGACGATTGTCGCGGCGACCGCTTCTGACCCAGCGCCCATGCAGTTTCTCGCGCCATACGCGGCAACTGCCATGGCGGAATATTACCGCGATAGCGGCCGTCATGCCTTGGTCGTCTATGATGACCTAACCAAGCAGGCCCAGGCCTACCGTCAATTATCGCTATTGTTGCGCCGTCCGCCAGGTCGGGAGGCTTATCCAGGAGATATTTTTTATCTGCACAGTCGCCTGTTGGAGCGCGCCGCTAAGATGAATCAGAAGAAGGGGGCAGGCAGCTTGACCGCGCTGCCAATTATTGAGACACAGGCGGGTGATATCGCGGCGTATATCCCGACCAATGTCATTTCGATCACTGACGGCCAGATTTTTTTAGAGACCGATTTGTTCAATGCCGGGCAGCGCCCTGCTATCAATCCCGGACTCTCTGTCTCTCGCGTTGGGGGCGATGCGCAGATTAAGGCCATGAAGCAGACGGCGGGGTCATTGCGCCTGGATTTGGCCCAGTACCGGGAATTGGAGGCCTTTGCTCAATTTGCTTCGGATCTAGATGATGCCACGCGCCGTCAATTAGAGCGCGGTCAGCGGCTGATGGAGGTGATCAAACAAGATGCCGGCATGCCGATCTCGGTCGCGTATCAGGTGGCGATCATTTACGCCGGCATCCATGGTTTTCTGGATAGTATCCCCTGTGCCCAGGTCAAGGCTTTTGAGCAAGGATTATTTGCTGACCTGCAAGCTCGTTATCCGGACTTTGTGCAGCTCTTGATTAAAACCAGAGAATTGAATGACTCTATCAGAGGCTCCTTGACTAAAATTCTAACTGAAGTTAAAGAACGGTTTGATTCGACACGCCCTGGTTATTAATTATGTTGGAGTCTCTTAATAGAAAATTAAGGAGTTTAAAGAATACACAGAAGATGACCAAGGCCATGAAGATGGTTGCGGCCAGTAAACTGCGCCGGGCCCATCAGGCACAGGCCGATGCCAAACGGTATGCCCAGGAATTGACCTTATTGACCTCACGGATATCGGCATGCGTGCCGAATGTAAGCCATCCATTGCTGATGCCTAGAAGACCGGTCAATTGTGTCATCATCCTTATTATCACCTCAGACAAGGGGCTGTGCGGGGCATTCAATCATAATGCCAATCGGCGGGTCTTAGCCTGGATACGGGAAAATCGTCATCAACACGCGCATATTGATTTGTGGTGCTGTGGGAAGAAGGGATTTCAGTATTTTGAGCGTCGTGATCTGGTCAAGGCCAACTACGCCCATGTGACCGCAGCCCCCCGCTTGGCTGACGCCATCAAGATTGGCAATGATCTTGCCCGGGCCTTTCAGCAGGGGAGATGTGACGCCGTGTATCTATCTTACAATCAGTTTTTCAATCCATTGGTTCAAAAAACTATTTTTGAGCAGGTACTGCCCATTGATTCACGTCTCTTGACAAAAGAGAAGATAGATTATCATACGCAATATTTTTTCGAGCCAGATTTTGAAACAGTGTTGAATTTCTTGATCCCCCATTTTTTGTATTTTAAGATTTATTTTGCGCTTTTGGAGAATTCCGCTGGTGAGCACGGCGCACGCATGACCGCCATGGATAGTGCCACCAAGAATGCGAGCGAACTCATTGATCAATATACGTTGTACCGTAACCGTGCTCGCCAAACAGCCATTACAACCGAATTAACCGAGATCATCGGTGGAGCACAGGTGCTGCGATGACGCAATTCCCCAGGCCAACGGGAAAGATCATTCAAGTCTTAGGGGCCGTGGTGGATGTTATCTTTCCGTCGGGGGAGCTTCCAGCGGTCAAGCATGCGCTTAAGGTGACTAATCCTTCCATCAATCAAGAGTCTTGGAATTTAGTTCTGGAGGTCGCCGCGCATCTGGGAAACAATACGGTGCGCACTATTGCCATGGATTCAACTGAGGGACTCAGGCGCGCCATGGAGGTACTGGATACCAGAGATGTCATCATGATGCCGGTGGGGGAAGGGACGCTGGGCAGGCTTATGAATCTTTTGGGAGAGCCCATTGATAACGCGGGACCCATTGTTGCGACTAAGTATATGCCGATTCACCAGAGCGCCCCTTCTTTAAAGGATCAGGAAACAAAAGACACCATCTTGGTGACTGGCATTAAGGTCGTGGATCTATTGGCCCCGTACAAGCGAGGAGGAAAGATTGGTCTGTTTGGTGGCGCTGGGGTGGGTAAGACGGTCTTGATTCAGGAATTGATTCGTAATATCGCGACTGAACACGGAGGGTATTCAGTCTTTGCTGGGGTAGGAGAGAGGACGCGGGAGGGCACGGCCCTTTATAGAGAAATGAAGGAAAGTGGTGTCTTGGGGAAGACATCGCTTATCTATGGCCAGATGAACGAACCGCCAGGGGCCAGGGCCCGCGTTGCCTTGTCTGCCCTGACGGTGGCGGAATATTTTCGGGATCAAATGAGACAAGACATGCTTTTGTTCATTGACAATATCTTCCGTTTTACACAGGCTGGGTCAGAGGTCTCGGCCCTTATTGGCCGCATCCCATCAGCGGTTGGATATCAACCTACCCTTTCACTTGAGATGGGTGAACTGCAGGAGCGGATCACATCGACCAAGTCTGGTTCGATTACATCTATTCAAGCCATTTTTGTTCCGGCGGATGATTATACGGATCCGGCACCAGCGGCAACCTTTACGCATCTCGATGCCACAACTGAACTCTCGCGTCCTATTGCCGAATTGGGTATTTATCCGGCTGTGGACCCTTTGACTTCGCGTTCCTCCATGCTAACAGAGCGCATCGTAGGAAAGGAGCATTACCGTGTTGCCCGTGGGGTGCAGGAGATGTTACAGCGTTATAAAGAATTGCAGGATATCATTGCGATCTTGGGGATGGATGAATTGTCGGAGGATGATCGCCTGATTGTATCGCGCAGTCGCAAGATACAAAAATTCTTTTCCCAGCCGTTTCATGTGGCAGAACAATTCGTGGGGAGACCCGGTCGTTACGTTGCGCTTGAAGACACCATATGTTCTTTTGGGGAGATCCTCGCAGGCAAACACGATGATGTCCCTGAACAGGCCTTTTATATGGTGGGGGGTATTGATGAAGCCTTGGCTAAGGGAAAGAAATTGTAGTAATTTTTAGCCATCACGGCTGAGGATGCGGACATGAACACATACCCATTGTCCATTGTAACACCTAATGGCCAAGTTTTTGCTGATCAAGTGACCTCATTGATTGCCCCGGGGATAGCCGGATTCTTAGGCGTCCTGGCCGGCCATGCCCCTTGCGTGGTATTTCTTAAGAAGGGACCGCTTACGATCAAGAAAAAAGACGTGGAACGTTTTTACGCGATTGGTCCGGGAGTCTTAGAGGTTGATGGGCCCAGCCATGTCATCATTCTTTGTGGTTATGCCGCGCAGCAGCATTCTTTTGAGGAAGCAAAGCGACATGCGATGTCTTTGAATTTATAATTTCTGGTGGTTTTATATGATGGTAAGCGAGCATAAAAATGGTCGAGCATAAAGAAGCCTCGATGGCAATGTCCCCACCGCCGGTGGAGCAGGCACAGAAAGGATTCTTCCAGGTCATTGTCCATTCCTTTTTTATTGTTCCTTTTTTAATTACTGTATTTTGTGTCCTGCTATTTGCGGCGATTAATCTCTTGACGCGAGAACAGCGCACCGCTTATGACTATCTTGAGGATATCAAGACCGGGGGATTAACTAAGCGTTGGCAAGGCGCCTTTGAACTTTCAAAGATCTTGGCCAATACCACGATCGTTACAAAGGACCAGAGGTTTACTCAGGAATTGATTGCCGCTTTTGAGCACGCGCAACACGACGATGACCGCGTCCGGCAATATCTGGCCCTGGCCATGGGAAAGACAGGAAATCCTATTTTCGTTGCGCCGTTATTGGCCGCCTTAAAAAATGAAAAAGAAGAAAACTTATCTGCCTTGATTTATGCGTTAGGAATGTTAAAAGACTCGACGATGGTATCTCTCCTCTATCCGTATCTGGAGCATCCACAGTCTCGGATTCGGTCGATTGCGGTCGTGGCCTTGGGGAATATCGCTTCACCGGGATCGAAGGCAGTGCTGCGTACTGCCCTCAACGACAAAGAGCCCAATGTCCAATGGGGTGCAGCGGTTTCCTTGGCGCGCATGGGTGATCCTGCAGGAAAAGATATACTTCTTAAGATGCTAGACCGTGAATACCTATCTCGATTTACTGAAGTGGACAGGCAAGAGCAAAACAATTTAATATTGACGGCAATCGAAGCTGCGGTATTATTACAAGATACTATCTTAAAGGAAAAAATTGAGCAATTGGCCCAACACGATGCTAACATGAATGTGCGTTCAGCGGCGTTACGGGCGGCTCAAAGGTGATGATAGGTGCCGGAGAAATCTTTAGAACAAAATAAATCTTCGCAGGTCGATCGCATGGATCGACGCTCTTTTATAAAGTGGCTGGCTATTGGCTGGGCGGCGTTTGCCGCGGTTATTGCCGGTTACGGTAGCCTCATCCTGCGGTATATGTTTCCTAACGTTTTGTTTGAACCCAAGCAAACTTTTCGCGCGGGTCGCCTTGAAGAGTATGAGGTTGGCAAGGTGTCTGAGCGGTTCAAAGACCAGCACGCGACATGGATCGTGCGTGATCGAGAGAAGATTTATGCCCTATCAACCGTCTGCACCCATCTGGGGTGTACGCCCAATTGGTTGGAAAGTGACAATAAGTTTAAGTGTCCTTGTCACGGCAGCGGTTTTTATAAGACGGGAATTAACTTTGAAGGTCCGGCCCCACGGCCGTTAGAGCGTTTTAAGATAACGCTCAGCGATGATGGGGAAATTGTGGTTGATAAAACACGTAAATTCCAACAAGAAAAAGGTGAGTGGAATGATCCGGAATCATATATCAGGTCTTAAAAGGGTATACTCCCATGGATGAACAAAACGGTTTTCTGAGAAAGATTTCCCAGACACAATTGGCCAAGGCCATTTTCCGCACGGGAATTCCCCGTAATCGTCGTCAGCGGATGATGATCATGCTCAATAGCGTTTTTTTGCACCTGCATCCGGTGCGCCTCCCTAAACATGCGGTTAAGGTCAAATATACTTGGTGCATGGGAGGACTTTCATTTTTCATATTCTTGGTTTTGACGGTGACGGGGATACTCTTGATGTTTTATTATCGGCCTACTGTTGAGTATGCCTATGGGGATATCATGGACTTAAAAGAGCAGGTGCCATTAGGGATTATGCGGGAGATTCATCGTTGGGGGGCGCATCTTATGGTCATTACCGTGTGGCTACATATGTTCCGTGTTTTTATGACGGGATCGTATAAGCCGCCCCGAGAATTTAATTGGGCCGTGGGGGTTGTGTTGTTGGTCTTGACCATGTTGATGAGCTTTACTGGCTATCTTTTGCCTTGGGATCAATTGGCCATCTGGGCTATTACGGTTGGTTCCAACATGGCAGGGGCCACTCCCTTTGCCGGAACGGCAGGGCCGGGGTCATCTCTCTTGGCCTTAGGGGATGTTAATTTTATTACTGCTTCCAGTGATGCCCGTTTTGCCATGATCGGCGGACGGTTTATTGGTGAGGCAGCGCTTTTACGTTTTTATGTATTGCATTGTATTGGACTGCCATTTATCATCATGATTTTTATGATTGTTCATTTCTGGCGGGTGCGCAAAGACGGAGGGATTTCCGGACCTATATAAAATGGCCCATTGCCCTATTGGATTCGATATTTGCTAGCATCAAAAGAAAAGGCGCTCCGTTTGGACATGGAGATTTGAAGAATTATTTAGCCATTCATCATTAGTTATTCGTCATTGACAATGGAAGCGATCAAAGATTTTATTAATCTCGTCTCTCGGCCGCAGATCTTTTTCCCTGTGATCTTGGCGGTATTTTTCTTTGTCTTTCCTCCCACCGAGCGGTTGCTGGCCATCAACAAGAAATTGGGTTTATATAAACTATGGACCAAAAGAGGGGGGATTATTTTATTTAGCTTTCTGGTGATTGCCTTTGCCTTTGGTCTGACAGATCCCCATTTCACGAAGATCGTGACCAAGCCAGATAATGTGCCCATCATTGGGTTGGCCTTTCTGGTTTTATTCTTTGTGTGGTATAGCATGAAGCAGGCCTGGGAAAACGATCAACGTATCGCAAGTGGCCTAAGACCCAAAGAGGCCGAAGATGCCAAAGAAAAGATTTTGGTTTGGCCAGATTTGGTTTATATCGAACTAATCGCGATAATTGGGTGCACAATCCTTCTTACTGTCTGGGCCATTATCTTAAAAGCCCCGCTGGAGGAGCCAGCCAATCCAACGGTATCCCCCAACCCTTCAAAGGCGCCATGGTATTTTCTTGGCCTACAGGAAATGCTGGTCTATTTTGATCCTTGGATTGCGGGGGTGCTATTTCCCACCGTTATTATAATTGGCATGATGGCGATTCCTTATCTTGATCCCAATAAAAAGGGGTGTGGTTATTATACGTTTAGAGAACGCAAGATGGCGATTGCCATCTTCATGTTTTATTGGCTGGTATTGTGGTTTTCTTTGATTACGGTTGGGACATTCCTGCGGGGCCCCAACTGGAACTTCTTTGGTCCATTCGAGTATTGGGATGTCCATAAGCTGGAGGCCCTGACCAATATTAATTTGTCCGATATCATCTATATGATCTGGCTCAAACAACAACTGCCGCAGAATATTCTTTTGCGTGAGATGGGCGGATTTCTGGTCCTATTGTTTTATTTTGGCTGCCTACCTCTTGTCTTAGCCAAGAGCGTCTTTAAAAGTTTGTATGAACGATTGGGTGTCTTTCGGTATAGTTTGTTTGTAATTTTCCTCTTGATGTCCATCGGACTACCCATCAAAATGATCCTGCGCTGGGTTTTTAATATCAAATACATCGTTGCTATTCCAGAATTCTTTTTTAATATCTAAATTCAAAGGCAAAGGCGTGGAACCCCAGGAACGACATTACGACGTTAACAAGCTCAATATTATTTTCGCAATCAGCAGCTGTGTCCTTTTGGTTACGTTGCTGTGGATGCTCGCGCAGGATTATGCACGGGAATGGAAGGATTACCAGCGCGCATTTCGTGCCCTAGAAATTGAGAAGACACGCGTCAAATACGATGCCGCTATCCATGAGGCCAAAGACCGGGAAGAATATCGTGCCCTAGAAGATCAGCTTAAAGGGGCGCGTGAGGCCCTTGCGAAGGATTGTCAGGCCGAGGCCAAGGCCCAAGAGCAGAAAAAAGTTTCCATAGAGAACGATTTGCTTAATCAGCAGTATAGATTTGCTAAAGCTGAGCATGATGCAGCACGTTACCGCCTGGAGATCGCGCAAGCCAACCATGAGAGTTATGTTCGAGAAGCTCAAAAAGAGTTTGAGCGTCTGGGTCGCACGGTTAGTCAATTAAAGCTCGCGGTGGAACAATCAGACCAGAAGCTGGCGGAACTTCAAAAAGCCACTGAGATCTGTAGCAGTCAGTTAGTTGAATTGGAGCGTAAGGAGCGCTCCCTTTTACAGAAGGCCAATATCCTAGAGCGCAAGCTCGCTAAGATCGACCCCAATGGCATGAATTTAACGAACCGTATCGCCGACATCGTTCGGGATTTACCTATCATCGATCTTGCTAATCCTAATTATAAGATTGAGCAAGTGGTGGTTAAGGATATTACAGAAGATCTAATTTTTGCCAAAGTCCCCGAGGTAGATCGCTGCCTTACCTGTCACATGGGCATTAGCAATCCAGATTATAAAGACGCCCCACAACCTTTTACCACCCACCCTAACCTAGGGTTGTACTTAGGCAATGAATCAGCCCATCCGCTTGAAGAGTTTGGATGCACGGTTTGCCATGGTGGGCGTGGGCGTGGCACGGATTTTATTTCAACCGCACACACGCCTTCATCTGTTAAGCAGGCTGAGGAATGGGAGAAAAAGTACGACTGGTATTCACTTCCTCATTGGGAAAAGTCCATGTTGCCCATGCCCTCAGTCGAGGCGGGATGTTTTCAGTGTCATGGGGCCCAAACAACAATTAAGGGGGCCGAGAAATTAAATTTGGGGTTGAATATCATTGAGCGGGCGGGATGCTATGCATGCCATGAAATTGACCGTTATCAAGACTGGCCTAAGCCTGGGCCCGATCTGACCAAGTTAAGTTCCAAGATCTCCCGCCAATGGGCGTATCGCTGGATTGAATCTCCACAGACGTTCCATCCCAACACCTGGATGCCAACCTTTTTTAAGCAATCGAATAATAGCAACCCACAATATCTTAAGCGTACGGCCCAAGAAATCCATGCGATGGTGGCGTATTTATTTGCCCATAGCCAAGAATATCCTCTGACATCAATTCCTGTTGATGGGGATATCCAAAAGGGAAAAGAGATTGTCTCTGCGGTTGGGTGTCTTGCCTGTCATCGTATTGAACCGCGCCCTGTCGGACAGCCCATGACTCAGGACACGTTGCGCCGTGAACAGGGGCCGAGCTTAAGCGGCTTAGGCAGCAAGACGTCAAAGGCATGGCTTTACAACTGGCTCAAGAATCCTCATGGTTATAATAGCAAGACCAAGATGCCCAATATGCGGCTCTCTGACGAGGAGGCGGCGGATGCAGCGGCGTATCTTATGTCGCTACGTAATGATATTTATGATACCGTCGAGATCCCTGCCATCGACGAGACAACCCTCAATGAAATCGTTTTAGATTTCTTAAAGAAATCTGAGACGTTCAATTCAGCTCAACAAAAATTAACGGCCATGAACCGTGAGACAAAATTAACTTACGCCGGCGAGGAATTAATCCGTCATTATGGGTGTTTTTCATGCCATGATATTGCTGGTTTTGCGGATGAAAAGCCCATTGGGGTAGAATTAACTGAAGAAGGCAGCAAATCCGTTGAGCGCTTGGATTTTGGATTTGTCCCTATCGATCATACCCGCCAAGCCTGGTTCGCTCAGAAGCTCAAAGACCCACGTATTTTTGATTCAGGAAAAGTGAAGCCCTACGATGAACAATTACGCATGCCCAATTTTTATTTAAGCAATGAGGCAATCGGTGCGGTGACAACCGCCCTTTTAGGGTTTGTCCACGAGACGCCAGAGGCAAAGATTGTGCCTAGGACGCCGCAACGTTTAAAGGTAGAGCGCGGTGAAGAGATTGTCCGGATGTTCAATTGTCAGGGCTGTCATACAATCGAAGGCGAGGGGGGCAGTATTCAGTCCACCATTAAAGACTGGTTGGTGGCGTATAATGACGTTTCCGAAAATGAAGCCGGGGCGATGGTGGCCAGTTTTAGTCCACCCAATCTGATCGGGGAAGGTAAAAAGGTGCAGGCACAATGGCTTTTTAATTTTATGCATCAACCAACCACTATTCGGCCATGGCTCAAGGTGCGCATGCCGACTTATGGATTGGGCACTCAATCGCTTAACGACCTCGTCCAATATTTTGGGGCCCTCGATAATCAAGATTCTTTATTCGAACACAAGATGGAGATTCCATCCTCTTATCCTGATGGACAATGGCAGGCTGGTGAAAGATTGTTTTCCAAAGATTATTTTGACTGCGCGAAATGTCATATCATCGGTAGTCAGATGCCAAGAGGCTCGCCAGAGAATTGGGCGCCGGATTTTGCCTTGGCTAAAGCGCGCCTGAGACCAGGATGGATTGAGGAATGGCTTGAAAATCCCCAGGAACTTTTACCGGGGACCAAGATGCCCACTTATTTTGACCCGGACAATTTTGATACTGCCGGCCCCGAAGATATCTTGGGGGGTGATGAGCGTCAACAGATTCGTGCGTTGCGTGATTATTTGATGACGCTGACGGATAAAACCCCAACTCAGCCCACAGCACCACCCCCTTAAGAATTAAGTGTTAGACCGCAAGGATCAAACCGACCATGATTGTTACTGTCAGCATCTTGACGAGTCTCATCTTTAGCGTCATTTATCCTTTGTTTTTTTGGATTTCCTGGAAAGACCCTCTCAAGAATAATTTCCATAAGTTCCATATCGCTTTGCCGAATGTGATCGGTGGGGTCACGGTTGTATTCTTGCTGCTGATGAATATCCCTCTTACTACCAAGATTATCGTTGTCTTATGGAAAGCGGTTTTTATCATTGTCTCTCGGTATTCCTGGAAGAAGGAGTATCCTGACACAGCCCTGATGAGCATGGCATCCCTATTTGGCGCGTATGCCTTTTTTCTGGTTCAATCTGATTTAACCGGGGCAACCGGCATCATCCCTTGGTTTGTCTGGGTATGGGGCGGGCTTATTTTTTGCGCCGTGCTTTTTGCCATGAATTTAGGCCATTGGTATTTGAACGTTCATGGACTTCCTATACATCATTTGCTGCGCGCTACTTATGCCTTAGGTATTGCCTTGGCAGTACGTGCCTTATGGGATAGCTATTTTTTATTGATCGGCAAGGTTTTCTATGATGGTCAATGGATTGCGTTGGCACGGTTTCTGATGAGCTTGGACGGATTTCTCTTGGGTGTCGGATTATTTTTTGGGACATTGTTTCCCTTGGGCAGTCTCTATTTTGTGCGCGCGACGCTGCATTTAAGAAATACCCAGGCTGCAACAGGAATCCTTTATGTCCTACTCGCTTCCATTCTGATCGGTGATATTACGTATAAGTACTACATGATTAAATTCGGGATATACTTATAGGGTCAAAGAATGGTCGTTTATGCAGTCAATCGCCCGTCATTGTCCGCAGTGCAAGAAATACGCAGAAATTGAACTTCATGAAGACACCTTGCTGAGTTGCCCTCATTGCGCGCATCCTTGGGGCAAGGTCAATAAGATAGAGGGCGTTTTTGATTATTGTCCAGCTTGCCAATCCCGTCAATTTTATCTCTCCAAGGATTTTAATCAGTTTCTGGGATGCGTTATTCTCTTGGTCGGGATTGTGTTGGTCCCGCTCACTTATGGCCTGAGCCTGCCGGTCTTTGCCTTAATCGATTGGTGGCTGGCCCGCAGGATACCGACTCTGATTAACTGTTATAAATGTGGCAGTGAATTCCGTGGGTTTAAAGACCTGACCAAGCGGTTCAAACCCTTCCTGCACCATATCGGCCTTAAGTACGATCGATATCGTTAAAATTCTGAATAAAAATTATTTTTTTTCCTGGCATCCCGTAAGCCCGTCCCGTAAGCCGGTAATGTCAAATAAATTGTGTAAATTGGGTTAAGGGTTTAGCCTTCCAGTTTGTGTTTAAGCGAAAAAAGACAGCATAAATAATGCGTTGAAGGC
>SBBO01000006.1 GCA_005239675.1 Planctomycetales bacterium
AACGTTTATTGATGGTTCCTCCGGTTGACCTAGATCAAGTCCTCCGTTGGAAGCATCTTTTACTCAGCAAGGGGGGTAACGATCTATTGACCGTTCCCTAAGTTTGCTTCTGTTATTTTTATTTTGATCTAGGAGGCTTTTTTATTCACGAGTTCAAAAAGCAAGTGCAACACCTAGAGAAATTAATCTTTATAAATCAAAAAAAAGATTATTGTCTAAAATCATCTGTTGAGTTTTTTGCGTAAAGGTGTCTTGCCGTATACAGGCCATTGATTCAGCGATGTTCTGATTGGCAGGAAAATCACTCCCAAATAAAATATGATTGGCATCCGTTAACTCCAAGGCGCAGGCCAATGATGCCACCGACTTTGAACCACTCGTGTCAAAATATAAATTTCTAAAATACAAACTCGGCGGCTTAGATAAATCTCCAACGAGTCCTCTCTGACGGAGCATCGTGTATGTTGTGTCAAATCGTTCTCTTACCAAAGGCAATACTCCACCGTAATGCGCAAAAATAAATGGTACATCCGGGAATTTCAAGAATATTCCAGACATCATCATCTTGGCCACACACACCGATACATCAAAGACATATTCTAAGACCGGTGTCAGCAGGGGATCACGAACACGATCTTCACCAATAGGATTCATGATCTGCGGATGGATATGGACCGGTATTTTGTTTTCTTGAGCAAATGAGTAGATGGGGAAGAATATTTCTGCATCGAGATATTTACCCTCATAACTCGAGGCAAGCGAGATAACCCGCAGACCTAAATCCTGAATCCGCTTTAATTCTGTGGTTAATTGATTCGGGCTGTCCATGGGCAAGATACCGGCGCCAATGAAGCGGCCTTTGTGTTTATCCACAACTGATGCAATTTCCTGGTTATACACGTGGCAGAGATTTTGCCAACCACCCATAGAGAGATGCGCATCGCTCGTTGGATAGAGCAACAATGCCTTTTCGATGTGATAGCTGTCCATGAGACTAAGCTGGCGATCAGCATCTGACCAATGGACCTTAAAAAAAGTCGTGTGCTGCGCTATAGACGGCGGCATATAATGACTATGAGCGTCAATAATGCGGGACATAAAAAAATAATTCTCTGGTCACTTATTGAGCTTGTTTTTGTTGATAATCAATGACGGGCCTCGTCCAAGGCGTCTGTTGATTGATCACCGCCAACTCGAGGGGACATGCATTAGCTGCAACCGAGAGGGCAAACATCACCATATCGGCTACCGTCTCTGCGGACATCAATCGTTCTTTCTGTTCTTTCGTAATATTTTTCAAATGATCCGTTAAATCGCTATCCACGACCCCAGGAAGGATTGAAGTAACCTTAATGCCATGATCACGCATTTCCCAAAAAAGCCCCTTTAAGAATGCGCGCAGTCCAACCTTAAGCGCACTATAGGTCAAGAATGTCCTGGGGATCGGATCAACCAACGTCGAGCCCGAGACCATATTGATAATAGCCCCTTGCTTACGCTCAATCATGTGTGGGATAATGAGGCGTATCAACCGCACATATCCCAAAAAATTCGTGTGGACAAGCCGCTCAATATCTTCCATCGGTTGCTGTTCAAATGGATACTGACTAGAGACACCAGCGTTGTTAATCAGGATATCAATATTCTTAAATTCTCTAAAGGCAACCATGGTCAGCCGCTGCAGATCATCGAATCGACTGACATCGGTTGGAACACTGATCACCTTGACCTTATATTGCGATTTAATCTCATCAGCGGTATGATCCAGCGCATCTTTAGTCCTGGCCCCCAAGACCAGATTGATCCCGCTCTGCGCTAGTCTCACGGCAATGGCCTTGCCTATGCCGCGGCTGGCACCGGTAATAATGGCATTCTTGCCCTTTAAATTCACCATATCTTTCCTTGCTCCTCTCTCTATTCGTTACTTTCCTTTAGGCTGTATTTCTGGAAAACAATTTTAACAATCGGCGTCATTAACATAAATAGAATTCCGATACCAAAAAAAGTCAACGCAAAACTTTGCTCCACAAAATATCGGCTTAAGCTAAAACCAAGCCCAGCGCTAATGAACCGCACCGCAGAATTAAGACTCGCGATGATGGGTCGGTCTTCGTCTGGGAAATCCGTCAAAATAGTAGAAACAGCATTATGGCTCATCGTCCAGCTGATACTGATAAATCCTAACACGACCGTCAGAAAGACCAGCGGATAGTGTCCTGCTAAAAGAAGCACACCCACCGACAACCCGAACAGTCCCGCATAACACGCCGCGAGCCTTCCTGTTTTATCCGACAAATGGCCGCCTATCTGCTGGCCAGCCAGTCCGCATAGAGCCACCACGACGAGGATAAAACTGATCGCCTCTTTTTGCAGACCGTATTCCTGGCTGAGATATATTCCGTACCATTTGTGCACACCATGATACAGAAAACTCATCGCAAAGATAAAAAGAAATACGCGCTGGATCGAGCCTTGCTGGAGGGTCTTGAGATAATCGATGCTTCCTTCATGGCAACGGGCGAGCTGAGGAATTCTTAAAAGCCCTAAACTTAGAAAATTAATTGAAGCAATCACAAAAGGGATCAAAAAAAGCCACCGCCACTGAGCGAGGCCCAAGACAATCAACCCCGCTATCGATGCAAAGAAGCTGCATCCGAAATATATACCAACCAAACGTCCCCGAATATTTTTTTCAAAAAAATCGCCGATCATTATCAAACTCAGTGGTGTCGAACTTGCGGCCGCCATTCCGGCAACAACCTGCGCCCACATGATTTGCTCCAAAGATTGACCGCAACCGCTCCATAAAGACGCCATTGCATACAAGGCCATCGCGACCATAAGGCTGCGCCGGTACGAGATGATCCGGGTCAAGGGCGCATATAAAAGCGCGCCCATGCCATACGGAATAGTGTACAAGGGGATTATCTTAGCTACCGCCAATTCCCTTTGGTGCAATGCCATGCTAATATCGGGAATGGCGGCCGCAACCGCTGCCGTATTAAAAGAAATCGCGATATTGCCTAGGCAAATGATAAAAACAATCCATTTCTTATGATCCATGCTGAATCGCCAAGGCTTCCTTCTCAATAACATCCTTAAAAATTTTCATGTTATCGCGTGAATGCTGATTGATAAAACCCTCAATCTGTTCCGCGGTAAATTTTGTAAATTTAGGATCCATCTCAAAGTCTTGAATCCAGATCATCTGAATTCCTTCTGGCCGTTCAATATATAGCCAAACGATTTTCATGTAGATAAAAGGAAACAGAGGATCCCAGCGCGAGGCAAAGGCAAATTTTTGGTCTTTAAAGAGCCATCGCTTGGAGACCCAAGACTTGCCGTCCTCATCAGTTAGGCGAAAGGTGATTTCATTTCCCTTACGCTCCAATACCTCGGCCTTGACGTATTCGTCCTCGAATAGTTCTGTCCAGCGTTCGATCTTATTCGATACATCAAACACTAAATCATAGGGTGCATTGATGGTGATTTCATTTCTAGTATGACCCATAATCATTCTCCTTTTAATTTTCTAAATTTATAAATTACCATTTGCGTAACGCTTCTGCTCCAAGGCCTGCCTGTTTACGCGCAAAACTGCGAATTTCCTCCAGCACAAGCCTTCCGGATTTAATTGCGGCCGTCTGCTTTAATTTTCATACAATCGCGACCGCCCGGCACCAGCCGGCACCCGCATGGCGGACTTTCACGGGAAGGCAGGACACGGTAAATCCGTAGGGTTTAGGGATGGCACCCAGGTTGCCTAGACGCTCCATGTGACAGTATTCCCGATGGCGGCCGAGAAAATGACAAGGCCAAATCTTGGACTTATCTTTGGTCGCTAAAAATTCTTTAAACATAAGAAAACACGGGCGGTCCAAACCGATTGTGTCAATGCCTAACATCTTAATGCCTTGATCCAGAAGGTATTCAACGCCGCTAGGGACAAGACCAACATATTTGTTAACGTAATCATTCGTGCCAAGCAATTGATCGGCACCGGTATAAAATAACACAATATCCATGGGCTTAAGCCGGCAATTAATTTTCTTTAAGGCGGCAATGATCTTGTCCTTATCGATAAAATCAGGAAATTTAAGGTGAGTAAAATTTAAGACAACCCCGGGGCCATGGCACCACTCTAATGGAATATCCATAATCTGCTTGGCAGGCTTACCCTCGCAGGTCGATCCGTAATGAAAGGGTGCATCCACGTGGGTCCCCATATGCACCGAAGAGTTGACAGTTTCAAGCGATAACATCTCGCCATCAGGAATCTCATCTTTGGTTGCCACCCTGTCCCCACGCTTAAAACGCTCTTCTCCCCCAGGCTGTTGGCGCATGACCACCCAATTGAAGTGCTCCACCCCCTGGGCATGACTGATGCGTTCAATCGTGGCCGCATGAGTTTCGACTAAGGTGTCATCGATGGGAAGACTTAAATCAATAATTTTCATCCGCTGCTATCCCAATCGATTTGATTCTCTTTGATTCCCAGAATAAAAACATTCAACTGTATTCTTAGAACGCCGTCCAATCCTCATGCCCACTTTAATGTCCACACCCGCACCCGGGACCATGGCCGACCATGGCGGATTTTTTAGAATTGACAATGGCAACAATGTCATTGAAACAATGGGATTTCTTGAGCTCATTGTCTTTAAGAGGGACTCCGAATTCCTTTTTGATTGCGACCGATATTTCCACCATCTCCGTTGAGTCCACATCAAGGGATTCAGCGAGTTTTGCGCCGGGCACAATTTCGTTAGGGTTAACATCCAATACTTTTTTAAAGATTGCTTTGATCTTTTCTTCTATAACCACCTTATTCCTCCTTATGTTGATTTAATTAGAAACCCTCGACTTTGGATGGACTGCTATCCACATGACAATGTAGACCAGCAATCCCAATCCGCCCACAAAAAACAAGACGATAAAAATAACCCTAAGAATGACCGGATCAATGTCGAAGTATTCTCCCAGTCCACCGCATACACCAAAGATTTTTCGATCAGTCTCAGAACGATAAATCTTTTTCATGGCCTTTGCAGGATTAAAACACAGTTAATTCCCCCGCGGCCACGGTTGATGATGAGGGCATTATTGATTTCTTTTTTCTGCGTTTTATTAGGACAATAATCCAAATCGCAGTCCGGATCCGGTGTGGTGAGATTAATCGTCGGTGGAATCATGCCGTGTTCCATGGCCAGGGCTGTCGTGATCACATCGAGCGCCCCACCAGCACCCAGCATATTGCCAAAGATCGATTTCGGTGCTGAGCAGGGGATGGTGGCGGCCTTACCGTCAAAAACCTGTTTGATAGCCTTTGTCTCCGTCACATCACCTAATACCGTTGCTGCCCCATCCAGGCAGATATAATCAATGCGTGATGGCGCAAGCTGCGCATCATCCAAGGCAATGCGTATCGCATTAGCTAATTCTTTGCCATCTTTAGCGGGATTAATACGATCAACCCCATCGGTCGTGGTGCCATAACCGATAATGTTGGCATACACAGGAGACTTACGCTGGCGCACCCGTTCCTGGTGTTCCAAGATAACAACACCCGCACCTTCAGCGATGGCAAAACCGTCACGCGTTTTATCAAACGGCCGGTAGGCGGTTGGGGGGGTGTCATTGCGTTGGGTCAGCATCCCTGAAGTGTTGCAGCACAAAAGCGCATAGGGCGTGACTGGGGCCTCCATGCCGCCGGCTAGAATAAAATCGTTTTTCCTGCGGATGAGCGTCTTGGCCCCGTAGGCAATGGCCATCAGAGAACTGGCCCGGTCAGCAACTACTGTCTTGCTGAATCCCTTAATCCCGTAATGAATCGAAATCTGCCCTTGCGGTGCCGCCGGAAACCAGGCAGAAGCTAGAAAGGGGCTTACCCCCTCTCGTCCTTCTATATATAAATCGCGTAATTCCGTTTCTCCATAGAGCCAACCACCAATGGCATTACCCATGAATATCCCCGCGCGGTCCAGATTTTCATTTTGAAGATCGATTTTGGCGTCTTGCAACGCCAGCTCAGAGGCAACCAACGCCATGTGCGAGAAAAGATCAATTTTCTTAAGCAAGCGCGAAGAGACGTTGCTGTAGGCATCCAATTCATGGACATGGCCGGCAACATGCGAGGGGTATTTTTCAGCGTCAAAGCGCGTAATTTTCTCAACAGCCGAACGGCCGTGGCTTATATTCGACCAGAATTTGCGCTTGTCCATCCCGCTGGGACTGACGATGCCTAAACCTGTAATGGCTATTTTATCCATCGATTTTTAGTTATCCTAATTTCATTGCTGTAAGACAATATACCCTGAAATGACTTCTGTCATTCTTACAACATCGCGAACTTTCACGCCTATTATCTATCCGACAACTCTTTGGACACTCATAATTCTCCTTGCGCATCAAATCTTCTTAAAACCATCGCGGAATGGATCCCCGAAAAGCCGCTCGAAGTCTTAAGCATGCAATTGATTCTCTTGCGACGGGCAACATTAGGGATATAATCCAGATCACAGAGAGGATCAGGTTGTTCTTGGTTGATCGTTGGCGGCAAGATATCGCGCTCAAAAATAAGAGATCCAATGGCCAGCTCAATGCCGTTTGCACCGGCTAAGGGGTGACCAATCATCGACTTCATGGAACTGATGGGCACCTGATAAGCATAATCGCCAAAGACCATCTTATAGGCGTTCGTCTCAAAGACATCGTTTTGCCGCGTGGATGAGCCGTGTGCGTTAATATAATCAATCTCTTGGGGGCTGATACGGGCATCCTCGAGTGCGAGACGAATACAGGCTGCCTTGGCGTCCCCTTCTGGTGGCAGATCCGTCATGTGATAGGCATTACAGGTCGTGCCGAATCCAACGATCTCACAGTAAATCCGCGCCCCACGTCTTTGGGCGTGTTCGAGCTCTTCTACAACAAGAAGCCCTGCCCCCTCGGAGATAACAAAGCCGTTGCGTTTCGCATCAAAGGGACGTGAGGCCTTCTGAGGATAATCATTGTGCACGGACAAGACATTGACCGTATCAAAGGCGCCAAAGGTGATAGGGGTAATGGGGGCCTCACTGGCACCCGTAATCATGATGTCTACATCCCCATCCTGAATGGCTTCATAGGAAAATCCAACCGAATCGGTGCCTGCCGTACAGCCAGTGGAGATCGTGTTGCATATGCCATGAAGGGCATATTTTGCGGTAATCTCACTCGATGGGGTATTAAACATCGACGCATCATAAAGATGAGGACGCACAATCGTGGGGTCAATGGGTTTCTTGCCGCTGTCGGTAACGAGCGCAAACTCCTCCTCCATATATTTTGTCCCGCAAATAGCATTCGCCAAAGACACCCCCATCCGCTCACGATTGACTATGCTTAAATCAAGGCCGGAATCTTCGAGCGCCATACGGGCGGCCACGACGGCAAACTGGACGTAACGGTCCATCCGGACTGCTTCTTTCTTCGTCAATCCCAAAGCAATAGGATTAAAGTCGCGTACCTGAGCGGCGATCTTGGTATTAAACATCGAGACATCAAACTCGGTAACGCGCCTAATAGCCGAAATACCTCCCGTCATGCCCTGCCAACAGGCCTCCTTCCCAATGCCATTAGGGGAAATAATACCGATCCCAGTGACGACAACCCGTCGTGTCTTCATTTTATTTCCTGTTCGTTGCGCAGATGTCAAACTGCTCTTTAATTTCCTCTACAGAAAAATATTTTTTCCGTTGCTCAACTTGATGCACCATCTTAACAATCTTGTCATTCAATGGGGCCTGGACATTGAGTTCAGCCGCCATCTTGACGACCTGACCGTTAATGTAATCAACCTCACTAGGCCGACCGCGCATAATACTCTGTAAGATTGAACCGTACAATGGCTCCTTGCTTAACCCCGTTAATGTCTTGTTGATGATCATGGCTGCCTGGTCAAGCGGCATCTTCGTCATGCCATACACCCGCTCAGCGGGAAATTGCGGCAGAGAAACCAACTGGACGCCGTTTCTATCGAGGATCCCGACCCCTTCTTTTAAAAGTAAAATGCTTAGCCGGCATAAATCCGGGTCGGCAAAGGTTTCCTGCATCGATTTTCCAATAACCGCAGGGATACAATTATTAAAATTTAGGAAAAGCTTGGTCCATTTCATGCCCATAATGTTGTCAGTCACTATAACTGAAAATGCGCCCTTGAGCGTCTCAATGAGCTCGGCAGTCTTGTCATCAATGGGACCCGAAACTTTGCCTAAGATCCAGTCCCCCTCGAAATTAAACACCACTTCCCCTGCCTTGACGTAGGTTGCTCCAAACATCACAATGCTGCTGCAGATATTGTCCGCGGGAAAAAACTGACTTAAAATTTGATCAGCCTGCACACCGTTTTGGGAGCTCAAAACCAAGCTTCCCTCTAAGAATCTCTGGTTTTGTCGACAGAGCTCTCCTAGGTCCTGCGTCTTGACGGTCATAACGACCCAATCATATCTACAATCGAGCTGTGGCAGAATCTTGACTGCAATAGTTTCTACGCCACGGGCGCCTTTGACGTGAAGGCCTTGTTTGCCAATAGCATCCACCTGTTCCAGACGCCCAATAAGAGTGACGTCCTTTCCGGCCCTAGTCAAATAGGCGGCCACAACCGAACCAATAGCCCCAGCACCAATAACGGCAATGCTCATCGTTGTGTGATCACTATTTTTCATATTTCTGATAATTAAACCCCACTTCATCCAACAATCGGATCATAAGGCTGTAGAACGCCATGGGGACTTCTGAAAAAAAAGCGCGGATGATATCCTGTTCTTCTACCATACTAGCCCCGCGCCCTTGAGCTAACATGGGTGCCTTTTTATCAACGATCTGTTTGGCGATTGCGCGGTGAAAAATGGGAATCTTAGCAATCATTGTTTCATATTTTTGCCGGGCATCCGCCTGCCACCCTATCATTATCTGTGTCTCTGACATTAGTTGTCCTTTTCAACTCTACTACGCTGTTACTTGTGAATTGATCTCCCACTTAGAAATATTGTCCATAAAGTCTTTCACGCACAACTTTACCTTGTCATCGTAGTTACTCATGAAAATCCGATGAATGCGTTCAGGTTTAGAATAATATTCGCGCATGCACCAGGCGCCGAGGCGCCCAACCTCCTCAATTGTAAGATGGTCGGTGGGGATCACCGGATGCTGAAAATCCCACGTCTTTAGATCGATGGTGTCCGGATCAAACCACTTCTTTTGTATGCCATAACGCCAGTCGGGAGAATTGGGAACCGGTGTCAGATAATCTAACGCGAAGACATCGGGGTCGATCTCATCGGCTGTCTCCAGGCGCTTTTTGATTTTTTCTTCTGTATCATCGCGCAGGCCAACTAAAACAGTCCCCACGGTTCCTATATTCTGCTCGCGTAAGATATGGATGGTCTTTTTGATTTGACCAATGGTTACTCCCTTACCAGTCTTCGTAAGCGTCTTGTCATCTTCAACCTCAACGCCAGTCAACGCCATAAAGAGTCCTGCCCTCCTCATCAAAGGTAAAAGCTGCTGCTGGGAAATCCATTGATCCGCACGACCCAAACAGACCCACCCAACATTGTTACCACGCTTAATTTTTTCTTCACAAAACTCAATCATGGCCTTGGTGTCGCTATTAAAGGCGTCATCTTGCATGACAACGGTCTTGATGCCGTATTGTTTTTCCAGGACATCTAATTCATCAACAATACGCTTGCCGGTCATGCCACGCCACGAGGTGAAATCTTGGGCCGCACTACGACTATCGTATAACGCCCATTCATAACAAAAATGGCATTTCCCTGGACAACCACGAGAGGTCATCATCTCGGCAAATGACTTCCAATACGTGTGCCCAACGTATTTGTCCATCGGGAATAGATCGTACGCGGGCATCGGCAAGGCATTCAAATCTGGAATAAGGCTACGATGGGGACCAACCACAACCGATGATTGACCATTCCGAGAAACCAATCCCGGGATATCGCGCTCATTCTTGGCCTTTATCTTGAGATTATTAATCAGATCTTCAAGGGTGATTTCACCTTCTCCAATCAAGATATAATCAATCCAAGGGTTGAGCCGCATCTGGCGTTCGTAATCAGCGGAGTACCATAGGCCGCTAGCGACCGTAATAATTTTGGGGAATTTTTCTTTAATCAAACGCATCGCCTCGTTAAAATACCAGATAACAGCTGCCCCGCATGTTGAAAAAAGCTGATCACCCAGGAAGACTGCGTCAGGATTAATCTCCTTAATCTTCGCAAGCATCATCTCCCAGTCATAATCCATGGCTCGGCAATCTAGGACCGCCACTTGGGCAATGCCCTTGGTGCGTATGTAACTGGCAACCTGCGCGTGCATCTGATTAGCCGCTCGATGGAATCCATGCGAATCCCAAGCTTTCAGTGGTGGGGTGAGGAATAATATTTTCATTGTTCTAATCTCCAGTCTTTTAACTCTCTTAAAATTATCCTAATTGACTAATGTCCTATTTTCCTAGAACCAATTTGCCACCAGTGGTTTTCCCTCCGGCGTCTGGTCAATACAAATGTGCTTGGTCTGCATATATTCTAAGATCCCTTCGTGTCCCAGCTCGCGGCCGAAACCACTTTGTTTATATCCACCAAAAGGGGCCTGATTATAAAACCCGCCATAGGTGTTGATCCACACCGTACCAGCCTCAAGCTGTCTCGCCACGCGATCAGCTTTGATCAAATCTCTAGTCCACACACAGGATGCCAATCCGTACAAAGAGTCATTAGCTGTCTTGATTGCCTGCTCTTCACTCTTAAATTTCATGACAACTAAGATGGGGCCGAAGATCTCCTCCTGGGCCACTTTCATGACATTCGTCACGTTTTCTAAAATTGTCGGCTCAATGAAAAAACCCTTCTTTAAATTCTCATCCTGCGGGATTTTCCCCCCGCAGGCAATGGTAGCGCCTTCTTGAACGGCCTCGTCAATATACTGCAACGCCTTTCGCTGCTGCTCTCTGCTGATAACAGGCCCAAATTCTGTCTGATAATCAAGAGCGTTGCCTATTTTTAGTTTTTTTGTTTTCTCAACTAAAAGGTCCATAAATTTCTTGTAAATGCCCTCCTCCAGCAATAATCGCGAGGCGGCCGTGCACATCTGTCCTTGGTTCATAAAAATTGCGGACATTGTCCCCCCGACCGCCGCCTCTAAATGGCAATCAGCAAAGACAATATTAGGCGATTTACCACCCAGCTCCAGGCTTAATTTCTTAGTCGTTGAACCGGCTAAACGCATGATCTCGCGGCCGGTCTGTGTGCCCCCGGTAAAACTGACCATGTCAACCTCGTTGTCAATGATCAGGAGCTGTGCGGCCTCTTTATCAGTCGTGGTGACAATATTGACCACCCCTGGCGGTAACGCACTCTCTTTCATCAATTGTGCCAAGCGCATAATCGACGCGCAACCAAGAGAAGAGGGTTTGAACACAATACTGTTTCCCGCCATCAAGGCCGGCGCGAGCTTCCAGGCCGTCATAATCAAGGGATAATTCCACGGGATAATGCAGACAACAACCCCGATGGGCTCAAACGTTGTCAGGCTTTTGACTGGATCGCTCACCGGGTTCTGTCGATCCTGAGGTAACGCCTCTAAACTCCCAAAATATTCAAAACAATCTGCTGCCGTCGGGACATCAATAAATGAAGTCTGTTTAAGCGTCTTACCAATATTAATAGATTCCAGATCTACCAACTCTTTGGCGTGTTTCCGTATTAAAGAAGCGATTTTCTTCAAATAAATTCCCCGCTCAGCCACACCCATGCCGCGCCAAGTTCCATCGTTAAATTGCTGCCGGGCGGCGACAATTGCCCTTCGGACATCGGCCGGCGTTGCATCCGCGACACAGGCAAAGACCTCTCTTGTCGATGGATTGACTAGATCAAAATATTTTCCAGCAGAGGCAACGCAAAGTTCACCGCCTACCAACAGCTCAAATTGTTGTTTCTCGACTGTTAACATGTTGCACCTAATCCACAGGAACTTGCTGCCAAAGTTCAAAAACACGGCTACACGGGGCATACCACTTGGAAATCTTTGCAAAATCACCCCGCAAATTCATTTTCTTCTGCGTTGTCGCCACAAAGGGATCGATCTCCCGATTAAATACCGCCCGCCAGACATTTGCCGGTGCGGTAATCAAAAATTCAACATTATCATCGTGCCCCACCTGGGTGATGCGTCCATTTTCAAATCGAAAGCTATGGGTCTGGCCGGTTTCATTGAGCCTCACGGCCAAATCCATGGTCATCAAGGTCTCTTCGCCAAGGGTCTTTAACTGCGCATCGTTATTAACGAGTTTAACGATATCGTTGATCTGCTCTTGGGAAAAGAGCTGGTATCTCTTACCGGGCTCGCGGCTGCTGGGGCCATGGTTTGAATTTTCTATAGATCCCCCCCGCGTAAACAATCTACTGACTGTTTGCGTCTTCACCGCCTCTTCCAGGGCCTGAATCAATAAAAAACAATCAAAAAGATTATTGCCTTTAGCAACAACGCCGTGATTCTTTAGGACGACCACATTGTTTGTCTTAAAACTTACGATGACAGGACCTGCATCAGTCACGGCCGGGGTCTTTTGCACCACAGCCCTAATCTCTCCTAAGCACATCTTCGCCTCAAAGATCTCGGGGACAAATGTCTCATTGACTAAAAAATACCCGTTGATATAGGGTGTATGTGTATGGATGACCGCTTGCGCATCGGAAAAGTTTCGATAAATTTCTGTATGCAATAATTTCTCCGTTGATACAGCCCCTTGATCTAGCAGCTGACCATTGAGCTTAAGCGCCAATATATCTTTTTCTCCTAAATGCCCCAGACATGCCCCATGGGCGGTTAAAAGAATCGTATCGTCATCAATGCGCTGACTGATGTTGCCGTTAAGACCGCTTGCCAAATTTTTTTCCCATAGCAGTCGACCAGACACAATAATATCTGTCTTTCCTGTTTGAATAGAAACGTTAGGCATATATCTTGGTTATGTATTTTTTGGGTAACCACTCAACCAAGGGGACATATCCCTTGATATTTTGAGGCGCCACTTTGATGCCCTTAAAATAAAAAATATCTTTTTTGCTACCCATGAGCCGTGATTCTTGACTAGCTGGATACACATAAACCGGCACGTTATGCCGTTTTCCCAAGACCCCGAGGACAAGACCACCAATGGGACACAAGGTGGCTGTCTTATCTACCGCTTGATACGCAAGCCAGACCTCCTTGACCAGCTTTCGATAAAATAAGAATCCGGCCATGCTATCGGCAATCAGGGTTGGTTTGATCCTGCGCCGCAAAAGCTCCCGGCAGGTCCGCTGGGCTGATTCGAGGCTTGGCCTGCCTTCCATCACAAATAACTCGCTGCCGTTTTCATTCTGGAACAAATCAAAAAAAGATGTTGTAAAGACACCATGGACGAGAACAATGGATTGCTCTATTCTCTTCAACAGCGCATCGTCCCCGCTAACGCCACCGCTATCACCCAGCTCACCCGCGGACATCAAGGGCAATGGCCTCCGTGACCAATCCATGCGGCACAACGTCAAAGGCGGGATAAAATCCTGAAACGACACCGCTAACAATTTTTCTATTTAGATAAGTCAATAATTCCTGAGAATTGCGGACCTCAACAGGTATGTCTTTACCGCTTTTAATTTTATTCGATGGCTGCGTTAGGACGTAAAAAGGCACGTTGAATTCCTGCGCTAAGACGGCAATCTGATAGGTCCCTATTTTATTGGCAAAATCACCATTGGCACAGGAACGATCGGATCCTACCATCACTTTATTGACCAATCCGTCACTTAAGACAGAACCGACAGCATTATCCGCAATGAGCGTCACGTCCACCCCCATGCGCCGCAACTCCCAGGCAGTCAACTTTGCGCCCTGGAAGTACGGCCGTGTTTCTGTTGCAAAAAAATGGACGTGTTTATTCTGCTGGCGGGCTAGATACGCAGCCATGGCCAATTCTCCGCTCACGTTACAATGCGTCAAGATGCTATCCCCATCTTCAAATATACTAGCGATCTTATACACCCTATCTAACCTACGACCGCGGATCTCCTCCAGATACCCATTGATGCGTCTCGGGACAAAAGTTTGAATGTCTTGATTGCGCTGGATCGCCTCTCTGGCCCATCCCACAACCAAGCCCGTCACTTCTTCAAACGGAAACGTTGGGCGGCTCTTATTTAATGCTGCAGCAGTTTTTTCAATCCTATTGAATAAATCCTTTTGCGAAGAACGTCCCTCTTGTTTCTCCTCACGACGTCTCCCAAAAGCAATAATTTCCAATAAAAATGCCTGCATAACAACCAAAAACTGCCCAAAGGCCCTGGTCTTCATCTGCCGAATCACCATGACGGCCTGACGAGTATCCCTGACCTTGATGTAGCGTAACTTTTGAGGGATCAGGGTCTCATCTAAGACCCACAGGACATCCCCTCTAAGCCTGGCTGGCCAGAAGAGCGGCGACTGCTTGATATCTGCTGGAATGCGCCCCTCCCTCATGCCGACTTCTTTGACAACTCCAATTCTTTAATTAAAGAAAATGCGATGTCAATCATCGACGCCTCAGCCATGTAATAGCCAGGGTTAAGGAATCCCATCTCACCGGTGATCACATTGTCGCTTACTGCCATAATGACAGCAGATGGGATCTGATAGCCCTGGCAGATAGTCAGAAACGCAGCACTGACCATATCCACAGCAATCGCGCCCTGACTGACAGCCTTAGCGACGTTTTCCCGCGTTTCTTTTAAAATAACATCCGTCGTCCAGCAGCATCCAGTATGGACCCGACGGCCTAAGGCCAAAGGAGACTTAACCGCCTCCCGAGCCGCCTCCCATAAATCCTGGGTCAGCGCGGCATCAGATGCGGGGACAAAATCTTGCGGCACATAATACTGGGTCACCCCCTCACCCTTGAGCGCTGTTGTGGCGACGACTAAATCTCCCACTTTAATATCTTCCCGCAACGAACCACAGCTCCCAATACGAATCATTGCCTTGACTTGGGCGTTGCACAAAATCTCCGTCGTGATGGCTGTATCAGCCGCGAAACGACCGCCGTTGATCGTCGTAATATCGATACCTTCAAACTGACCGGTATACATCGTGTATTCCATAAAACTAAAGTTCTTAACCGGATTCTTCAACTTTTTAATCACGGCCTCTGCCCTTTCCTTGGGGCCAGGGACAATGGCGTACTTGCCCACGTCTTGAGGGCGCAATTGAACCATCTGCATCAAATCTTTTCCAGTCATGTGGACTTCTTTACGCATTGGTGTGGTCATATTGTCTCCGTTTACCATTAACTATTAATCATTCTGCGTCGCTTGTTTTAATAATTCTTTATCAATCTTGCCTATACGATTTTTCGGTAACTCGGAACGAATCTCAATGGATTGTGGCACTTTGAAATGAGCAAGATGCTCACGGGCAAAATACCGCAGGTCCTCGGTAGATAAACGCATGGCATCCTTGAGGACAACAAATGCCTTGACAACCTCGCCACGCAATGGGTCAGGGATACCGATAACGGCAACCTCAGAAACCATCTCATGCTTCTGCAGCGCCACCTCTACTTCAGGGGCGTAAATGATTTGACCGCCGACTTTAATCATCTCTTTTTTACGTCCAACGATATAGAGAAATCCTTCCTTGTCAAAACGTCCTAAGTCGCCGGTATACAGCCAGTCGTTACGTTTGACCGCAGCGGTCGCCTCCGGATCCTTATAGTACCCCTCCATAACAACCCATCCGCGGATGGCAATCTCACCGATTTCTCCTACCGGTAATTCGTGGTTCTCTTCATTAAAAACTCCTATTTCACAATGAGGGGCTGGTTTGCCAACGCTGGCAATATTGGTACTGTCCAAGGGGGTAACCGTATTGGGAGGACAAGTCTCGGTCATACCCCAGCCATTCAAAAGTTTGACATTGGGGCAATATTGGTGAAATCTATTCATAATCTCCGGTGAACTTGGCGCGCCAAAAACAACCACCCATCGCAAAGACGATAAATCGAACTTATCGATCTGCTTAAGAGTCAAAATGGCGGTATACATGGCAGGGACGATATGAAAACAGGTCACACGGTAACGGCTGATGTTCTCTAAGAATTCATAGGGGTTAAACCGCTCCATAAGCACTATGGTGATCCCAAAATAGATGCAATTCTGGAGATAAATAAATCCCCCGATATGGCTTAGCGGTATTGCGGCTAGCTTGACATCTTTGTCCGTCAAATCGACAAAATATTCCATGGCCCTGGGGGAGCCATCGAGGTGTTGGTAATTAAGTAGCACCCCTTTGGGACGACCGGTTGTCCCCGACGTATACATGATGAGTGCTGGGTCATTGTCTTTGAGTCTGACCTCGGGCAAATCGGCACCAAAGATAGCGGTTAAGTTTTCGTAATTAAGGACTTCTTGGGCATCGGATTTTCCAGCGCAGAGAATAATCGTCTCCAGGGTAGGCACGACCTCTTGAATCTGTTTAAAGGAAACACTGTTTTGGGGATTGGCAATAAGGATCTTAGCCTGCGAGTGCGTCAGGCAGGCAACCAATTCATCGGCCTTGAGCATAAAATCCAAGGGCACCCCGACACATCCCAGGCAAAAACAAGCCAAATAACTGTACGCATATTCTGGACAATTGGGAAGATAGATGGCAATCCTGTCTCCTTTTTGAGCGCCGTTGGCCTGTAAGGCGTTGGCGAGCTGCAAGGACCGTTCCTGTAATTGACAGAACGTCACTATTTGGTCTTTAAAGATAAGCGCTGGCTTCTCGGAAAACTGTTTAACGGTCTTTTCTAGGACATTGCGTATTTCCATAATCCGTCCTTGGTTAATAATAGTAAAATTTTAGTATTTTGATTTTAATAGAATATTATAATATGTCAAGCTTTTTATCCTTCTCTAAAACATCGCTTTGAGGTCTTCCGGTAGGCCGTGTTGTATCTCACGGACAATACCAGTTTTGTCCACCAGATAAAACGTCGGTACGCCAAGAATATGATAATTCTCTGCCACAGCGGAATCTTTATCCATCAAGACCGTCATATCTATCTTGTTTTTCTGAAGATACTCTTGGATCGTCTCTTCGTCTTCCCCGGTATCCACTAAGACAATCCGTGTGCCATTACCTTCAATGACCTCCTGATGGATTTTAAGATTGTTTAATTCCCTGCGGCAATGCGGGCACCAGGTTGCCCAGAATAAGATAATCGCGCCTTTGTCCCCGCGTAATTGAGTAAAATTCATCTGACCTCCACCCACCACCGGCAAGGTAAAATCCGGCGCGGGTTTTCCCACCATCTCATTTTCCATAAAAAAGAACTGTCCCATGGCCGAGGACAGACGAAACGTCATCAGCAATAAACCCAGAATAAAAATACTGCGTATAATCTTGTGTGTCATCGCATCTCTCCTAAGGTCGACTTAAAATAACGATTGGTCTTTGTTCATAGATAAAGCGTCCGGCGCCTTCGTCAAAATATTCAATCTTGGGCAAGATTGGTTCGCGGCCCCCAAGGCAGCCCTGGCCCTGTGCGTGGCGTTTAAAATCCTCTGGGAAGCTGTGCATGATACTGGTCGTCAACGTCGATTCCTGCTGCGGCAGAAAGCAGCGCGTCTGGTCGGTGCAATGGCCGCTTTCGTAAAAAATATCGTTGACATTTTCTTGAGAACCCCGACCATGCTCCAGCGCATCCAGATGCTCGGTGATGATACGGCAACCCCGCTTGCAGGGGACGCATTGCCCACAGGAAGATTCAGCCAAAAACGCGGAAAACATCAGGGCGATTTTAACCATGCAATGGCTGGCGTCATAGACGATAAAGCCGGCCGAACCAAGGCCGGCGCCAGCGCGGCGCATAGAGCCAAAATCCAGCGGGGTATCGAATATCTTAGGGAGGATAACCGCGTTGGAGACCCCTGAGAAAACAGCCTTAAACGGCTGGTCACCTGCCGGGCCACCACCGACATCATATAACAACTCTCGCAAGGTTAAACCCGCCGGCAGCTCATAAATTCCCGGACGTTGGACATCCCCGCTTAGAGTGATCATAACCGTGCCGGGCGTATCTCTCGTGCCCATAGAACAAAACCACTGCGGCCCTTTGGCAAAGATAGCGGGAAGATGGCTCATGGTCTCGACATTATTGACCAGCGTTGGATTGCGCTCGGTCGGGGTCGCGCGAATACCAACAAAAAAAGGCGGAAAATTACGCGGCATGGCATCATTACCATCAATTACCTCCAACAAGGCCTTCTCTTCACCGAACAGATAATCGTCCGGACCCAAAACGATTTCCAAGAAGCCGGGCGCTGCCAGGCCTGCCTCCTCCAATTCCGCGATGGCCCCTGAAAGTCGCTGAACGGGGTGGATAAATTTTTTTTTGATACCAATCACTGCGGCAGTAGCGTTCATGGCATGCGCCGCAATCAGCATCCCCTCGAGAACCCTGTAGGGATTTTTACCCAAGAGGTATCTATCCTTATAGGTGCCTGGCTCGCCTTCAGCGGCATTGCAAACCACATATTTGGTTGTGCTGGGGTCATCGTAGAGGGTCTGCCATTTGACGCCGGTGGGGAACCCTGCCCCGCCGCGGCCGCGCAGGCCGCTTTGCTTGACAACGTCAATAACCTGTGGAGGGGATAAGGCCCGCGCCCTTTCCAATCCAAGCAGGCCGCCAAGCGCCTTATATTCTTCCAAAGTCTTGACCGGCCTTAAATCCAATGGCAATAAAATTCGTCTCTCTTGCGGCAGCATCGATAATCTATCTTTCTATTGGTCTTTTCCTTGACTTATGGAATTATGGAAGACCAACCCCAACTTAGCTTTAAACATTTCAGAGGAAGTT
>SBBO01000010.1 GCA_005239675.1 Planctomycetales bacterium
ATTACTAGAAAAGAAACAAGGACCCCAAAAAGGATTCTTTTTGGGGTTATGACTATCGCTACCTTAAACGTAAACCTTTTAACCCGAACGGGAAAAGGTCAATGAACAAGCCATCGCCCAAATACATCAGCTCTATACACCAAGCCCCGCTTATACATAAGTTCACCATCTTGTTTTGCCTGATGTCGGTTATCCCTATGGTCGTCCTTTATTATTTTTATATACAGATGCAAGATGACGGCCAAATTCAGTTGACAACGGATCAGTTTAATCTGACCCTCATCCTTGTCATTTTTGGGGTGATCGTTGGTTACGTCTCAATGCGGGAAGTATTTAAACAGCTCATGCGGATGACCGAGAATAATCGACGGATAGTGGAGGGCATCCTACATCTGGAAAGAATTGACCATCTTAAAGAAGAACAAAACGAGATCACCATCTTGGCACAGTCCTTTACGGCCATTACCGAACGTTTGGAGGAAGATGCCCGCAGCTTGGAATTAGCACGTAAGACATTACAGGCTGTGATGTCTAAAGTAGGAGAGGGGATTTCCAAGATGCAGAATATCGACACGTTTCTGGCATTGATTTTAGAGACGGTGACTGAGGGGATGGGCGGTAAGGTCGGTATGCTCCTTGTTGCGCAGGAGAATCCCTTAACCCTGACGCTCAAGGCCGTCAACGGTACCCAAGTGGATCTTCGTGAGCAAGGGCCCATCGAGACTAAGGAGGGGGAGACGTTATCTGCTATTCTTGCCTCCCGATGTCCGATTTCTTTTACTGAAGCGCCTTCTGATTTGAAAAACGTTCAAGGGCTTCCCCTTGTGCCTGGGGGGCCTTTAATCTGCGCGCCATTGGTTATAAATAAGAAATCTTTGGGCATGATGATCATCAGTGGCCGAAAATTTCCCGAGATGTTTACACAGGATGATATCTCTTTTTTATCCAACGTGGCCTCTCAGACGGCCGTTTCTATTGAAAACGCACGGTTCAATCAGGACGTGGAGAAGACTTATTTGGAGACGATCTCGGCCCTAGCCCTTGCCGCAGACGCTAAGTACACGTATTCTCGTGGACATCTCGACCGCGTGGCGGACGGCAGTGTGGCGATCGCTAAGAAGTTGGGACTGGATGCTGAGGATGTCAAGACATTGCGCGATGGAGCGCGGCTGCATGACATAGGCAAGATCGGCATTCCCGATGAGATAATACAAAAAAAAGGCCCCTTGACCGAACAGGAGACGGCCTTGATGCGTAAACATGCCGAGATTGGAGAAAGCATCATCAAGCCCATCCGCTCCTTAAGCCATCTGTGCGATATTATTCGCCACCACCACGAACGATTGGATGGTAGTGGTTATCCTGATGGAATCAAGGGCGATGCGATCTCACCATTAGTCAGGATCATCACTATCTCTGATATCTATGATGCCCTCACCTCTGATCGTTCTTATCACGACAAGATGACCCCGGCCAAGGCTTGCGATGAGCTACGCAGGATGGGAAACAAGCTTGACCAGGATATCGTTGAGGTCTTTGTTGAGGTCCTTAAGGAAAAGGGGCAGTGGAGCACTGTGTCGTATCCGGCAATAGGCTAGCGCTCGTTTATACTCGCTGGCGAGTGAGGTCTGTTTAATTTTTTGGGGAATGAAGACCTAGAGTATCTAATATAATGAGACCGTAGGCCCGAGGATGAGCGAGGACAAGCGAGGCAAGGAGCTGAAGCAGGTGATACCAGGGCGCATCGCTAGATCATTTTGGGAGAGGTGTCAGAGCGGTTGAATGAGCACGCTTGGAAAGCGTGTGGACGCAGTCATGTGTCTCTCGGGTTCGAATCCCGACCTCTCCGTAGTTTCTACCTAAAACATAAACCTTTTAACCCGAATGGGAAAAGGTTTATGTAATTACTAGCAAAGAAACAAGGACCCCAAAAAGGATTCTTTTTGGGGTTATGATTATCGCTACCTTAAACGTAAACCTTTTAACCCGAACGGGAAAAGGTTTACGTAATTACTAGCAAAGAAACAAGGACCCCAAAAAGGATTCTTTTTGGGGTTATGACTATCGCTACCTTAAACGTAAACCTTTTAACCCGAATGGGAAAAGGTTTACGGAAGTCCTTATCGGCCCAAATTCACCAGAAAGAAAATGAATGTTAAATAATAAGCGCTACATCCTTGCCCTTGATCAGGGAACAACCGGATCAAGGGCTTTTTTGTTCAACCAAAAAGGTCGAGTGGTGGCGAGCGTTTACAAGGAATTCCCCCAGTATTTCCCCAAACCTGGCTGGGTTGAGCACGATGCCCAGGAGATCTGGCAGTCGTGTGTGACTGTCATTCGCGCAGTGTTGCGTAAGGCAAAAATTTCTTCTCAGGCTATCATCGCGATCGGCATCACCAATCAGCGTGAGACAACGGTTCTCTGGGATCGTAAGACCGCAAGGCCTGTCCATCGCGCCATTGTCTGGCAGTGCCGGCGCACAGCGCCGATTTGCCAGAGGCTTAGGGCGAGCGGTCTGGAACCGCTCTTTCGCAAAAAGACGGGGTTGGTCCTGGACCCGTATTTTTCAGGTACGAAAATCCACTGGTTACTGGACCGTGTCCCCGGGCTGCGGCGCCGTGCGCTTAAGGGGGAAATCTACTTTGGCACAATTGATACCTGGCTTATCTGGAAATTGACTGGTGGAGAGTCCCATGTAACAGACACGACAAATGCCTCGCGTACGCTCCTTTTTAATATTCGCACAAAGGAATGGGACCCCCAACTCTTGAAGGTTCTGGGAATTCCTTTTGTTGTCTTGCCGCGTGTTCAAAATTCTGGGTCAGTCTTTGGGCGGACTAAAGACCTAAGGCGTGTCGGCCTATCAGAAGGTATTCCTATCGCAGCCGTTTTAGGCGATCAGCAGGCGGCGCTCTATGGTCAGGGTTGTTACACCGCTGGTACTGGGAAGAATACGTACGGCACAGGGTGTTTTTTGGTACTCAATACAGGCAAGAAACTGATTTATTCAAAGCAAGGCCTGCTTTCTACTATCGCCAGTGATGACAAAGGGGGGCCTGTGTACGCGCTAGAAGGTTCTATTTTCATTGCTGGGGCAGTCATACAGTGGCTGCGCGACCAATTGGGTGTTATCAAAGATTCTGCGCAGACAGAGAGAATGATTCGCGGGATACAGGATACGAGTGGCATTTATTTTGTCCCAGCCTTTGTTGGGCTAGGTGCGCCGTATTGGGACAGTAACATCCGCGGCATGATAGGGGGTCTTACGCGCGGTAGTAATGTACGCCACATTGTTCGTGCGGCGCTAGAATCCATGGCCTATCAGACCAAAGATGTCTTTGATCTCATGCAGAAAGAGTCTGGTCATAAGATTCGCGCCCTCAATGTCGATGGCGGCGCCTGCCGCAACAACTTTTTGATGCAATTTCAGGCAGATATCTTGGGCTGTCGGATCGTGCGACCGCGCACAATCGAATCGACCGCCCAGGGCGTGGCCCATCTGGCTGGCGTCACCATCGGCTGGTGGCGCGGCCAGAAAGATTTAGCCAAACTGCGCGAGATGGGGCGAACGTTTGTCGCGAGGATGTCTGCCAGCCGCAGGAACAAGCTCTATGCCGGATGGAAAAAGGCGGTCAATGCGGCGCGACATTTCTAGATTTGCCCATGGTCAGTACGATTGTCTTGTCATCGGTGGTGGGATAAATGGCGCCGCCATCGCCCATATGGCGGCTTTAAATGGTCTCAAGGTCGCACTCCTCGAAAAAGACGATTTCGCCTCTGGTACCTCCAGCAAAACCACCAAACTGATTCACGGCGGGTTACGTTATCTAGAAACTTTTGAGCTTGATCTTGTAATCGAGGCGCTGCGCGAGAGGTTTTATCTTTTGCGTGACGCACCACACCTAGTGCGGCCACTTTCGTTTATTATTCCTGTTTATAAAACTGATGCCAGGTCATGGTGGTTGGTCCGTCTTGGGGTATGGCTGTATGATCAGTTTGCGGGTAGATACGCCATCGGCCGCCACCGCCTGTTAGGTGCCAACGTATTACAGCAACTGATGCCGGGGTTGAAAGCGGAAGGCCTGCGGGGAGGCATTTTATATTACGATGCCCAGATGGATGACGCGCGGCTCGTCTTGGAAAATGTTTTGAGCGCAGAGGCCCTTGGTGCGCACGTGGCCAATTATGTAGAGGTCAAATCTTTTCTTAAAAAAGACGGCCTGGTCACGGGTGTGATCGCCTGCGACACGATCGGCGGCAAGGAGTTTGAGCTGTATGCACGTACAGTTGTCTGCGCCGTGGGCCCATGGACAAACGGGGTAATGCTAAAGGAACAAGAAAGTGCCCTGCCCCAATGTCAGACCTCCCTTGGGAGGAGGCCCTTGCGACCTTTGGTGCGCACGACTAAAGGGGCCCATGTCGTCTGTCAGGGGCAGATTAGTAACCATGCCCTTATTATTCCAACGTCTCGAGACCAGAGGGTTCTTTTCGTGATTCCCTGGATGGGTAATTCCCTAGTGGGAACGACCGACACCGATTATACGGCTGACCCCGATCGTGTCGCAACGGATCAAGAAGATATTGATTATTTGTTTCAAGAATTGCGTCGTGTATTTCCTGGCGCAGCGGACGGGATGTTTAAGAAAGAAAAGATCATCGCGACCTTCGCGGGGCTGCGGCCCTTGGCTTACCAACCAGGTGTGTCCGCTAAAGTTTCCCGTCAACATCTTATTAGGGAATCCGACTCCGGTATCGTGTATGTGGTGGGCGGTAAGTACACGACGTACCGCAAGATCGCACAGGATTGTTTGAAGAAGATTATGCCGTCGCGGTCACTGGTGGATACGCGTAATGGTTTTCCCGTTTTCGGCAGCGGGAAGATCGGTGAAAGCGTGCAGGGGACTGCTGAGCAATACGGACTAGGAATCGCTACCATCCAGTATTTAATGGATTTTTATGGCACGCGCTATAAGGACGTGTTAGCGCTCGTTCGCGCCAACCCTACCCTTAAAGAGCCTTTGTGCACTTGCTCCCCTGCCATTAAGGCCCAAGCGGTTTATGCCATCCAAAGCGAAATGGCTATCACACAAGACGACCTTATTAAACGCCGGCTCTCTCTTGTCCATAGATATTGTCACCGCGGGCAGTGCAGGAGGGAAATTGATCGATTAGTCCATTCGATGAGGCATGGCCTTTAAAGCAGCTCAATCTCAACTTTAATCAGTCCATTGCGCAGAGGAGAAATCTGGCTAAAGGCTTGGCGGCTTAAATCGATGATGCGGCCTCGATGGACGTAACGTTGGTGGGGACCACGGTCATTGACGCGTACAATGACGAATTTACCGTTGTCTAGGTTAGTTACCTTGACGAGTTGGTGGAACGGCACGCCCCACATCGCGGCGGTCAAGGCCTGGTCGTTGAAGATTTCGTTGTTGGCCGTGTGTTTATTGATTCCCGGTGAGTAACGCCAATACCACGATGCCTTGCCGACGCGGACGACCTTGGTAGTGGGTGGCAGCAGGGTGGGCGGCTGGATCTTGGCATAGAGCTGGCTATGCGTGAACATCCCGCTGACAAATGCGATAATTGCTAATACCGTGATTTTATATTTTCTCATTTATCCTTCTTGTACCTATTGCATCCAAAGATAACATATCTTCTTGATTGTGCAAGAAAAAATTTCTAGATGTAATATTGTAACTTATTATATTATATAAAGATAGAACCCTGCCATGAAAGCGCTTTCATTTTCTTGAAAAATCGCCCATTAGAATCGGATTTTGCAATAAAAATCAATCTGATATAATGATCACACCCCAAGGATTTAATCCCTTCAAGCCGTTACCGCTGACACTGGGGGCACAAGAAGGTGCTGCGGCCATGCTGAACTATCCTTACAACCACTCTCCCGCAGCGCGGGCAGTCTTCATCTTCCCGGCCGTACACTTGGAGGTGATGCGCAAAAAGCCCCTTTTGGCCCTTCGCATCGCGGTAGGTATTGATCGATGTGCCACGCAGCCGGATCGCTTGCGTTAGAACTGCCTGGGTTGCCATGTGTAGATTCTCTATTTCTTTTTTTTTAAGCTGACAGGCCTGCCGGCCTGGGTGGATGTGGCTTTGAAAGAGAATTTCTGAGGCGTAAATATTACCGATGCCAGCGATAAAGGTTGAATCCATTAAAAGCGTCTTGATGGACACCCTTTTTTCTCGTAATATTTTCTTAAGCCATTCTACAGAGAATCCTCCCCCCAAGGGTTCCGGCCCGAGCTTACGAAAATAGGGGATTTGTTTTAGATTCTCGGTTACCTGCAGCCGGCCAAAGCGCCGGTGGTCATTGTAATGCGCATAGCGATCATCACAGAGACGAAGGCGCACCCTTGTTTCCTTTAGCTCTTGTGGACTATCCTGAAGAATCAGCTGGCCGGTCATCATTAGCTGAATGACAAAATAAGATCGATTGTCTAGCTTGATTATGATGGCCTTGCCGCGGCGAAGAATATTTTCCAAGCGGCGGCCTTGAAGTTTCTGGATAAATTCTCCCGGCCCTTGCCCGCGGATAACAAGCGGATCATAGACCCTAACCTCTTTGATTGTCCTGTGAAGGACTTTGCCGCGCAGGCCCCGGACAATGGTCTCTACTTCAGGTAGTTCTGGCATGAGATTATTGTATGTTAGGGTACGGATGTGTCAAGGGTCAGGATGGAGTTCCCTAACTTTGCGGATAATTTTTTAGAAATAATCATTGACAGTTAGTCAGTATGGAATATACTTAACTTAAAGAGTATTTATTCAAAGAGAGCAGAGGAGCTTTCTTTGAGAGGATTTCGCAGAAGAATTTGAGGACAATGAAGCCCAGCATTGAATGGTGATGCTGGGATTTTTTTTGACCCTTCGTATCTTTGGGCGGGGGATCTCTACTGCAAAAAAGAGAGGGAAAAATGCAAAAAAAACTGGTTGTCATCGGTAACGGTATGGCGGGGGCGCGGGTCGTGGAAGAAATCCTCAAACGCGCGCCGGGGATGTTTGAGATCGTCATGTTTGGGGCCGAGCCCTACGGGAATTATAATCGCATTTTGCTCAGTAACGTGCTCAATCAATCGCAAAGGGCCGAGGAGACCTTTCTCAATCCTTTATCCTGGTATCATGAGAATGAGATTACTCTTCATGCTGGGGTAAGGGCGGTTAAGATTGACACTCAAAAGCGCTGTGTCCTAGGGTATCCATTGCCGGCAAAGGTCAATGCCTATGAGCTTTACGAGGGTTCATTTGACCAAGGGGCCCTTGTCAGCGAATCTTATGATCATGTGATTATCGCAACCGGCTCGCGTCCATTTGTCCCCCCTATTGAAGGTCAATCGTTGTCGGGTGTATTCTTGTTTCGCACCATTGACGATTGCCAACGGATCGCTGAATTCGCCCAAGGTTGTCGCAAGGCGGTGGTGATCGGGGGAGGTTTGCTCGGTCTAGAAGCGGCCCGCGGTTTGTTGACACACAACGTGGAGGTAACGGTCATTGAGGCGGTAAACCAACTAATGCCTGTCCAGCTTGATGCCGAATCTGGTGAGATGCTCAAGCGCACCTTAGAGGCTATGGGCATTCGCGTTATCGTGAGCGGTCGCACGCAGCGTATTCATCATGATCATAACAAGATTACGGGACTGGCATTGCAGGACGGTACCTTGCTGGAAACCGATATGGTCATCATCAGTACTGGCATTAGGCCAATTACTGAAATCGCCCAAGCCTCTGGAATTACGGTCAACAAGGGAATTGTTTGTAACGACACGATGCAAACCAATGTCCCGGAAATTTTTGCTTTGGGAGAGTGCGTGGAGCATCGCGGCAAGATTTACGGGCTCGTCGATCCTATTTGGGATCAAGCGAGGGTGCTGGCCGATGTTATAACCGGGGCCAATCCCAGTGCACGTTACGAAGGCTCTAAGACCTCAACCAAGCTTAAAGTCATGGGGGTTGACTTGGTCTCGATCGGCATCAAAGACGCAGAAAAACCCTCTGACGAGATTGTCCTCTATCGCGAATTACGACGTAATATTTACAAAAAGATCATTATTCGTGACAAGAAGGTCATCGGTGCGATCCTCTTGGGGGATACCGAATACGCAGATACCTTGGCGCAGGTGTTCTTGACAGAGCAAGCGGTCCCGGAGAATCCTTCGGAATTGCTCTTTGGCGCTGTGGAGGGCAAGGCCCTTATTAATGCCGCGGACCTTCCTGATCACGCGCAGATCTGTAATTGTAACGGCGTGTGCAAGAAAGACATTGTTAATGTGATTTTGAACGAGGATTGCAAGAGCGTCTCTGCTGTTGGCGCGAAGACCAAGGCGGGAAAGGGCTGCGGTTCCTGTCGTGGCATGATCGCTCAGATTATTGAGTCGTGCCTGGGCAAGGTCTCCTATGATCCCGCAGAGCATTATTATGTGCCTGGCATTCCCTTGGAAAAGTCTCAATTGGTTGCAGAAATTCGTGCCAAGCAATTAAAATCGGTCAGTGCGGTTTTTGCGGCCCTGACTGCCGGTCGGGAGGATGCGGACAGCAAGATTGGCCTGGCCTCACTTTTAAAAACTATCTGGCCCGGCCAATACGAAGACGAACGTGATGCGCGGTTTATCAATGATCGTGTGCACGCCAATATCCAGCGTGATGGGACGTTTTCCGTTGTCCCCCGCATTTACGGTGGCGTCACGTCACCCGATGAGCTCATGCGCATCGCTCAAGTGGCCATTAAGTATAAGGTCAGGATGGTCAAGTTGACCGGTGGTCAGCGCATTGATTTGTTGGGGGTTCAGAAGTCGGATCTACCATCGATCTGGAGAGACCTGGGGATTCCCAGTGGGCATGCTTATACCAAGGCCTTTCGTACCTGCAAGAGTTGTGTGGGTACAGATTTTTGCCGTTATGGTTTAGGGGATTCCATTAGCCTTTCTCAGGAGATCGAACGCCGTTATCAGGGCATTGAGTCTCCCCACAAGATGAAACTCGCCACTGCCGGCTGCCCGCGGAATTGCTCTGAGGCCTATGTTAAAGATGTCGGTGCGGTTGCAATCGGTGAAGATAACTGGGAAATTTACATCGGTGGCGCCTCTGGCGGGACGGTGCGTAAGGGTGATCTTCTCTATACGGCCAAGGGGCATGAAGAGACGATCAAGATCTTCGGGCGGTTCATGCAGTATTACCGTGAGCACGCCAAATATCTGGAGCGTACGTATGGCTTTGTGGAGCGCATCGGCATCGATATCTTAAAGAGTATTTTAATTGAAGATTCCTTGGGGATCTGCAGCCAGCTCGACGATAGAATCCAGGAGGCCGTGGATGCTTACCGAGACCCCTGGAAAGAGGAGGCAGCATTACCAGCGTATGAACATCAATTTGAGGGGCCGCGGTTGGTGGAGGTTTTAAGAGAAGCTAATAACAATGGTTAGCGGTAGGGAGTCGTTTATGCGAACACCATATCTGGTCAATCTAGGCAAGGTTGGTGATATCCCTCTAGGGCAGGGCATCTGTTATATTGTTAAAGGGACAGAGATCGCTGTTTTTCGTTCACGAGAAAAAAAACTCTTTGCGGTCGAAAATAAATGCCCTCACCGTCAAGGTCCGTTATCGGAAGGTGTCATCGGCAGCGGCAAAGTGATCTGCCCTTTGCACGGCCATAAATTTGATCTCACAACGGGCCAAGGAACAGAAAAAGGTGAATGTGTACGCACCTTTGAGATCTGGGAGGAGCGCGGAGAAATCGTGTTAAACATCCCCGGTGATTTATTGAACATAAAGGAGGAGTAATGGTCACTGGCCACAAGGCAGTTAAGCTAGATTTATTAAGTTTTAAGACAGTGCCCATGCGAACATTTCATGTTGCGTGGTTTACCTTTTTCCTCTGTTTCTTCGGATGGTTTGGTATTGCGCCGCTCATGCCGCTTATTAGGACGGATTTGGGGCTGACGAAAGTCCAGATCGGGAACACGATCATCGCCTCCGTTGCTGTCACTATTTTCATTCGTCTTATTATGGGGTGGCTGTGCGACAAGTTTGGCCCACGACGGGCATATTCGGGGCTACTCATCTTGGGGTCTCTACCGGTTATGGCAATCGGCCTGTCGCAGAATTACGAGACCTTTTTCTGGTTTCGTCTGGCCATCGGTGCGATTGGCGCTTCTTTCGTTATTACGCAATATCATACGTCGGTTATGTTTGCCCCCAATTGTGTGGGGACCGCTAATGCCATGGCTGCGGGGTGGGGGAATTTGGGAGGCGGTGTCACACAAATGATAATGCCTATGATCCTGGCGGCATTTTTGTCGCTAGGCATTGGGGAATCTCTAGGGTGGCGTCTGAGTATGGTGGTGCCCGGTGTTGCGCTGTTCATCATGGGAATTTTATATAGCCGGCTGACCAAGGATTATCCAGCAGGGAATCTAAGCGAGCTTAAGGCTAAAGGGCTCGTGCCGCATAAGATTAAAACTCGAGGAAATTTTTTAGCAGTAATTAAAGACCAGCGTGTATGGGCCCTATTTGTTATCTATGGCGCCTCTTTCGGGACAGAGCTCACCATGCACAATATCGCCGCGCTTTACTTTACCGACCAATTTCATCTAGCCATCAGCCAGGCGGGGTTGGTCGGGGGATTATTTGGTTTGATGAATATCTTTTCCCGTGCCTTAGGGGGCCTTGTCTCAGATCGCTATGCTGCTAAGAGGGGTTTGAGAGGACGGGCCTTGCTCTTAGGTTGCATCTTGCTATTAGGAGGCGGCGGGTTGATTATTTTTTCGCGGATTACTATTTTGTCCTGGGCGATTGCCGTCATGATGTTGGCGGGATTGTTCATTCAGATGGCCAATGGCATTGTCTACTCCCTTGTCCCTTTTTTAAACAAAAAAGCCCTGGGCGCTGTGGCCGGCATCGTTGGTGCTGGTGGCAATGTCGGCGCGGTCCTTTTTGGGTTCTTGTTTAGGATGGAGGGGGTTAATTATGCCACGACTTTACTCTATCTAGGACTTATAGTGATGGGATGCGCAGTTTTTTCTTTGTTGGTGAGATTCTCTGCGGAAGCGGAAAAAGAAGTCAAGGAAAAATTTGATGCCGCTCATACCGAGAGGCTACAATCACAGAGCGTTTTATGAAACCTAATGCTGCAGACAGAAAGAACTTGATTGCCGCAGTGGAGAAGTTTACAGAACTTCACGAGAGGCATGAACTCGATCTTTCTACGAGAAGATATCGCGACCTACTTCCTTCCTCAACGCCTTCGGCGGGGTATCAATATGCCTTTGAGGTAGACTTAGACAAATGCACCGGGTGCAAGGCCTGTGTTACTGCCTGTCATAATGAGAATGGGCTCGATGAAGACGAGACATGGCGGTCAGTAGGGTTGATCGAGGGGGGGACCAGCGAAGAACCGGTCATGCAGCATGTGACTGCTGCGTGCCATCACTGCGCCGAGCCGGCATGCATGATCGGATGTCCCACCAATGCATATGTCAAGGACACGGCAACAGGCATCGTAAAGCATCTGGAAGATCAGTGCTTTGGTTGTCAGTATTGTATCCTCAAATGTCCTTATGATGTCCCTAAGTATAATAAGAAACGCGGCATTGTGCATAAATGTGATATGTGCATGAGTCGTCTGAACGCAGGACAAGCCCCGGCATGTGTGCGGGCGTGTCCTAATGACGCTATTCGTATTACACTCGTTAAGGTGCAAGATGTTAAAAAGAAGCCTGAAGACTTTGTTAATGTTCCAGATGCCCCGAGCTCTGACTATACGTATCCGACGACACAGTATAAGACTAAGCGCAAATGGCCCGACAACATGGCCTCTATAGATTATATGCAGTTAAAACCAGAACATTCCCATTGGCCACTGGTGGTGATGCTGGTCTTGACGCAGCTTTCCGTGGGGACCATTCTCGCAGAGCTGATGTTAAAAGAACTTGCGCCGTTTTCGGTCGCCACGGCATTGTCTGCCACTCACTGGTGGGTCGCCTTAGCCATGGGTATGCTCGCCATGGGCGTTAGCATCCTTCACTTAGGTCGGCCATTGTACGCCTTTCGGGCAGTCTTAGGGTTAAGGACATCATGGCTTTCGCGAGAGATTTTGGCCTTTGGCGTGTTTGCGTTAGCGGCCATTTTGAGAACCCCCGACTATCTTCTTTTTATCATCGGATTGGCTGGGGTTATTTGTTCGGTCATGGTCTATCGGGATACCAAAAGGCCCTTTTGGGACAATCACATGACGACAGCAAAATTCTTAATGACTATGGTTATCTTAGGACTTTCCATGAGTCTCGTCGGATCGCTTGGGTATCTTGCCGTTAAAGAACCAAGCGTAATCACTCTTTTTTGGGAATCAACCGGCCGGTTTTTTTGTGGGATTGTTTTGTGTTTTAACCTTGTAAAAATGATTCTGGAAGCGGCCGTGTTGGGGTTTTTACGTAGCGATGATAGCCATGTATTTAAAAAGACAGCGATCCTTATGACTATGCAGTTAAAGAAGGTAACGCTGTGGCGGTACGTGCTGGGTCTTATCGGGGGGATTGCGCTGCCTTTATTTAGCGCCCTTATTGATTTTCGTGCCCCTAACGCTATTTCTTGGATTATTGTCTCAGTTTCTTTAAGTTTCATATTGTTACTGGTGGCAGAATTACTCGAACGATATTTATTCTTTCGGGCTGTTGTCTCTTTACAGACAGTGGGTCGTAGGCTCAGTCCTGCGACTTCGCTTAAGATATGATGAAGAAGAATCTCATTTATCAGGTCGATGGGCCATTGACCGAAGAGCTCGAGTTGGCCAAAAGTCACTTAGGCCTCGGGCACCTTCCCAGACGTCTCTTGCCGGACAAAATCGAGAGATCAATCTGTGGCTTTTGTTCCACGGGTTGCAGTTTGGATATTCACATGAAAGAAGGGAAGGCGGTCAATCTAACACCCACCCTTAATTATCCGGTCAATCTTGGTAATGCTTGCCCTAAGGGCTGGGAGGCCTTACCCCCTTTGCGGGCTGCGGATCGCGCCCTTTATCCTTTGTTACGCAACAAAGAGGGAAGGCTCGAGCGGGTCAGTTGGCCTGAGGCCATGACGGCATTGGTGGACAATTTTACACGTATTCAAAAGACATACGGCAAAGAATCGCTAGCCTTTTTAAGTACGGGGCAGATCGTGACTGAAGAGATGGCGTTGTTGGGAGCATTGGCGAAATTCGGTATGGGAATTCTTCATGGCGATGGGAATACGCGTCAATGCATGGCAACCGCCGTCACCGCATACAAACAATCGTTTGGTTTTGATGCGCCGCCTTACACCTACCGGGATTTTGAAGAATCCGACGTTCTGGTTTTTGTCGGAGGCAATCCCTGCATCGCGCATCCGATCCTCTGGCAGCGGGTATTGATGAATAGACATAATCCGGAAATCATTGTCCTAGATCCGCGTAAGACAGAAACGGCAATGGACGCAACTAAACATTATGCCCTTAACCCTAAATCAGATTTAGTACTTTTCTACGGCTTGGCCCATATTCTGATTCAGAAAGGTTGGATTGATCGTGATTTTATTGAGAGACACACCAATCATTTTTCCAAATTCAGCAATCATGTGAAGTCGTACACCCCTGACATGGTATCTCAGATCTCCGGGTTGAGCGTAAACGAGCTTTATGAATTTGCCACAACTATCCATCAGGGCAAGCGTGTGTCGTTCTGGTGGACCATGGGGATTAACCAAAGCTATGAGGGCGTGCGCGCGGCCCAGGCAATTATCAATATTGCACTGATGACGGGAAGTATTGGTCGACCCGGGACCGGGGCTAATTCCATTACCGGACAATGTAACGCCATGGGGTCACGTTTGTTTAGTAACACAACAAATCTTTTGGGTGGGCATGATTTCTTGAATGGAGAAGACCGTCGCAAGATCGCTAAGATATTAGCCATCGATGAGGATAGTATCCCGCAAAAAAATAGCCTAGCCTATGATGAGATTATTGAGGGGGTTATTGGAAATGAGATAAAAGGGCTCTGGGTCATCGCCACTAATCCGATTCATTCTTGGATCAATCAAAATCAATTGCGCGAATATCTCCATAATCTAGAATTCTTGGTCGTGCAGGACATGTATCATACAACCGACACGGCACAATGTGCCCATTTGATCTTACCGGCTGCGGCATGGGGCGAAAAAGAAGGGACCTTTATCAACTCAGAGCGTCGTCTAGGGGTGGTTAAGAAGATTGCACAGCCGCCGGGAGAGGCTATGACCGATTTTGATATCTTTAAATTAATCGCCAGGTATTGGGGTTGCGAGCGAATGTTTGCTCAATGGACGTCTCCTCAGGCCGTCTTCGAAATCCTTAAAGAGATCTCCCGTGGCCGACCTTGTGATATCACCGGAATCCGTGATTACCAGATGCTGGAAGAGCGTGGTGGCATTCAATGGCCTTTTCTTAGGGAGGAAGGTTTAAGGCCTGCCACGACAGAAATGACTGAGCGGCGCTTGTTCGCAGATGGCCGGTTTTATCATGAAGACCAGAAGGCAAGATTTATATTCGAGAAAGAAAAACCTATCCCCGAAGAGGTTAATGAACAATATCCATTTGTGCTCTTGACTGGTCGTGGGACTTCTTCTCAGTGGCATACGCAGACCCGTACGGCTAAATCCGCGATCTTGCGTAAGATGTATCCCGAGCATGTCTACGTGGAGATCAACCCTCAGGATGCCACGACCTTGAATATCAAGCAAGGAGAATGGGTTCGTGTCGAGACGCACCGAGGAAGAGTCAAGGCCAAGGCGATCATCACCCCCATCATTAAGCCTGGCCAGATCTTCATGCCGATGCATTACGTGGAAACCAATCAGTTGACATTGGCTATCTTTGATGCGTATTCACGGCAGCCATCGTATAAGATTTGCGCAGCGAAGATAACTAGCGCTTATTGACCTTTGCACAACTAAAGAAATTAAGGAAGTCAATATTAAGCAAAGGTCGTTATACCCCTGCTTACCTTATAAAATTATAGAAGAAGCAGGG
>SBBO01000033.1 GCA_005239675.1 Planctomycetales bacterium
CGCAGCGATCTTGCGCTGGAGAAGGAAAATAAAAGGCAGATGGCCAAGTTACAAAAAGACCAGCTCGCAGAAGAAGCGCGTCAGCTGGAACTGCAGCGCCTCTTAGAAAAAGCAAAGACACCGCTGAAGTTTGAATCTCTGGCAGAAGATGTCTTTACGGATTCCAATGATCCGCAGGTCGTTGCCGCTCAATTCCACCGCATCCAGATAGGGCGACAGAATATCCAGAACGTCTTCAAGGCAAGGATGCAACAATTGTATACACAGGCAGTGAGATTATATCAAAAAGGATATTATCTCGAGGCCAAACAGTTTTTTGAGGAAATCAACCAAGTACAACCCTCTTTTAAGAATACCACGTTATATCTGGCTAAGGTCAATCAAGAACTTGCCACCAGGCTCCTGAGGACGTCTTTGCCACCATCTGGATTTGAGATTGAGGCAGATCCTCTTTATGTGAGGCCGCGCACCCCAACGACATCGAATACCCTGGATCCGGTCGCGGTTCCTGGCCAATGATCTCTCCATGGTACATTCGACTTGCCTTAGTTATTTGTTTTCTTTTTAATTTTCCTAGTATTATCGCAAGTCATTCGCCCTCCAAGGTAACGTTTCAGTATGATTTTGTCCAAAAGAAACTACATATCGAGATGCATCATGTCACCCGTAAGACGCGTAAACATTATATCCGTAGACTCTCGGTTTACAAAAATGATCAAGAGGTTCAAGTTTTTGCCTATAACCATCAAGCAACGACGAGCATATTCACTCAAGACGTCGACGTAGAAGCGATGGTGGGGGATCGTTTTCGTGTGCAGGCCATCTGCATGGAAGCGGGGCGTATAGACGAGACATGGACTGTTGAGTAATTAAAGTTCCAACGCTTGGTTCTAGAATTTTAAAAGGTAATGGTATCGCCGTCGTCAGCCTGCAGGAAATTTCTGAAGATATCTTGTGTATAGTAGTTTCTAAATATATTATAGTATCTGCGGTTTTATAGAAGATAGGCCCCCGATATGAAAGATTTCTCGCAAATCTTACGAGGAGAGATGCGCCGTGGCCAGCGTATTAAAAACAATACCCGAGTGGCATGGCACGTGAAGGGGTATCCTTCCTTGGTCGGGCAGGGATGGGTCCGCAATATCAGCACCTCTGGGATGCTTGTTGAATTGAATACCATCAGTGATATTCCCCTCCAGAGCATTTTTTCATTTGACTCTAACCTTATTGATACTAATTATATCCCTGGATTGGGACAGTTGGTCTGGCGCCGTAAAAAGGGTTTTCTACGCCATGGACAATGGTGCGGTATCCAATTTATCGATATACCTGAATCAATTCTTGTTTGCTTACGTCAAAAGGTCGAGAAGGGGGTTAGGCAAGGTATGAAGAATTTGAGGATCAGCAATATGGTTGGATTGGGCATGTCGGTTGTTTTAGCCCTGTTCATTTTTTATGCTGCCGGGTTAGGGACAGATATTTACCGCAATCTTACCCAATCTAATACCCGTTTTGCAACTGTAAGCGATCAATATGCTTATCTAATGAGGGAATATCAGGGGTTATATACGGCTACCACGCGGCGATTAGTGGAAACAACTTTGGAATTAAATCAAATGACCGCGTCCTATCAACAAAGCCAAGAAGCCCTGCAGGCGACCCGTCAAGAAGTGGGGGTCCTTCAATCCATTTTATCACAGACTGAACTTCTCTTGGCTGAGGCCAAGCAACAGAATGTTGCTATGCGTAAGGCAGATGCTGCAACCGCCACCGTTGCCCTTGATCAGGCAACCAATCCACCAATTCAAGATGTGGCCCAGGTGCGGTTGTTGATTGCGCAATATCAGGACAAGATTCGGGCCCTCCGTTTACAATTGAATCAATTACGACATCAGGCCTACCTAGTGAAGATTGCCCACCTTAGGGAACGCGATCGAGCTCGGATGGCATTAGGTAATAAAGGATATTTTGTCCGTGAAGGCCAAAGAGTCAAAGTGGACACGGAAAGATATAAGATCAGTACCTCCAGCACCTTGCTTACCTCCGGGTCTTCTCAGGCCGATTCTAAGATTAGGGTAAATGTTACAGTGATGCAACAGTAGTTGCGACTATAAGTGGCGGTCGTGTCTTCTCCATCCCACCAAAGGGGCGCTTCTGACCCCTAGTTTGTCCTGACCTAGGTAAATCCAAAATTGAGATAAAAGGATTGAAATTCACGTCTAAAATTATTATCATAAAGGATATTTATCTACCGGCGTTTGGTGGTCCATTATAAAAAATAAGTTACCCTCACCAGCCATTTCGTTATATTTAATAGTACGGAATAAATCAAGAGGTGAGGATTAATTTGGCTAGCAACTTACGTTTACTATGTTACGTCAGTTGCGGGAGGTTCTATGCTGGAAGAACAACTGCAAAAAGATTATGTTCAGGCGATGAAGGGCCGGGATACCGTTAAGGCATCGACCATTAATTTTTTGCGAGCCCAGCTCAAAAATGTCCGCATCGACAAACGCCTCGAGGCATTGGAAGACAAAGATGTGGTTGCCGTGATTAAAAAACAGATTAAGCAGCGTCAGGATTCCATTGAACAATATCATAGAGGCGGACGCGTTGACTTGGCCGAGAAGGAAATAGCTGAAATGGCTATTTTAAAAAACTATCTGCCGCAGGAGCTCTCAGAGACCGTATTGCAAGAATTTGTCGATCAGGCAATACGTGAAACAGGGGCTCAGTCCATCAAGGATATGGGGAAAGCGATGAGGGCTGTTGCTGCCCTAGTTCAAGGGAAGGCAGACAACCGCACGGTGAGCGATCTGGTGAGAAAATCCTTGGGTGGCGCGTAAGAATTGGGCACGATTTTGTAATGTCTAAGCGACGGATTTTTTTTGGTGTCTTGGCCGTATTGGCCGTTGTCGGCGCGCTAGGGGTATGGGCATCTTCGCGATTGTATGTTGTCCCTATTATAATGTATCATCAGGTATATGACGTCGGTCATAGACGATTGGATACAGTCAGCCTTAGGCTCTTTGAATGGCAGATGGCGTACATTAAGAAGAATCGTTTTCATGTCCTTCCATTAAAAAAACTTGTCCAAATAATTAAAGAAGGTAAGCCGCTACCACGAAAAAGCGTTGTGATAACCTTTGACGATGGGTATGAAAACAATTACTGGAATGCGTTCCCTATCCTTAGAAAATATCAATTCCCCGCGACTATATTTATGGTTTCAGATTTTATCGATGTCCCTGGTTATCTGACCAGGGAACAACTCAGAGAAATGGCAGCGCAGGGAATTGACATCGCAAGTCATACCCGTACCCATGCGTATCTACCCAGTGTCTCTGCGGAAATAGCGAGCGAACAAATTAGAAAAAGCAAGGAGCGACTGGAGCAAGAATTGGGCATTAAGGTCTCCCATTTCTCTTATCCATCGGGGGGATTTAATGAAAAAATAAAATTCTTGGTCCAAGAAGCTGGCTATGAGAGCGCCTGCACCACGAATCGCGGTTATGATCGGTTTATGCATGACCCTTACGAGCTAAAGCGTATACGCCTTAGCGATGCAGATAATCGCATGGACTATCTTTGGATGAAATTAAGTGGTTTTTATAACTTATTCCGCCAAGCAAGATCCCCTGACTGATGCCTTGTTTAAGAGAGAGATAACGATGGGCCGGACCAATAAGCCTGTATATTCTTTGGATAGAGAGGGGCGTTGTATAATTGAGCACTACAACGAGGCCAAGCCATTCAGCAATTTTTTCCCCGGCATCGCGGGCGTATGGGGTACGCCGATGTGGGTTTTCTATGTTAATCGGGGGCAGTGCATCGCGAGTCTGGGGACCGGCTCGAAAGACAAGTCCTTTATGGAATTTCAGCCAGCCAATAAGTCCTATCGACTGACAACCCTGCAGGGATTTCGTTCCTTTCTCAAGGTACGATACGCAACAAAGACAGTTTATTGGGAGCCCTTTCAAAATAATCTCCCCGGGACTGATTTCCACAAGAAGCAATGTCTTAGGGTTTCGGCTCACGACCTGACCTTGACGGAATCAAATGATGATCTGGGGTTAGAGGTTGAGGTAAATTATTTTACCATGCCTGAAGAGCCCTATTCTGCCTTGGTGCGTACGCTCATCATCCGAAATCTTGGAAAAAGATCATGTGCGATTCAGCTCCTGGATGGTTTGCCGATGATTGTCCCGTATGGCATGAAGGACTGGCTTTTAAAGAATATGTCGCGCACGGCAGAGGCCTGGGTCAAAGTTGGTAATATACGAAAGAAGGCGCCCTATTATCATTTAAATGTTGAGATCGCGGATACACCGCAGGTAATCCCTATTGAAGAGGGTAATTTCTTTTTTAGTTTCTACCGCGATGGGAAAGACGCCGTTTTATTAAATCCAATCGTTGAGGCCGATAGTGTGTTTGGCCCAGCGCTTGATTTTAGCGCACCCGTCGCTTTCTTAACCAATGGGATTAAGCCAAGGTATTTACAAAAGACCGCTAACCGCACGCCGTCTGCTTTCGGTTATGGCACGTTTATGGTTGCCCCCGGGCGCCCGCAGGAGATCGTATCACTTTTCGGTTATATTCATCATGTCAATTCCTTGAATGGTATCGTGCGTCAAGTAACGCGCCAAGATGGATTCATCGCACAAAAGGCTACCCGCTCCAAGGAAATCATCGATGACATACGCCAACATACGTGGACGCATAGCTCATCGTGTACATTTGATTTATATGCGGGTCACACATTTTTGGACAATATTCTACGCGGTGGACTGCCTGTCTCGATTAATACAGCGGATGGTTCTATTGCCCTTAATGTCTACAGCCGCAAGCACGGAGACCTAGAACGCGATTACAATCATTTTATGGTTGCTCCCACGTTTTATTCACAAGGCAATGGTAATTACCGTGACGTCAATCAAAATCGACGTAATGACCTGTGGTTTAATACGGATGTCCGCGACAGCCATTTAGTCGCATTTCTTAATCTGGTGCAGGCTGATGGCTACAATCCACTGGTCATTAAAGGGACGATGTTTCATGTCGAAGGGGGGCTAGGATTAAATGATCTACTAAATAAGTTTGTCTCGATAGACAGCCGAGCAGCCTTAAGAGACTTTCTGGAAAAAAGTTTTTCTATCGGTGGCTTATTTCGCTTCATGGACCGTCAGGCCGTCGTTTTGACGGTAGAACGAAAGGTCTTTCTGGAACAACTTCTTTTGATCTGCCACCACCAAGAGATCGCCGAGCACGGTGAGGGATTTTGGACAGACCATTGGACATACAATCTAGATTGTATAGAAAGCTATCTGGCGTTTTACCCGCAAGACGCGCGGTCGCTATTATTAGAGAGAAAAGTGTTTAGTTTTTATCAGAATACCCATTATGTCTTACCGCGGGCTCAGCGGTATATTTTAACTGAACACGGGGTGCGTCAGTACCATGCGGTCGCTAAAGATGGAAGACATGAGGCCATGATCGCTAGGGGAGACACCTTGCGCAGTGAACACGGTCAGGGGGATATTTATTATACCTATTTATTATCCAAGCTTCTTTGTCTGGTTGCCAATAAGGTTGCCTCGCTTGACCCCAGCGGGGTCGGGATAGAGATGGAGGCGGATAAACCCAATTGGTATGATGCCCTCAATGGCCTGCCGGGTTTATTGGGGTCATCCATTTGCGAGACATTCGAACTCAAACGCCTTTGCCGGTTTATTGGAGATATTCTGAAGAATTCTTCAGTTGCCGATAGCGAGCAAATACTTATTTTTGAAGAATTGTTAGACTTTTTATCTGGTTTGGAATTGCTCCTTGCTGCTAACCCGCAACCGCTGGATTATTGGTTTAAATCCAATGACTTGAAGGAACGCTACAGGGCGCAGGTGCGTTCTGGGATTAAAGGCACTGAAAAACCGTTGTCTTTAGCTAAGGTCAAAGATTTCTTAAATTTGGTTATCGATAAGGCCGATCAAGGCATTGCCTTGGCCAGTGACGCCCAGGGCCGTTTGGCGACCTATTTCTATCATGAGGTAACCGAATATCAAAACCAGGAAAACAGTCAACATATCCTGCCGCTTCAATTCAAGAGGCACACCTTGCCGCCTTTCTTAGAAGGATATGTGCATGCCTTCAGGGTCGAAGATGATGCCTCGCGATTGTGTAGCTTGTATCGAGAGATCCGTCGCAGCTCTTTATTTGATAAAACGCTGAAGATGTATCGGGTTAATGCAGATTTATCGGCCGAGCCTGAATCAATCGGGCGCACGCGGATCTTTCCTGCGGGTTGGTTGGAGAATGCCTCGATCTGGCTTCATATGGAGTATAAATTTCTTTTGGAGCTTTTGCGCTGTGGTTTATACGATGAGTTTTTTGATAATTTCAAGAATGTCTTGATTCCTTTTCAAGACCCACAGCGTTATGGCCGTAGCATCTTGGAGAATTCCTCTTTTTTGGTCAGCAGCATCCACGAAGACCAATTACTGCACGGGCAAGGGTTTGTTGCTCGCCTGTCCGGGAGTACCGCGGAGTTTTTGCATATGTGGTTGTGGATGAATATAGGCAAGACCCCTTTTGTAATAGGTCCTGAGGGTGCGTTATGGCTACAATTTCAGCCGATCCTTCCTGGTTGGCTTTTTACGCGAAAAGCAACCAAGGTCCATCTAAATAATCTGGCTGGCCAGACAAAGGCAATAGATTTACCAGCCCATGTGTATGCCTTTAAATTCTTAAGCACGATTTTAGTTGTGTATCATAATCTTAAACACCGCGATACCTATAAGGCGAAGATCGCCGCGATCCATCTGACGTATCCGCAGGCGCCAGAGCCCATTGTCCTTACTTCATCTTTTATACCACCACCGCATTCTCACGCGATTCGCGAAAAAAAAGTCGAACGGATTGATATCTTTTTAGAATAGTATTTTTTAGTCATGGAATGAAAGGAGAAGGGAGATGGCGAATTTCGAAATTACCGCTATCAACGAAAAGGTCAGAAAAGAAACTGGCTCCTTGGATGGTGTGTTGCTCGAGGCGCAGAAGGTGATTATTGGGCAGAGGTATCTTTTGGAGCGCCTCTTGGTGGGGCTTCTCGCTAATGGGCATATTCTATTGGAGGGTGTCCCAGGCCTTGCGAAGACAACGGCAGTGAAGACCCTGGCCGCGACGATTAAGACAAAATTCCAGCGGCTACAATTTACCCCCGATATGCTACCAGCGGATTTGACGGGTACGCTCATTTATGACCAGAAGACAAGCGCGTTTCGTGTCAAGAAAGGCCCCATCTTTGCCAACATTATTTTAGCCGATGAGATCAACCGTGCCCCCGCTAAGGTCCAAAGCGCCCTTCTAGAGGCAATGCAGGAGCGGCAGGTCACGATCGGCGAAGAGACTTTCAAATTAGACGACCCCTTTTTGGTTATGGCAACCCAAAACCCCATCGAGCAGGAGGGGACATACCCATTGCCGGAGGCACAGGTAGATCGTTTTATGCTTAAAGTCAATGTCGATTACCCATCCAAGGATGAGGAACTAAAGATATTACAGCGGATGGCATTTACCCGTAAGAATATTGATGTTCAGGCAATCATCGGGCCGGAAGATTTGTCAAGGGTGCGTTCTGTCGTTGACGAAATTTATGTCGATGAGAAGATCCAAAAATATATCGTGGATATTGTTGATGCAACTCGTCGCCCGGATGCCTACCAATTGAATACCCTCAAAAACTTGATTCAGTATGGCGCCTCTCCGCGCGCTAGTATTTATTTGGCGGTCGCTGCCAAGGCCTACGCCTTTTTGCAGGGCAGAGGTTACGTCACGCCCCAAGATGTCAAATCCATCGGAATGGACGTTCTGCGGCACCGGGTCATCATCACGTATGAGGCCGAGGCAGAAGAGAAGACTTCAGAAGATATCGTGAAAACTATTTTCAATGAGCTAGCGGTTCCTTAATCCACCATGATTTCCAGGGAATTACTCCGCAAGATACGGCGTATCGAGATTACGACATCGCGTCTTGTAACCGATGTCTTTGCGGGCCAGTATCACAGCGTTTTTAAAGGCCAGGGGATTGAATTTAACGAGGTGCGCGAATACCAGATCGGCGATGATATCCGTACGATCGACCGCAACGTCACGGCTCGCACGGGAAGGCCACATGTCAAAAAGTATGTTGAAGAGCGTGAACTAACGGTCATGATCTTAGTCGACCTGTCCGCCTCCTGCCGCTTTGCGTCAGTTAATATGCCCAAAAGCCAATTAGCAGCCGAGTTGGCGGCGGTCCTGGCGTTCTCTGCGATCCGTAACAACGATAAAGTTGGGTTGATCCTTTTTACAGACCGCATTGAGAAATTTATTCCGCCGCGCAAAGGAATCCGCCACGCGTTACGCCTCGTCCGGGAAGTCCTCTATTATCCGCCACAAGGCCATGCGACCGATATAGCCATGGCATTAGAATATTTAAATCGGGTCACGACCCGTAAGACCATTGCATTCTTGATTTCGGATTTTCTGGATCGTGGGCTAGAGCACAAGGCACGCCTGCGCCAGGCCTTATCGATTGTCCATAAACGTCATGATGTGACTGCAGTCACCCTCAATGATCCGCGCGAACGGACCATGCCTGATTGCGGCATCGTGGCGCTAGAAGACGCAGAAAATGGCACTATAAGATATGTGGACACCTCTAGCCGGCGCGTCCAAGAGGAATATGCGCGGTACAATGTCGAGCGTATCAAACAAAGAGAGAAAATCTTTCATGCGATCGGCATGGATCATATTGATGTGGATACGTCGATAGTCTACAGCGAGGCCTTGATTAAATTTTTTATGAAACGCCGGCGTCAAAAACAACGATGATGAACTCTTCTGCATTCAAAAGGGCATTCTTTGCATCCACACCGCCCGTATTAATCCAGGATATCCGTGATGTCAAACCACCCTTGACCTTGCCATCGCCTTGGGTTGCTGTCATGATTTTCTTGATATTGATCGTAGCGATCGTAGGCCTTGTGTGTCTATGGCATCATCGTTATCGCCAGCGTCAGAAGACAACCTCGGCTAAGAGGGTGATTCAATCGCCCTGGGAGAAGGCCTACGAACGGTTCAGGGCACTTGAAGAGAGCGATCTTTTAGCCCGCGGGCAATGGGAACAATATTATTTGGAGTTGTCGGATATCGTCCGGCGTTATTTTGAAGAACGATTTGAGATCCACGCGCCAGAGATGACCAGTGAAGAATTTCTTCTTTCGCTGCGTCAATCATCAGCGTTAAACGAGTCTTCTAAGGATATCCTTAAGCAATTTCTCATCTTTTGTGATATGGTAAAATTTGCCAGGCACGCCCCGCATCAGCAGGAGGCATATCAGAGTCTTCAGTTAGGCCGGCGCATGATCGATGATACAAAGATAAAAGACGTAACCGCGGCCCCCAGTTGATATGGAACTACGAAGCCCATGGGTCATAGGGTTCATCCCGATGGTTCTTTTCTTGGTTTATGCGTTGCACCAACGTCAGCGCCGCATGGCGGTCCATTTTCCTTCCGATAGTCTCGTTGAGACCGTACCGATCTCTCTACGAATCCATTGGCGATATGTCCCACGATTATTACGTCTTATTGTCTTGACACTATTTCTGGTAGCCTTGGCCGGGCCGCGTTCTGTTCTCAAGGAATCCGTGCACCACACGGAAGGCATTGACATTATCCTTGCCATCGACTCATCGGGGAGCATGGCGGCAGAGGATTTCACCATCGGCAATCAACGGCAAAATCGTTTGGATGTCGTTAAGAACGTTGTTGAAGAGTTTATCGCTCAACGCAAGAACGACCGCATCGGGTTAGTTACATTTGCGGCGTTTGCGTACAGCGTATGCCCTTTGACTATGGATTATGCATGGCTTAGGACAAATCTAGCGCGGGTTCAGTTGGGGTTGATCGCGGATGGCACGGCGATTGGCTCGGCCATTGCCTCGTCTACGATCCGTCTACAGCATAGCCAGGCAAAAAGCAAGATTATGATTCTGTTGACGGATGGCATCAACAATGCGGGAAAGATTGACCCTGTCACTGCGGCACGAGCCGCCCAGGCCTTAGGGATTAAGATCTACACCATTGGCGCAGGGACCGAAGGTTTTGCTCCGTTTCCTGTTCAAGATATTCTGGGTGGAAAATTTTATCAGCCGGTGCGCATTGATATTAATGAAGATGTCCTTAAAAAGATTGCTGAGATTACAGACGGCAAATATTTTCGGGCAACCGACACCCAATCCCTACGCAAGATTTACAAAATAATCGATTCCCTGGAGAAGACACCGATTAAGGAGAAGGGTTATCTTGAGTATGATGAGCTTTTTGGTGTGGTTTTAGTGGTAGCCTTGGCACTTCTTTTGGCAGAACTTATTTTGTCTAATACTTTATTAATGCAGATTCCTTAAATCACATGATCCATTTTGCCGAACCACAGGTATTGGCGGGCTGCTGGGGGGTTATTCTCCTCGGGATGTTTTTGTTCTGGGGACTGGCGCAGCGTCGGAAGATCTTAGCACGGTTTGTCGATAAGTCTCTTTTACCGCAGATTATTCCTGCCTTTGCCCCAAGGCGATTGATGGGAAAGAATATCTTGATCATCGGCGGTCTTTTCTTTGCGATCCTGTCTCTCGCCAGACCCCAGTGGGGATTTGAATGGCAGGAAGTCAAACATAGGGGGCTTGATATTCTTATCGCCGTGGACACTTCCAAGAGTATGTTGGCCGCTGATGTAAAACCCAATCGCCTGGAGCGCACGAAGCTCGCTGTAAAAGATTTAATTAAAAATTTAAAAGGGGACAGGATCGGCTTGCTGGCGTTTGCGGGAGATGCCTTTATGGTGTGTCCTCTAACGAGTGATTATGGTGGGTTTATGTTAAGCCTTGATGATCTAAGCGTGCAGACGATTGCGCGAGGAGGGACAAATGTGTCACGGGCAATCGATCAGGCCATCCGCGGTTATGATCAAACGCCCAATCAGTATAAGGTCGTGATCATCGTAACCGATGGTGATAATTTGGAAGGGGACCCTTTGGCATCAGCCAAGAAGGCTAAAGAGACCGGGATTAAAATTTATTGTATCGGTATCGGCACCCCGGAGGGTGAATTGATTCAGATCGTCAATGATCAAGGGGAAAAAGAGTTTCTTAAAGATAATAATGGCAATTTTGTCAAATCCCGTTTAAATGAGAGACTCTTGCAACAAATTGCTTTAACGACCGATGGCCGGTACGTACGCTCCAGCGGCGCAGAATTCGGCTTGGACTATATTTATGCGCACGAATTGGCCAAGCTGCCAAAACATGACATTGAGGCAAAAATGAAAAAGCATTATTTTGATCGTTTCCAGATACCCTTAAGCATTGCCTTCGTATTACTTTTATGGGAAACATGCCTTATGCCAGGACGAAGAAAGAAATGACTTGGTGGTTACAACACGCATTATTGGTTATGGCCTTACTGGCAGCGGCAACGATGGCCCAGGCGGCCTCAGTACGTAGTGATGTTGCTCAAGGTAACCGTTTATATAAGGAGAACCGCTTTGAGGATTCGTTACGGCACTACGATGCAGCCTTGAAAAATAATCCTGAATCCGATATCATTCATTTTAATATCGGTACAACTTTGTATAAGCAGCGGCGTTATGCGGAATCAATTGGGCATCTTCAAAAGGCCCTTTTGAGCGATGACCCATCCATTCATCAGATGGCACAGTATAATTTAGGCAGCGCTCTATACAAATCCGGCATAGCGCAGGAAGAAAAAGATCTCGCTAAAGCAGTGGCATCGCTAGAGAAATCTTTACAGTATCTGGGGAGTGCGATTAACTTAGATAAAACAGATGAAGATGCGCAATATAATTATGATTTTGTTAAAAAAGAATTAGAACGCCTTCTTAAGAAGCAACAACAGCGAGATCAGCAGCAATCCAGCCAAGGAGAAAAGAAGGACAGTCAAGATCAGCCGCAAGGGTCATCTAAAATGGAAGATGGGCAAGGGTCTCCTGGTCAAGACCAAGGACAAGAAAAACAAAACCAAGAACAACAATCACAAGATAGGCAGGCCCAGGAGCAGGGTCGGCAGGCTGGGCAGTCTGCCAGTTCATCGCCGGCATCGCAAGGCAAAATGACAGATATGCCAACCCCCCATGGTCAGGAGTTAACACCATCGGAGACCAAGAGACTTTTGGAATATTATCAACAGGCAGAAGAGCCCCGGGGGTTGTTTAGAGCGGTCCAGGAAGAAATAGACATTAATGATGTGTCCAAAGACTGGTGAAGGTCCCTTCGGCGGGCGTGGACCATAAGCCGATAGCGAGCGAGACATGAAGGTTGTAGGGATTATTATGGTTGGCATTTGGGCAACGGCTTTATCCGGCCAATGCGTCTTGGCGCAGGATATTCGTTGGATGGCTACGGTGGATCAAAACAAAGTTTCCTTAGGGGAAACAGTGGAATTGACGTTTACCGCGGATGGTGCTCAAGATGTCCCTGAGATTCAGCTGCCATCTATCGAGGGGTTGAATATGCAGTATCTGGGACCGCGCACTCAGATCTCGATTGTTAATGGCCAATATTCCAGCTCCAAGTCATTTGTTTATTCAATCTTTCCATTACGCACCGGCCATTTCACCATCCCCCCGGTCAGCATTACTATTTCTGGACAAACGCATACAACGCAGTCACTCACCTTTGATGTTGTCGCTAAAAACAATACAGGTCAAGCCGCCCCTCAGGAAGGGCCATCCACGGGCGTGGGAAATGAATCATTAGAAGACCGGGCATTTCTTGTCTTAAAGGTTTCTAAGGATAAGGTCTACGTTAATGAGCGGTTGCCTATAAAATTGCTTTTGTTGGTGACAAATCTCACGATAGCGGATATACAATTTCCCGTATTAGACAAAATAGGGGTTGATATTGAAAAATTCTCGCAGCCGCGGCAGTACAATGAGGTGATGAATGGTTTGCAGTATCACGTTGTTGAATTTGATGGAGTGATTTACCCGATGCGGTCAGGTGAGGTGGTGTTAGGTCCTGCGACACTTGATTGCAACATCGCCATCAAGTCAACCACGGCATATTCACCTTTTGGCGGGAGTTTGTTTAGCGACGATTTCTTTAATTCATTTCTTGAGCAATATGAAAAGCGACCCATAACACTACAATCGAAACCAGTCACGTTGACCGTCCTGCCATTGCCTGAGGATGGCAAGCCAGCTGATTTTACGCAGGCGGTTGGACAATTTGCTTTCAATGTTGCTGTGGCTCCAACAGAGGTTAATGTAGGGGATCCCATGACAATAAAGATGAATATCCAGGGAGAGGGTAACCTTAAGGCCGTGACACTACCCGCATATAAGAATTTAGATCAGTTTAAGACCTATGAGCCGCAAATCAAAGAAGAAGATGGAATAAAGAAGCTCGAGCAGGTTCTCATCCCTGAATCGGAAAAGGTTAAAGAGATCGCCGCCATACAATTCTCATTCTTTAATCCCAGTCGTGGGCAGTATGAAACCATTATTCGTGGGCCGTTTCCCGTCACGGTCCATGCATCTACCGAGCAAGATGTGCAGGTGGCTGGCCCATCGGTGGTCGTGATTCCTGAGCGGTCCGTGCCCTTGGGGGAGGACATTGTTTTCATTAAGGCAAAGTCGGGACAGTTTTATCCTAGAGGAAAACCCCTCTATCAAACCATGGGATTTTATTTTTTGATCTTGGTCTTGGGTGCTGGATGGCTTATTGGATATGGGGTATTTCGGCGGGTTCATAAACTTTCAACAGATGTCGTTTACGCTCGGCGCCTTTTGGCCCCACGGCAAGCGAGACTCGGTTTACGCGAGGCTAAGCGACTCTTGGAATCACAAGACAGGCGAAAGTTTTATGATGCATTATTTAGAACCTTACAGACCTATTTAGGTCATACATTGCATTTATCATCGGGTGCGGTCAATAATGAAGTCGTTCGATTACGCTTGAGTGATCAGGTGCCAGAGCAAGTTATTAAAGACATCTATAAAATTTTTGCTGAATGCGATGCGGTTCGTTATGGCTCTAGTGATTGTGACGTAATGGCAATGAACGAAAGTTACGTGCGTGTGCAACGCACAATTGATAGTCTGGAGAGAAGGATTAAATGACACAATATTCTAGAATCTTAGTTTCTGGCGTAGCGATTGTCATCATTTGGGCTTGGTTGTTGGGATCCTGTCTCGCCCAGGATACCCTTTCGTCTTTTGAGGGGATTTCTGCAAAATTTACAGCGGCTAATATAGCCTACAAGGCACAAGATTACACTCGGGCAATTGAGGGCTATGAAGCAATTTTAAAAAGCGGGAAAGAAAGCGGCGCAATATATTATAATTTAGGTAATAGTTATTTTAAGCAAGGGGAACTGGGTCGGGCCATCCTGAATTACGAACGAGCCAGGCGCCTTATGCCACGTGATGCTGATCTAAATTTTAATTTGCAGTATGTGCGTCAGCGGGCAGGACAAGACACAGTCCAATCTGAAGTATTGGGATGGGGGGCAGTGCGGCAAGTGCGCTGGGCGACTCAGCGTGAAATAATCTGGATGCTCGTTGTCATGGGTGGCTTCATTATCGCAGGACACCTGTGGTCGTTGTGGGGACGTTGGCAATATCGATTACGGCGGGTTGTTATCGGCATTTTAGTTGCACTGTGGTTCGTTGGGGCAACCGCCCTGGTCGTTCAGGTGCAGGCACAAGATAATCTTGCCATTGTGTTTACAGCCAGCGAGGCAAGATTTGAACCGCACCCAGATTCAACGACACATTTTTCATTGGCACCGGGCGCACGCGTCCATATTTTAAAACGAGAAGACAATTGGGCAAAGGTCGAGCGGTTAGACGGTCGCGCCGGGTGGATTATGCAGAGTATTTTTGAACTGATTTAAAGTGGACGCAGCCATTGGAGGAGAAATCGTTCGGTATATTATCTGGGCAGCTCGCTGACTGGAGCCGCCACGACCAAGCATGCCTTTGATACGCTGCAATTGTGTCTTTATCTGCGCCATCCTGGCCTTATCTGTAATCATCTTTCGCAATTCAAGAGCGATGCAGCTGCCCGTTGCCTGAAATTGGATGCATTCTGGTACAATTTTCTCCCCCGCTACAACATTGACCAATCCGATATAAGGGATCTTGACCAAGAGTCTTGCCAACAGCCAAGTCAAGAGTGATGTCTTATAAACAATTACCATGGGCTTGCCGAGAATGGCCGTCTCTAGCGTTGCGGTACCAGAGGCGACCACGCATAGATCGCAGGCATTAATTCCTGCATACGTTTCTCCTCTAACGATCTTAAGGGGGTAGCGCGCCTGTCGACAGAAAGATTCCAATAATGACTGTTCGATCGTGTGCGCCTGGAGCACGTAAAATTGAATCTGGGGAAATTCTTTTTGAATAATATCCGCCGCCCGTAACATGACCGGCAAGAGTTGGCAGACTTCGTGGTAACGTGAGCCGGGCAACAAGGCAATGGTCATCTTGTCGGCCTTCAGCCCATGTTGGTCTAAGAATTTATTTTTAGGGACTTGGGCAACGACACTATCAACTAATGGATGTCCGACCCATTCAACGGCCATGCCGTGACGGGCATAAAATTCTTTTTCAAAGGGGAACAAGACCAGCATACAGTCGACATATTTTTTAATGTGTTGAACGCGGTTTTCTTTCCACGCCCACACCTGTGGACTGATGTAATAGATGACGGGGATGTTGCGGCGTTTTATCTCTTTGGCGAGCCGTAGGTTAAATCCGGGATAGTCAACTAAGATAACGGCCTGAGGGCGGATCTCATCAATTTTCTTGATGATGAGTTGAAAGACACGGCGGATTTCTCCGTAATGCTTGAGCACCTCGATGAACCCGACAACCGCGAGGGCCGACATATCATAGTAGAGCTCGACACCGTTTGCCCGCAGGCATGAGCCCCCAAGTCCAGAAAATTTTAGGCAGGGGTCAATCTGCTTTAGCTCATTAACGAGATGCGCGGCGTGCGCGTCGCCGGAGGCCTCTGCAGCTACGATAAAGAACTGTCTTTGCGGTTGTCCCATATCTGTTGGGTAATCGCTAAAGCCACTTTTAGCGCTTCCCTGGCCTCTGGCCCGGCAATCAAAGGTATTTTGTCTTCTTGTATACAGGTAAGGAAATGTTCGATTTCTTTGCGTAGCGGCTCTTCTTTTTCGATGGGCAGACGATGTTTGCTGATTCGGTGATCGTATTTTCGATAAATATAGGCTTCCTGTTGGACATAATCGAGAGAGATATAGGCATTGTCTTGGAAGAGTCGGATTTTACGCATCACATCATCGGAAATACGACTGGCTGTTAGGTTGCAGACACAACCATCTTCAAAAATAAGGCGGGCGCTGGCGATGTCTTCTAGGGAAGTGAGGACCTTGGCGCCCACCGCATGAAGGTCCTTGATAGGAGACTTGATCAGCCCTAGGACAATATCGATGTCATGGATCATAAGGTCCATCACAACCCCGATATCGAGAGAGCGATTGGGGAAGGTATTAAGCCGGTGGCATTCGATAAAAAGTGGCTTGGGGGTAAGGCGTTGAACAAATTGGAAGGCAGCGTTAAAGCGTTCAATATGACCAACTTGCAGCTTGCATTTATTTTTCTGGGCGATGTTGATGAGCTGATCCGCCTCTGCCAATGTGGAGGTAATGGGTTTTTCGATAAAGGTATGAATTTTTTGATTGAGGAAAAACTGGGCAACAACAAAATGGACATTGGTCGGGACACAGATGCTGACCGCATCGATTTTCTCAGCCAAATCTTTATAATCTGCAAAAAAAGGGACATTATAGTGATGGGCCAATTTCAGCGTACGCTCTTTCTGGACGTCGCAAATGCCTATGATTTCTGCCGCGTCTGTCAATTGACTGTACACCTTGAGATGCCTTGAGCCCAGGTGTCCGATACCCACAATACCAATTTTAATCTTGCGCATATGCCATTAGGAAAATGTTGGTCTAAGTGTGGAGGCACTATAACAAATGGCTCGACAAAAGTCAATTGCTATGGTAATATCTGTCCTCCGACAGAATAAAATATTCTAACCTTAACTTATTAAAATTGATGGAGTTATGAATAATTATTTCAAGCTTTTAAAATTCCTTCAAGGGCATAAACGTCTGTTTGTAATTGCAGTTATAACCATGCTGATCGCGAGTTCTTTTGAAGGCTTTCAGCTCTCGCTATTGGTCCCCATGACCGACAGGATTTTCAGTAACAAACCCATTGTTGTCTCCGGTCAGCTGCCCTACGTTATTACCGCCACGATCGACCGTCTGAACGCAACGCCACGGGAAACGCTCTTTTGGATGTTTCCTATCGTTGTGATCATTGCCCTCTTGGTTAAAAATATTTTTGTATTTATCTATCAATATTTGATGAGTGATCTCTCGCAGGCAATCATGCGGGATATCCGCTATCAATTGTATGCCAAGATCCAGAACCTCTCGCTTGATTATTTCAGTAAAAAACGCACCGGTGAATTGATTGCACGGATCACCAACGATGTCAATGTGGTGGAGAACGCGGTCTCTTATGGATTGACAGATCTATTTCGTCAGAGTTTTATGATTATGATGTTTGTCCTGATTGCCTTTTCAATTTATCCTCAAGCGGCATTGATCATGTTTATTGTATTTCCGCTCATTGGTATCCCGATGGCCAAGATAGGTAGACGGTTACGCAAGATTTCCAAAGGAACCCAAGAGAAAATGGCTGATATCAATACGCTCCTCATTGAGACGATCTCAGGGATCAAATTGGTGAAGGCCTTCTGTATGGAAAGCCACGAGATCAGTCGATTCAAAGACAAGAATGACGATTATTATAAATTACGGATGAAATCGGTCAAACGTCTTATAGCTATTCCACCAATGACCGAAGTTTTTGGCGCCATATGCGGCGTTGCCGTTATTATCTGGCTGGGCCGCACTGTTATGGCCGGAGGGCTTTCCTTTGGCGTATTTATATTATTTTTTGGGTCGATTATGTCCATTATTAGTCCCATTAAGAAATTGGGCAATGTCCATGCCTTGACTCAGCAGGCCTTGGCAGCCAATGAACGGATTTATGAGGTGCTGGAAGCCAAGATCACTGTTCATGAGAAGTCGCAGGCGATGTCATTACCTGAAATGAAAACTGCTATTTCTATTGAGGGCGTAGATTTTCGTTATGCTGATGAGATGGAATTTGTTTTAAAGGATATCAATCTTGAAATCAAAAGAGGTGAGCTTGTGGCTATTGTTGGGCCAACGGGTAGCGGCAAGACGACATTGGCTAATTTAATCCCGCGTTTTTATGATCCGGTCCTTGGCCGTGTCATGATCGATCGTATTGATCTGCGTGATGTCACCTTTCAGTCATTACGTCGACAAATCGGCATTGTCACCCAAGAGACAATTTTATTTAATGATACTGTTAGGGCAAATATTGCCTATGGGAATCCGCATGCGACTAAGGAAAGAATCGAAGTGGCTTCTCGGCAGGTCTTTGCTCATGGATTTATCGCCAAGATGCCCCAGGGTTATGACACCATCATTGGAGACCGCGGTTTTCGTCTTTCTGGTGGAGAAAAGCAGCGTCTAGCGATAGCCCGGGCTATTCTGGATAACCCCCCCATCCTTATCTTGGATGAGGCGACCTCTCAGCTTGATGCCGAGTCAGAAGGTTACGTTCAGGAGGCCATCGATCAATTGATGGAGGGTAGAACCGTTATCGCGATTGCCCATAGGCTAGCAACAATCCAAAAGGCTGACAAGATCGTTGTCTTAGAACATGGGAAAATCATTGGGGTAGGTAGTCATGACGCGCTATTAGGCACCTGCCCCCTGTATCAGAAGCTATATTCATTGCAATTTTCTATGGAGGTGTAGGCTTGAGGATAAATTCTTGAAGTCCAAGTTCGAGCTCCATTCTGACAGAATCCGTGGCTGTTACGTAACTTTTAAATCCTTTTTAAAAGATTCACTTTTAATTTTTAGATGATATGTACAGGGAACGGTCAATAGATCGTTACCCCCCTTGCTGAGTAAAAGATGCTTCCAACGGAGGAGTTGATCTAGGTCAACCGGAGGAACCATCAATAAACG
>SBBO01000004.1 GCA_005239675.1 Planctomycetales bacterium
AACGTTTTGCTCTTTAACAAGTAAAGAGAGTAAAAATGTAGTAGCCACGTTTATGCCTTTACGCCTCTGTGAAGGTTTGAATGTGGCTACTACAAAGCCGCGTTGAGCAAAATTTACCATAAGGAGTGTCCAATGAGATCGATATTCGCACGCGCATTCGGCAGTCACCCGTCAAGTGAGTTTGAGTTTGCAATGGGGAGTCGGATCGGGTGGGATCACGTCTTCAAGGGTATTAATAACCAGGACGGTCACTTTCTTCTTTCCGATCAAAATGTGATCATTGGCGTTGTAGCCGATGGTTGCACTAGCAAAAATTTCAGCGAGGTCGGCGCTCTTCTTGGTGCACCAGTGATCGGGACCATCATCGGTGAGAACGCTCTGGCGATTCTATCGAGGGATGCCAATTCGACTGTTTTTTCCCAAGCTGCGTTTTGGGAGCGCTGCCGGCAAGATGCGCTTGCCAAAATTCGAGAACTAGCCCGGTCTATGGGCAGTAGTTTGACTCAAGTGGTATTCGACTACTTCCTCTTTACCGTGCTCGGCGTACTTATAACGCCGAAGATTTCGGTTTTTGTAAGCATCGGCGACGGGATTGAGATCGTCAATAGCGATATCATGAAAATCGGTCCGTTTCCAGACAATGAGCCGCCGTATTTCGGACACGGATTACTTGAGCCCGGACAAGTGAAGATTGACCAGGCGCTCTTACGATTTCGGATCCAAAAAATCATAGCAACCGATCAACTGGTCAATTTTCTTATTGGCAGTGACGGCGTGAACTATTTGCTTAAAGCTGTCGATAAGAATGTTCCCGGGCAACAGCAAAAAGTGGGGTTGGTATCTCAGTTCTGGACAGAAGATATCTACTTCAAAAATCCAGCGGCTGTGACCATGCGTCTCAATCTCTTGAGTCGCGAGACACAGAGCATTGATTACAGAGCGCAGCGCGTAACAAAGTATGCTGCGATTCTTAGAGACGATACGACTCTGATTGCCGGTCGACGGAAACGGAAGTAAATCCCAGCGAAGAAAGGAATACAAGATGTATAACAGTGTCTATGTGGCTGGGAAACGGATTCCGCTTGATTCTACCCAGTCGATCGGCAGCGGCGGCGAGGCGGATGTTTATAAAATAGCATCTGACCTAGCACTCAAAATATTCAAGCCGCCGGATCACCCTGACTTTCACGGTCAACCGGCTGACCAACAGGCGGCACGAGAGCGTATTGCAACGCATCAACGTAAACTTCGTGAGCTTCCAAAAGGTCTGCCGTCACATGTCGTTGTGCCTCTTGATCTAGCCACAGACCAAACTGGTCGTGAAGTTCGTGGATACACCATGAAATTCTTAAGTGGCGCGGAAGTGCTCATGCGTTATGGAACACGAGATTTTCGGCAAGCCGGTATCACGAACCAAATGGTTATGGAAATCTTTACCGGATATCATCCCACTGTGTGCGGCGTCCATAAAGCTGGTGTGATTATCGCCGATCACAACGACCTCAACGTGCTCGTCGTTGGTACTACAGCATGGGCGTGGCTTGTGGACATAGACAGTTCACAGTTTGGTCCATACCTGTGTACTATGTATACAGATCGGTTTGCAGATCCGCTGCTTTGTGACCATAGCGCGACATCGCTTAAACTCATTAAGCCGCATAATGCCAACTCCGATTGGTATGCTTATGCCGTCATGTTGTTCCAGTCATTGTTGTTTGTGGGGCCGTACGGCGGAGTTTATCGACCAAAGAAGCCAACGCAGAGAGTCCTTGAAGGTGAACGGCCATTGCGGCGAATTACGGTGTTTCACCCTAACGTGATTTATCCAAGGCCAGCCACTCATTGGGGCATTCTTCCCGATGATCTCCTTCAAAAATTTCATGAAATATTTGAGAAGGACTGGCGAGGCGAGTTTCCTTTGGGTATTCTTCAAAGGATTCGATGGACCAAGTGCACCAATTGCGGGACCGAGCACGCGCGATCAATCTGTCCCAGTTGTGCGAAGCCCGCGCCTGTTGAGAAGAAAGAAGTTCGTGGGAAGGTAACCGTGAAAAATATCTTTAGCACCCACGGGGCGATTGTATATGCGGCTTTTCAGGATGGGATACTGCGTATTCTGTACCATGAAGACGGAAAATTGAAACGTGAAGGTGGATCTGTTGTGGCATCGTTTGAGCCAGATCCGTTCGTGCGATTTCGTCTGAAAGGTGAAAAAACTCTCCTTGCAAAGGGCGGAAGACTCCTCGAGTTTTCTCCCAATGAGTCCACACCCGAGCAAACAGTTGTTGATACGTATGGCAGCTTGCCTATGTTTGACGCCAATGCCCGTCGTAAATACTGGGTTTCTGCTGGTCACCTTTATCGGGATGGTCAGTTAGGACCCGAGATGGTGGGCGAGGTGTTACAAGCGCAAACGGTTTTTTGGGTTGGTCCCACCTTCGGATTTGGATTCTACAAAGCCGGCGGCATCAGCGTCGCGTTTGTTTTTGACGCTGAGCGGCCGGGGATCAATGATCGAGTGCAAATCCAGCCCATTCGTGGTCAACTCATAGACTCCACGGCGGTGTTTTCCAAAGACCTCTGCTGGTTTTTCATGAGTCTGCGCGAGGGAACAAAAACGATCAACCGCTGCACCGTAATTAGCAGAGATGGAGCAACTCTTGCGACTGCTGAAATGCCAGACGGTGACGATTCATGGCTTGGAACGATCCGTGGAAAATGCGCAATCGGCAATTTCCTCCTTTGCGCTACAGATGAGGGAATTGTTCGCGTAGAACTATCCAACGGCCAAATCGTCCAGACGCGCGAATTTCCCGATACCGAGCCATGGGTAGATTCTGGGTCGCATTTGTTTCCCGGACCTAATGGATTGTATGTCGTTAAACGAAAGGAGGTGTTCTTGCTGCAAATCAATTGACAGTTCCAATGACGATCGATGAGAAAAAATTTTACGGAGGATTTTCGAAATGGCAAAACAACTTCCGCTTCCCCCACACTACAAACCGGCAAACGTGGGTGAGGTTCGAAGCGTCCCGTATGAAAAGATTTCAGCAGCCGGGAGAGAATGGGCACGAAAACACGCTCTTACGCCAGCGGCTTCTGACAAGGTTCGGATCGCGGTCATGGGTATCGACCAGCAAATGACGTTCTGTCTGCCCGGATTTGAGCTGTACGTTGGCGGGCGATCCGGGACAGGGGCACTTGATGACAGCGCGCGGTTTACAGAGTTCATCTACCGCAATCTCGGTGTCATTACGCAGATCTTTTTGACGATGGACACGCACACCGCGATGCAGATCTTTCATGCAATCTATTGGATCAACGAAAATGGTGAGCACCCCGCTCCGTTTTCTGTCATCACTGTCAATGACGTGAAGAACAAGAAATGGCGGGTGAATCCCGCGGTTACCCCGTATGTCATGGACAAACCCAATCTTGCGGCGCTTGAGGCGTATGTGCTCCACTACGTTACGGAACTGGCAAAGCAAGGTCGGTATGCTCTGAACATTTGGCCCTACCATGCGGTGTTGGGTGGAATCGGTCACGCGATTGTTCCGACGATCGAAGAAGCGGCATTCTTCCATCTTGTCGCTCGTTCCAGCCAGACCGGACCTGAAGTAAAAGGGGGGAACCCACTTACCGAAAATTATTCGATCCTCGGGCCCGAAGTCAAAACTGGTACGCACGGTGAGCCGATCGGTCAGAAAAACACACGGTTCCTGCAAAAACTACTCACTTTTGATCGCCTGTATATCGCCGGGCAAGCGAAATCGCACTGCTACGCCTGGACGATTGCTGACCTGCTCGACGAGATCGCGGCGCGTGATCCGTCGCTTGCCAAGAAAGTGTATCTGCTTGACGATTGCTCGTCTCCGGTCGTCGTGCCCGGGGTCGTGGATTACACCGACGAAGCAGAAGCGGCGATGAAGAGATTCGCTGCAGCCGGTATGCACGTCGTCAAGTCAACCGATCCGATTGATGTATGAACACGATCGGACAGAGTTTCGAAGTTAGGAAATCGATCAAAGGAGGTTTTTTCCAATGAGCAGGAATACCAATGCAAATGCCATGTTACAAGCGCTGAAAGATGAAGGAGAGCTGTCTGGGCAGTCTTTGGATGTCTTGACGGCTGTAGATCTTGGCGCAACCATTCAGGCGGCGCTCGGAACGCCAGCGCTTGATGTCAAGTCGAGTTCGACCGTACTTCTCAACATTTTGATTGACGACTCGACCTCAATTCGCATGTGCGGGAACTCACAAATTCTTCGGGATTGTACTAACAATCTGGGTCTTGATGCGGTGCAGAAAGCAAAAGCACGCGACGAGATTCTCGTCTTCATGCGCACGCTTAACGGGTTGCTCATCTGTGAGTATGTGCCGATTGAGCAAGCGCCGCGTCTTGATACGCATAACTACAATCCCTCCGGCGGCACCCCGCTTTATGACGAAAGTATTGTATTCTACGCAACCGTGCTTGCCAAGACGAAGGAGCTGCGCGATTACGGCATCACGGTACGATCAGTCAATCTGACGGTGAGTGATGGGCATGATGAGGGATCCAGGCGATCGGCATCTGACGTGCGTCCGATCGTTCGCGATATGCTTGCCACCGAGCAGAATATCATCGCGGGATTGGGGATTGATGATATACCGAAGAAATGTGAACGTTGTGCTACAAATCTCGTTGGGTCGCCAATCGGTGTGACGAATTGCCCGAATTGTGGCCAGCCATTCTCCCGAACCAACTTCAATGAAGTCTTCGCGGAAATGGGGCTCGACGAGAACTGGATTTTGACACCGGGGAACACCGAAAAAGAAATTCGCCAAGCGTTCCAGTTGTTCTCCAGCAGCGCCAGCAGCGCATCGAAAAACGCCGCGTCGTTTAGCAAGGTCGCTGGCGGCGGCTTTGCAAATCCATAATCGCGCATGGAATTGGGATCGGTTTTGTATCTAGCGCGACGGGGGGTCCATTGTTGTAGAAAAGAAACGGCCACAAATATGCGTGGTTCCTGTTTCTGATTTATGATGATGGACCTCCCGAGTATGTTTTTTCTTCATTAATAATCCTCTTATTTCCTTCAGTTATTAACTTTTCCCACTTTTTACCAAATGACCATTGTTGTCTTTTCAGATTTTGGGTGTGATGGTATACTGAGGCTATCATGAAGAATGGTTTATGCATTGTCAGCGAAAAACTGCGCGGGAAAATTGTTGATGCTCTTTCTCATATCCCCGAGGCGATTGCCGCATACATCATCGGTTCTGTTGCGTCTGGTAGGGAGCGTGGTGACAGCGATTTTGATCTTGCAGTTGTGGTCGATCGGAAAAAACCGAGAGATGAAGAGCGGATATACAAAACACTGCAACCCATCAGCTTCCCGCTAAATCTGGATTTGAGCGTTGTAGACACCGGTTCCTCGCCTCTGTTTCTTTTTCAGATTATCAAAAGCGGGGACCGGGTCTATCTCCGCACAGAGAAAGAAGTTCTGGCTTTTGAATCTTTTGCCATGTGCAATTATTACGACACAGCGTATATGCGCAGTATTTACGATTCAGCCCTCGTTAGGCGATTTTCAGCACTATGACAGTTGACAGCGATCTTATTGGATGTCTTGTATAACCACCTTGCCGCAATTGAAAGGACGTCAGTAGTCTGCGCGTATTCGGTGGAGAAATATTAAACCACCTCGCTAAGTAAGGCACTTTTTGTACACATTTAATACCCAATTACCGTATTATTTTGCCCTAGCTCGTAATTTCAAACGCCAAAGGATCATATGGATTGGCAAGGTCACGCGGATTATACGGGTGTGGTTCGATCATCGAGTCAACATCGCTGGTAAGTTTTTTAAGACTTACCTATACCGTTTGAGCAGTGTTTTTGGTGAGGCATTTAGAATTGATTTTTGAACCATAGAGTGTGATCAAGAAAATTGATGAGGTCCTGCGGGCTCATATTAATAGGAGTATAGCATGGAAGAAGAAATGTGTTGAAAACGTTCCGTTTTGATGGTATATTAGAAATCACATGAGCGATGGAAAAGCGAATTTACTATTGGCCGAGCGCCTAGGGCCAGAAAAGTAACCAGAGTTGATTATGACCCTACTGATTTAGACCAGGACTTGTACAAGATAGGTTTCCGCGTGGATATAAAAGATTCTACGAGGGCTGAATTACATTTGGGAGCCCAGGCTGCCCCCCCCGAGTCCTTTTGGCATTTAATTGTTGACAATAAGGACGCTTTAGTTCTAGATGGCTTTAGAGTTGTTGCATTCAGTGGGAGAGAATTCCCGCTTGACGAGCTCACGACACTTGAAGAGCTCAAACAGAGAATACAACGAGAGGGTGATGAGGCTAAACGCCGAGCGGAAGCCGAAGAAGATGCGAGGCGTAAAAAATATATTTTTGGAACTGCGTCTGAAATAGGTCAAGAAATAACTCTTATCCTCAAGCCTCGCCTCCCCAAAAATGCCAATCTTGAATTTGATGAAACTGAAGAGTCACGATCAGCAGGATACTTGATGCACGAACACAATGAATATCGCGGTAAAGTTGTTGTTAACTTATCCTTTGCCGATAGGACAAAACCGGCGGTTGTACTCGCCAAATATTACTCAGGTTGGTCAAACCAGAGTTCATCGGGCGGTGGCATGTATACGGACAGGTCTTCACATAGTTACGAACTCGATCGGGTAGAAACCACCAACGGACTACTTGAAGCTTTAGAGGGAGCAAAAAGGGGATAACTTCTTTGTTCTGATGCACAAGTGAACTTTCCTCTCATTCTTGTTCCGTTTCTTCTGTCGTAGTGTATAACTTCAAATTATACGCTTCTAATACGAGCTTACCGTCGGTGCCCAATTCTTCTTTGCCCCGGTAGATGGTGACCCCACAGTTGATGGGCTTTTCCTCCTGGTCCAGACGAGTAAACTCTGAAGCGCTCAATCGTTCTTGATTAGCCCGCCAGGCAAGGATAGCCAGGTGGTGAGTTATCATCGCCACCTGTTTTTTTTGGTAGTCTCGGGTGAGTGTCGAGGCCAAAGACCTGAGCCGGTCACGGAGGTCAGGAACATTTTCTCCCTGGGGGTAGCGGTACCAGTAGGGACTCTGAAGATCCCGGAGCTTCTTTTGTTCGGGATGGAACACGTTAAACACACGCCAATCACTATAAAGGAGTGCTATCCCATGATCTTGTTCGCGAATGCGTTCGTCCTCAATCACCTTGACGTCGCGCAGGTCAGGCCAGCCTTCGATCAGTTTTTCTAGTGTTTGTCTAGTACGAGTATACGGCGAAACAAATATCACGTCGGGCAGGGCAATGAGGTTTTTGAGTCGACTTCCAACAGTTATTGCCTGCTGCCCGCCGGCATCGGGCGCGAGCGGAGTATCGTGATCTCCGACTAAAAGAGCAAAGCGGTCGACCACCTCTGTCGCTAGGCGCCGAGTCTCTCCGGATTCTGGATTGCGATCATAGGCCTTCCGAAATGCGCGATAGCCGGGGTCGTCTGCCTTTTGTTCTTTTAGACGATTATACATAGACGTGTCGTGTCGGATGAGAGTGAGGGTCTCGGGCCATTTCATAGGCCCGCAGTATAGCACATTGCGCCGATGTTATACTCTGGGCCCATGTGTAAAGCGCGGAGGGATGTAAACGGAACTCTGATACTGTACGATACTTGACACGATGAGACAGACGCGATAAGTTATTTCTAAACAGCGTAATACTCCGTTGCCTTTTCGGGGAAATAGTATGCATCCAGGGCAAATAGACCAAAATGGTATTGGTTTTTTATAGATAATCACTCATCCCGCAAATAGCGGGATTTTTTGTTTCTTATGAGCGCAGAATTCCTCCGGTCTGAGCGTGAACCCGTTCTCGATCATTGCGGCATCGTTGCCGCTTGCGCGCTCCGCGCAGACATCAAACTGTTCCAGCCGGGGCTAGAGGCTTTAAAGGCACTTCAGACGCGCGGACAGGATGGTGCTGGTTTCGGTGCAATTACTTTTGCCGGAGCAACATTTTGGCATAAAGGTGAAGGCATGCTTGGTGACGTTTTTCCATCATCCGTACAACAGGATTTTTCGGCGCGTGCTGCACGAATGTGGGTATTTCAGGTTCGGTATGGAACGAACGGCAACTTTAGCGCTAAAAACGTACAACCGCTTCTTGGCTCTCATGCGCATTCTCGCGACCCTTTTATTGTCGCCCACAACGGGCAGTTCTCCGGCGAAGTTCATGAGGTTGACGATGGCACAAGCGATACCTATCGTTTTACCCAAGAACTTGCAGAAAGTCCCGGTTCTACATGGGAAACGCGCATAATCTCTGTTCTAGAAAAGAAACGCGGGGCGTGGAGTCTGGCAATTGCGACTCCCGAAGGAATGTTTTTGGCCCGCGACCCCTACGGGTTCCGGCCTCTTGTTTATGGGTGGCTTTGGCATGGGGAGTCACGACAGCGGGTGGCTGTGGCTGCGTCAGAAACAAGGGCATTAGAACAGATGGGAATCAGAGATTTTACCGAGGTCATGCCGGGTCAACTGCTTCATATAACAGAGAACGTTGTCGCGGTGCCATATCGTTGTAATCGCGCGCAGCCTGCGTCCTGTATTTTTGAGACCGTATATATCCACGATGAAGAAAGTAGAGCACATATAGCTCGCGGTGATCCGTTTAAGATCAATGAATCCCCAACTACTTACGAGCTTCGACAGCGATGCGGCAAGATTCTTGCCTTCGAAGCGCCACTCACTGCAAAAGACGTAGATTTCGTTGTGGGTATCCCCGGAACCGGGATTGCGGGCGGTCGGGCGTTTGCCGGAGCGCTGCGTCTTCCCTACAAACAGGTTATTACGGATCGTGTTCCTCAACAAAATCCGAGAACGTTTCTGACGGCGGATATCGCCTCCATTCATGAGCTGGCAGTTGGGCACTTTGCGTTCGATGCGGGGGATATTGCCGGACAACGGATTGTTATTGTTGACGATTCGATCGTACGGGGAAATATCCAGCGTGCAGTGATTGCGCTGCTTCGAAAATATGGCGCTCTTGCAGTACACAGCAGGTCGTTATCACCTCCTATCGATAAGGGGTGTCACTTGGGAATAAACACTCGTACGCATGAGGAGCTTATTGCTCATCGCTATGGAGGAAACGTAGAAAAAATTCGTCAAGCTATCGGTGCGGATTCCTTGGCATATTTAAGCTCTCGGGGATTGCGAGAGGCATTAACAGGGAATCCGGAAAACTGTCAGTTCTGTATGGGGTGCATGGTTGGACATAAGCCCCCGATTGATCGATTCGGAAATGTTATATATGAAAGAAAGTGAGATAAACACGGCTTTTTTGATTTCCGGCGAGGGGACAACGGCGGAGGCGGTGATCCGGGCGTGCCAGCATGGCGAAATTTCTCACATTCGTCCGGTGGTGGTCATTGCCAGTAGACACGATGCGCGAGGTTTAGATCGTGCAAGGGCGATGGATATACCTACAGAGACTGTTGCACGGAGAAATTTCACCAGCCTCGATGCGTTCGGGGAAGCACTTCTTGGCATGTTTCAAAAATATAACGTTCTTCTCGTGAGTCAAAACGGCTGGTTGCCTCTGACGCCGGAATCGGTTGTCCAAGCATATCGAGGCAGGATCATTAACCAGCACCCAGGCCCTCTTGATCCGGGAAGAGTGGACTTTGGTGGAAAGGGCATGTACGGAGCGCGAGTCGTGTGCGCGCGCCTTGCCTACTGTTGGGTAACCGATGGCGACGCGTGGACCGAGTCCACGGTACACCATGTGACGGAAGCGTACGATCAGGGAGAACTTATCCGTGTTGAGCGGCTCGAATTGCCGCGAGCTTCTCGTGCCCTAACTATTGCGCAACTCCGGCAATCACCGGACGAATTGAAAAGACGAACAGCTAGTCTTCAGAAGTTGCTTCTTCCATTAGAACACCAAAATGTTATTGCCGCGCTTGCCGCCTATGGTACGATGGGCAAGTTTCCTTCGTTTCAACGCCCCAACCCGCTTATTCCCGATGAGTACCAGGGTAGCGCAATGCAAGCAAAAGAGTTGGCCGTGCAGTTGTATCCGTAAGTATGCTGATGCCAAAACAAAAAAAGGTTTTGATCGTTGGCTCCGGCGGTCGGGAGCACGCGTTGGGGTGGAAACTTGGCAAGTCAGGAAGACTTTATTTTGCGCCGGGAAACGCGGGGACGGCGGAAATTGGAGAAAATATTCCAATACCGGCTGAAGATATCGCCGGACTTAGCGAATTAGCAGATAAATTGAGGTTGGATCTCACGGTCGTTGGGCCGGAGGCGCCGCTTGCGATGGGTATAGTCGATGAGTTTCAAGCCCGGGGACTGCCAATATTCGGACCGACGGCAGCCGCAGCGAAGCTGGAATCGAGCAAGGCGTGGGCAGCGGGTTTTATGGCGCGGCACGGTATTGCGCACCCACGCTCCTGGGTTTTTCTCGATGAGCAAGAGGCGATCCGTTTTGTTCGCCGTTTCCCCTGGGGAAAGATGGTTGTCAAAGCAGATGGGTTGGCAGCAGGAAAGGGAGTTATCCTTCCGGATGGGCTGGAGGAGGCAGAAGCTGCGGTGCGGGAAATGCTTTCGGGTAGGTCCTTTGGCGGTGCCGGCCGCACCATCGTCATTCAGGAACGGCTCACCGGTCCGGAGCTATCGGTATTGGCGTTTTGCGACGGCAAAAGCGCCGTGCCGCTTTTGCCGGCACGGGATTACAAGCGTATTGGCGACGGGGATCGCGGCCCCAACACCGGCGGCATGGGCGCGTATGCTCCGGTTGCCGATATTGATATCAGAGAGATTCACCGGACCATCCTACAGCCGACGGTTGAGGGCATGCGTAAAGAAGGTTATCCGTATAAAGGAGTGCTCTACGCGGGCCTTATGCTCACAGCGCAGGGGCCGAAGGTGCTTGAGTACAACGCGCGCTTCGGCGACCCGGAAACGCAACCCCTCATGTTGCTTTTGAAATCTGACCTTGCGCCTATTCTTCTTGCATGTATGAACGGGACCCTCGAGCCGGAGATGGTACGGTTTCGCCCGGGGGCTAGCGTCTGTGTGGTACTGGCCTGCGCCGGCTACCCCGGGCCTTGCGCAAAAGGAGTGCTCATTGAGGGATTGGATACCGTGCGTGATCCGAATATCCGGATGTTTCACGCAGGGACGCTCCTGAACGATCGCGGCGTCGTTACAAGCGCCGGGAGAGTTCTGGGAGTGACGGCATACGGAGAAACGATCGAAGCCGCCATCCGGCGTGCATACGGGGTAATTGGGTCCGGTGGCGTGCGTTTTGAAGGAATGCAATACCGGCGCGATATAGGAGGTCAAGCCTATGGTACATAGAATATTTGTAGTCTCCGCTATTGCCGAGGGGCAATCGCCCGTGCGAGTTTATACTATTGAAAAACGGTTTTCGGTCAGAGAGTTGCGAACAATCGGCCGTCTCCTGGCTAACCCCGTGTCCGAGCGTTTTTATATCAATGCGTTTCCCAGACCGGCGTCATGTACCCGGGCCTTTGAGACAGGGTTTCTCCCGGGGGTGACGGATAATGTTGGCCATACCGTCCGAGAGATGATTGAGGATGAATTGGGGGTACGTTTTGTCCAGGGCGAAGGGGTCTATACTTCGCAAATTACCTACGTGGAACTCCCAATAAATCCTCTCATCCAGCGTGTTGCGATTAATGAAAACCTGCCTGTCCCACGAGTTCGTTTGACAAATAGAATAAAAGCAGACAAGGTTTCCCTTGATGTCTCCGATGAGGAACTTGTGACAATCGGTAAACTCGGTATCAAAAACGCAGACGGGTCGCGTCGGGGGCCGCTTGCTCTGGATCTTCCCTCCATGAGAGCCATACAGACACATTTTCGCAATCTCGGCAGGGATCCGACGGATGTGGAGCTTGAATCCCTCGCACAGACGTGGAGCGAGCACTGCAAGCATACGATTTTTAACAGTCCCATTGATAATATTGCCGAAGGCCTGTTCCGCCGCTATATAAAGCGTGCGACCGAAGAGATCCGGAAGAAAAAGGGAAGGAAAGATTTCTGTGTGAGTGTATTCTCGGATAATTCAGGCGCGATTGCCTTTGACCGCCGATGGGTGGTGACGCATAAAGTAGAAACGCACAATAGCCCGTCGGCGCTTGATCCCTTCGGCGGAGCGATCACCGGCATCGTGGGAGTGAACCGCGATTGCATCGGCTTTGGCCTGGGCGCCAAGCCCGTTGCCAACACCTACGGGTTTTGTGTGGGCGATTTGAGCGACAAGACAGACCTATACCGCGATAAGAAATGTACACAACCGCGGCTTACGCCGAGGAGAATACTCGACGGCGTCGTTGCCGGTGTCAACAGCGGCGGAAACTGCTCCGGTATTCCCACGCCGCAGGGATTTGTCCTGACGCATCCACGCTATGGAGGCAAGCCGCTCGTGTTTGTGGGAACCGTAGGGATCCTGCCGCGATCGCGTATGCGAAAAGGCGCCCGTTCTGGCGATCTCGTCGTTATGATTGGTGGTCGCGTGGGGCTGGACGGTATCCACGGCGCGACTTTTTCTTCTGAAGCGTTAACCAGCGGCAGCCCCGCCACGGCGGTCCAGATTGGCGACCCGATTACGCAAAAGAAACTCTCGGATATGCTGATTCGAGAAGCGTGCGATCGCGGATTGTACCATAGCATTACCGATAACGGCGCCGGCGGACTGTCGTGTTCGGTTGCGGAAATGGCCAGAGACTCGGGCGGTTGTTTAGTTGACCTTGACCGCGTGCCGCTTAAGTATCCTGGTCTTACGCCCTGGCAGATATGGATCTCCGAATCCCAGGAGCGCATGACCCTTGCAGTACCCAAAAAGGAATGGAGGAAATTGAAAGCACTCTGTAGTCGTCGCGGCGTGGAGGCGAGCGTAATCGGAACATTTACCAAATCCGGACGATGCATCGTGCGGTACCGCAGGAAAAAAGTGATGGATCTTTCCATGGATTTCCTCCACAATGGGTTTCCACGCATACCGCTTCATACGAAGCCGCAGCCGCGACGAGCCCCTCCGAATGAGGCAAGCCCATTCCGTCCGGAAACGCTCTCGCATCCGTCAATCGCGGGATTTTCTTGGATCAGCCAACAGTTTGACCATGAGGTGCAAGGGACGTCTGTAACCAAGCCCCTTCAGGGTAAAGGCCGGGTGAACGGGGATGCAACCGTCATCCGGCCCATTCTTTCTTCTAATAGAGGAATCGTTCTCACCCACGCGTTGCATCCGGAGTTTGGCGAGCACAATCCGTACCAAATGGCGAGGGTGACGATCAGCCAAGCAGTACTGCGTGCGGTAGCGGCGGGTGCGGATCCGGAGAAGATCGCTCTTCTTGATAACTTCTGCTGGTCAAGCGCCAAGGACCCCACGCGACTTTGGCAGCTCAAAGAGGCGGCACGGGGCTGCTACGACGGGGCAATGGCCTACGGGACGCCGTTTATTTCCGGCAAAGACAGCATGTTCAACGATTTTTCCGGATTTGACGAACATGGCAATCCCGTGAGCATTTCCATTCTCCCTACGCTTCTCATTTCGGCAATCGGAATCATCCGAGACGTGCGAAAAAGCGTCACGATCGATTTCAAGTTTCCCGGCGACCTCGTGTACGTATTGAGCGGCGCAAAGTCTATGTACGACGCGCTCGCCCTGGCAATACGACGCGAGCTAGTCGCCTCTGCCATGGTCGTCAGCCGTGGGGGGATGGCGGCGGCCGTTGCCAAATCCGCGATGGCAGGAATGCTCGGCGTTGACGTTTCGCTCAAAATGGGAAAGGTCATCGTATCCGTCAATCCGAAAAAGAAGCCAACGTTTGAGCGCATGATGGAAGGCTCCGGTTGCAAGCCTATCGGTGTCGTAACCAAAACTCCCGAGATCGTCATTGGTGGCCAGCGCACAGCGCTTGAGACATGTATAAAGGCATATCGAACGTATGAAACCTAGAGTATTAGTGTTTTCCGGCTACGGCCTCAACTGCGAAGAGGAAACGGCGTTTGCGTTTGAACTGGCCGGAGCGAGCGCAGATATCATCCATATCAACGATCTCATCGCCGGATCCAAAAAATTGCGGGCGTATCAGATTCTGGCCATTCCCGGCGGATTTTCTTACGGCGACGATACCGGTGCCGGCAATGCCTATGCGAGGAAACTGAACCACTTCTTGGGAGAACAACTACGAACATATATCGATGGCGATGGGTTGGTGATCGGTATTTGTAACGGGTTTCAGATACTCGTTGCGCTTGGTGTATTTCCTCGTGTGGCTCTTCTTCCGAACGACTCGGGCCGTTATATTGTCCGATGGACGGATCTAAGTGTTGAGCGCGAAACTCCGTGGCTTGCAGGAATAACGACGCTTTCTCTCCCTATTGCCCACGGCGAGGGGAAACTATATGCTGATGCCACGACTCTGGCGGCAATGAAACAAAAGCGAACTATTGCGATACGATACGTAAGCGAAAATCCGACGGGAACGCTTGATTGTATTGCCGGACTTACCGATACAAGCGGAAGAATTTTAGGCCTCATGCCGCATCCGGAGCGGGCGATCTTCTTTACCCAGTTGCCATACTGGACGCATCTTAAGGAAACGTATCGAAGAAAAGGGAAACGGGTTCCGAAATTCGGGCCGGGCCTTAGGATATTTCAGAACGCAGTGCGGTATTTTCTATGATGTATACGATTGCAACGCTGGGGAGCCATACCGCCCTTCAGATAATGAAAGGGGCAAAAGACGAGGGTTTTTCGACACTGCTCATCACGCAATCCGACCGCGAGGCGTTTTACCGGCGGTTTCGCTTCATCGATGACATTATCACCATATCTTCATACGGAGACTTCCCCGAGGTACAGCATAGTATTTCCAGACGCCATGTTATTGTTATTCCTCACGGATCGTTCATTGCCTACCTCGGTATCGAGGGCAACAAAGCAATAAGTCTACCGTACTTTGGCAACAAAGCAGTGCTGGACTGGGAAGCAGACCGCAAAAAGCAGCTTAACTGGCTTGCGTCTGCAGGGATTAGGCTGCCGCGCAAGTTTTCCCGCCGCGACCGGATTGACCGGCCGGTGATCGTCAAGTCCTATGGCGCCGACGGCGGAAGAGGGTATTTCGTCGCGCATAGTCAAAAGGATTTTGAGAAAAAGATTTCGTTATTTACCAAGAAGGACTTCATTGTGCAGGAGTACATCGTTGGCGTTCCCATCTACCTTCACTATTATTACTCACCGATAACGAAGACCATGGAACTGTTAAGTATCGACCGGAGATACGAAACAAACGTTGATTCTCTGGGGCGCATGCCGCTTGCGCACCAAGAGCGCATTGATATCACGCCGTCATTTGTCGTGGTCGGCAATAGCCCCTTGTCTCTGCGTGAGTCGCTCCTGCCGGAGGCGTACGCAATGGCCGAACGGTTGGTAGTCACATCGCAAAAGCTTATTGACGAGCGGGGCCTCTTCGGGCCGTTTTGTCTGGAGACGATCGTCACTCCCGACCAGCAGTTTTATGTGATAGAAGTATCCTGCCGCATCGTCGCCGGCACGAATCTCTTCATCGATAGTTCCCCGTACGCTTCACTCCTATATGATGAACCAATGAGCACGGGAAGGAGGATTGCGCGGGATATTAAAATCGCCCATCGCAAAGGGATCGTTGATTGCTTAGTAAGCTAGCTATATATGGTTACCATTGCTACCCTTGGGAGTCATTCTGCTCTGGACATCTGCCGCGGGGCCAAAGATGAAGGGCTTGGCACGCTCGTCGTTGCGCAAAAAGGCAGGGAAAAAACCTATCGTGAGTATTACAAATGTTGTGTGGACGAGTGCCTTGTGCTTGAGCAGTTTTCTGACATACTTACGCCCGCGGTGCAGAAAACGTTACAAAAAAAGTGCTGTGCGTTTGTGCCGCACCGGTCGTTTGAGGCATATTGCAACTTTGATTACAAGGCTATCGAGACGCGCTTTACGGTGCCTTTGTTCGGCAATAAATACCTCTTGAAGTACGAAGAGCGCGCAAAACGTCCAAATCAGTATGACCTTCTCAAAGAAGCCAATATTCGGTTTCCGCAACATTTTCTCTCACCAAAGAACATCGACCGGCTTGTGATAGTCAAGGTAAGCGAGAAAGACCGTCCGTGGGAACGGGCATTTTTCCTTTGCCGTGATGAAAAAAGCTTCCTGCAAACGTCGCGGGCAATGCTACGATCAGGAAAAATAACAGCGCCGGCGCTGGAACGGGCGGTTATCGAAGAATACGCGGTTGGCGTAGCGGTGAACTTCCATTTTTTTTATTCTCCGATTCGTAAACGGCTGGAACTTTTGGGGACGGACACGCGCCGTCAGACGAATATCGACGGCCTAGTGCGCTTGCCGGCTGCGTATCAGAAAAACGTTACTGTTTCGTTTGAAGAAACTGGGCATATCGCCGTCACCGTGGTAGAATCGATGCTGGAGGAGGCGTTTGCCATGGCCGAGCGGTTTATAAAAGCCACCCAAACGCTCGTCCCGCCAGGAATCATCGGGCCGTTTGCCCTGCAGGCGATCATCGTATCCGGGAAGCGAAAAAAGGAGATCGTCGTGGTTGATGTCTCGCCGCGTATGCCCGGCTCGCCGGGAATTGCCGCAACCCCGTACAGCGGGTATTTATATGGAGAATCAGTAAGCATGGGAAGACGCATCGCCATGGAAATCCACGATGCGACGGAACATAATGCTTTAGAGAAGATAACGACATAACATGGTTTTTGACTTTACCACCTATCTTTCTTCTTTTTCCTGGCGTTACGGGAGCCGGCAGATGCGTTGGATCTGGAGCGAACGTTATAAATACGAACGATGGCGTAGGATTTGGGTCGAACTGGCCCGCGCGCACCATGTGGCCGGTCTGTTATCGCGCGAGGAACTTCGCGATTTGGAGAAGCACGAGGAAGATATCGACATCGGTAGGATCCTGGAACTCGAGAAAGAAACGAAGCACGACGTGGTGGCCGCTATCCGGGAGTTTGCAGAGAAAGCAACAATCGGGGCAGCAAAAATTCACCTGGGCGCAACGAGTATGGACATCGTGGACAATGCAGACACGATACGCATGCGGGAAGCGATGGTAATTATCAAAAAACAAGTTGACGACCTGCTCAAGCTTTTTGCAGAAAAAGTAAAAACATACGCCTCGGTACCATGCCTGGGCTATACCCACCTCCAGCCGGCAGAACCGACAACGGTCGGCTATCGCCTGGCGGTCTACGCTCAGGACTTACTGATGGACACTTCAATGTGCCGATACATTGAACTCCAGGATCTTCGGGGCAAGGGCTTCAAGGGTGCTGTCGGCACGGCGGCAAGTTACAAGAAGCTTTTGGAAGGGACGAATAGCACGGCGGCGAAGATGGAGGAAGTGGTGTTGAATCGGCTGCACATTGAAGCGTTTCCGGTCACGACGCAAGTGTATCCCCGAAAAGTGGATTACTGGCTGCTTTGCGCTCTGGCAAGCACGGCGCAATCTGTGGCCAAGTTCGCGGAGGATCTTCGCATCCTTCAGTCGCCGGGTATCGGTGAGTGGAGCGAGCCGTTTGGGGAAAAGCAGGTAGGGTCTTCCGCCATGCCGTTTAAGAAAAATCCGGTGAGCAGCGAAAAGATATGTTCGCTTGCGCGCTACCTTTCCCATCTTCCGGCTATTTTCCTTGAGAATGCGACCCTTTCTCACCTGGAGCGCACCCTCGATGACAGCGCCAATCGCCGCCTCGTTATTCCCGAGGCGTTTCTAGCTCTTGACGAAATCCTCTTGTCAGCCCAAAAAATCCTCAAGGGTTTGGTGATCAACAAAGAGCGCATTGCCTATAATCTCGCCCAATACGGCTCGTTTGCGGCAACGGAGGTTATTATCATCGAAGCCGTCAAGCGCGGCGCCAACCGGCAGGAAATGCACGAATTGTTGCGGACCGTGTCAATGGAAGCGTGGCAAGCAGTTGGAGCAGGCAAACCCAACCCGATGGCGCAACTCTTGAGGGACGACAAACGACTGGCACGATATTTAAAGCTTTCGGAAATAGAGATGCTTCTGGACGTATCCCGTCACGTCGGCGATGCGCCCAAGCGGGCGCGAGAGCTTGCGAAACGGATAACAAAAACGATTCATTATGAATAAACCGGCTGTCGCAGTCGTCATGGGGTCAGATTCGGATTTACCAGTTGTGAAGGATGCGACGGATATCCTTGACCAGTTTCGCGTTTCCTATGAATTACTTGTTCTTTCGGCGCACAGAAGCCCACGGGAGACCCACGCGTTTGCCATAACTGCTGTTGCGCGAGGGATAAAAGTTATTATCGCGGCGGCCGGCGGGGCAGCGCATCTGGCCGGAGTTATTGCATCAGAATTTCCGTTGCCGGTTGTTGGTATTCCGATACAAACCGCGGCGCTTGGCGGCATGGATTCACTCTACTCTACGGTGCAGATGCCTCCCGGCGTTCCCGTGGCGACGGTGGGTATCAACGGCGCAAAAAATGCCGGGCTTCTGGCTCTCCAAATCCTTGCGGTGGGGGACCCGTCGCTTCAAAAAAAGCTTGTGGTATTCAAAAAGCAGCAAGCCAAAGCGGTCGTAGAAAAATCAAAGAGGTTGGAGAAAAGGAGGCAATGATGGTGCAATCAAAAACAATACTTCGCGCGTTACCGTCGGTGCTCAAAACCGTTGACGTATCTGGCTTGGGGAAAAAATATCAGGGCAAGGTGCGAGATTTCTATAAAGTGGAGGGCAAGAGGATTCTCGTGACCACGGATCGACAATCGGCATTTGACGTCATCCTCGGACATATCCCATTTAAGGGAGCGGTTCTTAATCTCCTGTCGCAGTTTTGGTTTGAGAAAACCAAACACATCGTCCCCAACCACATGATCGCCGTACCGGACCCCAACGTGATGATTGCGCGTGAATGCAAGCCGATTCCGGTGGAGATGATCGTGCGCGGTTACATCTCCGGTGTCACGAAAACCTCCATATGGTACTCCTACGAGCGCGGCGAGCGGATGATCTATGGCATCAGATTTCCCGACGGATTGAAAAAGAATCAGCAACTTGCCTCTGCGATCATTACACCAACAACGCACCCTCTTGCCGGAAGCGCGCTTCATGACGAACGGCTGACCCGCGGGGAAATCATAAAAAAGAAGATAGTTCCGAAAAAACTCTATGAAGAGATGGAAAAAATTTCGCGTAAGCTATTCGATTTTGGGAGCAGGCTTTGCAGAAAACGCGGCCTTATCCTTGTTGATACCAAATACGAATTTGGATTATATAAGGGCAAACTTATGCTTATTGACGAAATCCATACGCCCGACTCCTCACGTTTCTGGGTATCCGATACGTATAAGGAACGCGTCAAGCGCGGGCTTGAGCCGGAGAACTTTGACAAGGAGTTCCTGCGACTTTGGTATGCCAAGCGCGGCTACCGCGGGGACGGGCCGCCGCCCGAAATGCCCAGACATCTCATTGTTGCGCTTGCCCGGCGCTACATCGCCGTCTACGAAAAACTTACCGGCCGGGCATTCCGGGCGTTTGGGTACACGATCGAAGAACGCATCCGCGACTCGCTATGCACTATCAGGTAAACTATACGATTCTTGATTCCTTCAAAATCGCCGCGCAGCGCGCCGCGAAAAGAACAGGAGGAAGCGCGATTCGCGGAGAGTCGGCCTATGTCTGGGAAGAGCGGGATTGTTATCGAGCGATGGTGATTGAGGGGCTCGGAACAAAGAGTCTCGTGGCTGACGCAATGCGGCCTATTAACGGCAAGACCTACTACGATGCCATCGCCCAAGACGCGCTAGCGATGATCGTTAACGATCTCATCACGGTTGGCGCCAAACCTGAAGTCGTCAATGCCTACTTTGCCGTTGGCGACTGTCGATGGTTTGAAGATAAAAAGCGGGCAGGCGATCTGATTCGTGGTTGGGCAAACGCCTGCAGTCTCGCGGGTGCGGTCTGGGGCGGCGGGGAAACGCCCACGCTTAAAGGGATTGTTGAGCCGGCTGTTATAGACATTGCCGGGTCGGCAATCGGTATCGTCAAACCCAAAAAGCGCCTGCTTTTGGGAGAGGCAATTACTCACGGCGACGCAATCGTTTTGGTCGAAAGCAGTGGCATCCATGCAAACGGTTTGACGCTTGCCCGCGCGATTGCGGATGTTCTGCCGGGAGGCTATGCCACGAAGCTTACAAACGGCTTCATGTATGGCGAAGCGCTGCTTCGATCTACCCATATCTATGCCCGGCTCATGTCAGCGCTTTTTGACGCAGGCGTTGATATTCATTACGCGGTCAACGTTACCGGCCACGGGTGGCGAAAGCTCATGCGACCAACCCGAGCATTTACGTACGTGATCGAAGAGACGCCTCCAGACTCACCGCTATTTTCCTTTTTACAGAAACACGGCAAGCTTAGTGATCGGGAGATGTTTGAAACCTTCAACATGGGCGCCGGATTTGCGCTCTACGTACGAGCAAATGCTGTGGCGCGGGCCATTGCGATTGCAGAAAAGAAGGGATTTCACGCGTGGCACGCGGGGAGCGTGAGAAATGGGAAAAAACAAGTCGTCATTAAACCAAAAAACATAGTTTTTTCCCGTGAGACGCTCAAGATTCGCGACTGACGGTTTTTCTTAAAGTATGAGCAACCTAGTTTACATCTGCGTCCATTGAAAAACAGTGGACCTTCTGCTGCGGCAGACTAAGTGGCAGGCAACCAGACAAGCGCTCTGGAACTTGAGTTTCTCAAATTAGTGCCCTAAGCGAAGTTTTTGTAATAGCGTGTGGATAACCGGAGGAATGTCTGCCTCTGCTGGATACTCCCGGCCGTTCATGAGGCGGTACTGTTCCCGCAGCACCTCGCCCAGTAAAGCGGAATTGGACAATTTCCCCCTGCTACTTCCGGACCACTTGAATGGCAACTGCATATCTGGCAGTTTTTACCCGGCGAATATACGTCATCCCACAATGATACCCCTTAGTGCCCTGAATTTTGGAAATTTAGCCTCGAGTTAATGGGGAAATGGAGAATTTGAGAAACTCAGGTAGCAGATAATCAGCAGGTCAACAATGTTTTTCCCA
>SBBO01000001.1 GCA_005239675.1 Planctomycetales bacterium
CAGCCTTCAACGCATTATTTATGCTGTCTTTTTTCGCTTAAACACAAACTGGAAGGCTAAACCCTTAACCCAATTTACACAATTTATTTGACATTACCTAGTAAAGGGGTCAGTAAAGGGATTATAAATATTTTGTGGTCATCAACGGGATTTATATCTCTTAAAAATTCGCTAAGATAGCGTCTACGTCCACATGCTGCCTGACAAGGGTGGTGATCTCTTTAATTTTATCCTTATCCGTCTTCTGGATTTTACAAATAAGGTGCTCGACGCGTCCGGCCACCGTATAAGTATCCTCATCCGTAACCAAGATAGGAATCTGGCTTTTCTTCAAAAGATCGATAATCTTAGGAGTCGGCTGCAAACCGCCCGTCAGGATAATGCCGCAGATATGAAATCCCTTCCCCTCACGGGCCAGATGAAGACTGACCGTCAGTAAGATATTATCCACCCGGTCTCCCGAGGTCAAGACTAAGGTCCCTTCTTTGAGGTAATGAATCATGTTGTGCGGCTCCATGGCGCCAACAATCGTGTGCTTAATCCGTCGGCCCATGGCCCGCTCGCCGCACAGGATCTTTAAATTTAAACTATGGCGGACTTGATCGATCGTTGGGGCACTCAATAACGGATCCAGCGGAATAACCCCCAAGAGCTTGATCCCTTTATGCGCCAAGCCCTGACGCAACACACGCCCGATTCGTTCATATTTTTCCGGCAAAACCTTGTTGACAATAACACCAATCACCTCAACCCCTTTTAAATCGAAAAGGGCCTTATTCAAAATAATTTCATCAATACTCTTACCGATGCCTCCTTCGCTTACAATAATTACCTTTGACCCTAAGAGTTTGGCCACATCCGCGTTGGAAAAATCAATGACAGAGCCCACCCCGGCGTGCCCGGTGCCCTCGATGATAATAGCCTCCTTACCGCGCTTAAGGCTGTTAAAGGCCTGCAACATTGTCTCGCGCAATCTCTCTTGGTGGGGATTAAAAATATAATGCTCGGTATATCCCGGGCCGATCGTGATGGGGCTCATGTCCTTAAATTTTTTTGTCGTACGAAAGACAGCGGCAATAAGGTAGGAATCTTTGTCGATGTCTAGATCACCCACCTGCACAAACTGCTGACCAATGGGCTTCATGAAGGCGGTCTTAATGCAGCGTTCTTTGAGGATTTGATACAGGCCTAACGATATGGAGGTCTTGCCGGCGTTTTGATGAATTGAGGACAAAAAAATATTTTTCATGGGGCAGCGATTATAAGGCATACTTAAGCTTTTCCTGAAAGACCAGAGGGATCTCTTCAGGAAAATCTACGACCACAACCCCTGCGCTTTTAAGAACCGCTCGTTTTGCCTCAGCTGTACTATTACCCGATGAGATAATAGCGCCGGCATGCCCCATGCGCTTGCCCGGTGGTGCAGTACGCCCCGCGATGAACGCGACAATGGGCTTGGTCGCATATTGACGGATATACTCCGCAGCGAGCTGTTCATCCTCCCCACCAATCTCACCGACCATGACAATCCCTTGGGTCTCGTCATCGCGCATAAACATCTCCAGGATATTCACAAAACGCATGCCGATGATAGGGTCGCCCCCCAACCCCACACAGGTGGACTGCCCAATATTGTTGTAGGTAAGACTATAAACGACCTCATAGGTCAGCGTGCCACTGCGTGAAATAATCCCAATAGGGCCCGGCTTGTGGATGTGGCCAGGCATAATGCCAACCTTGGCCTTACCGGGGGAAATGACACCTGGACAATTTGGACCAATCAAACGACTCTGCGTCCCTTCAAGGGCCCGCATGACCTCCACCATATCAAGGACCGGAATGCCTTCGGTAATACAAATAATTAAATTTATCCCGGCCTGGATATCTTCCAGAATGGCGTTCTTGGCAAAGGGGGCGGGGACATAAATAACGGCTGTATCGCTTGCGGTTGCTTTCTTGGCCTGTATGACGGTATTAAATACCGGCACACCGTGGACCAGCTGTCCGCCTTTACCGGGCGTAACACCACCCACAATGCGCGTCCCATAGGAAAGCATTTGTTGTGCATGGAATGATCCGTCACGACCGGTGATTCCTTGGACAATGACTTTAGAGTTCTGATTAATAAGAATACTCATCGGTGGGCAAGCTCCACGGCCTGGCCGATCGCCTCACGCATCGTTGGATAGGTGAAAATACGCTGCTCATTTAAGAGAACCTTGGCCTCGTTTTCATTGGTACCAATCAACCGTACCACGAGTGGTACCGAAAATTTTAGTTGTCTTTGTGCCTCAATGAGGCCACGGGCGATATCATCGCAACGCGTGATCCCGCCGAATATATTGATCAACACTGCCTTGACATTTTTATTATATAGAATAATGCGTAGGGCATGGATGACCTTTTCCGGGTTAGAGCTTCCCCCTACATCCAAAAAATTGGCTGGCTCTCCTCCTACCAGATTAATGATATCCATGGTTGCCATCGCAAGACCGGCGCCATTGACGATACAACCAATATTGCCATTTAATCGGACAAAACTTAACCCATACTTTTTGGCCTCCATCTCGTCGGGCTCTTCGTAACGAATATCCCGTAGGGTGTGAAGATCAGGATGACGAAACAACGCATTGTCATCAAAATTAATTTTAGCGTCTGCCGCGCATAATTGGCCCTGGTCGTCGACTGCCAGGGGATTAATCTCAGCTAAAGAGCAATCGTAATCAAAAAAAATCTTGGTAAGACGCTGGAATATCTGCGTCCCCTGGCGCTGCTGGGCAAGATCGTCAAAGACCGAACGAATAAAGGCCTGCCACGCTGGACCTTCATTAATCTGCGGATTGCCCCCCAAGTAAAACTTGCGGATGGCCTGCGGATTTGTCTTGGCGATCTCTTCAATATCGACACCGCCGGCAGCGCTAGCGATGAGGACCACATCATGACGAGCCGCATCCACCGCTACCCCAACATAAAATTCCTTTTGGATGGTAATTGCGCGAACAACTAGAATCTTCTCCACAAGACAGTCTTTAATCTTAAGTGCCTTCAGTTGCACAAAGGCAGAACGCAGCTCCTCTGGATTAGTGACCCTTTTGATGCCTCCAGCCTTACCCCGGCCACCCACCAAGACCTGGGCCTTAAGAACAACCGGATAGCCAATTCTTTCGGCGATCGCAATGGCCTCAGAAAGTTCGGCAGCGACCTCGCCAGAGAGAGCGGGAAGCCCGGCCCTAACGAACAATTCGGCAGCTTGATATTCATGAATTTTCATTTTTATCCTTTGGAAACGGTATTATACGTTGAAATATAAAACAGGGCAAGCCGTTCATGTAAAATGTTTAGGGGGACGGCTCGCTGGGTGAATGCTCGGCCAGCAGGGAAAGCGTCTGATAGCCGATCCTGCCATCTATTTTTAAGTCATAGGTCTTCTGAAAGGCCATAATAGCTTTTTTCGTTTTCTCTCCCATCCTCCCGTCCACTGGCCCAGGGTCAAAACCCGCCCTTTGAAGCGCCAGCTGGACCTCCTTGATGTTAAGCTCGATAATCCTATGAGATCTTTTCACTCCAGCTCCCCTTTGCTCAACCAGGGATGACCCAACCCCCCCGGGAGATGAGGAGTCCTCTTGGGCGGGGAGAGGTTCCACAATAAAACCACTTTCTTTAAACCGCGTGAGCTTTTCCCACGTAGCCTGATCTACGAAACGCGTTTCCTCAAGATTATTGTCTCTCTGGAATTGTTCAATGGCGTTACGGGTGCGCAGCCCAATCTTGCCATCGATAGCGCCCGGGGCGTATCCATAAATATTCAAGAGGGCCTGGACCTCGATAACAACAGAATTTCGCTCTAATGGATTAATCTCCCCCAAGAGCTCTTTTTCCTGGGCACCTTCTTTGTGCAACATCCGGTACACCACATCACAGCCCGCTACAAAAAGGCACAGGCCCAGGATTGTGGCTATTTCCCAGATCGGCGCAACCATTTTATTCTTAATATTCATCACTTAATATTTCATTGAGGTCAGGCACAATGTGTGGTACTGTGAATTTAGAGTCTCTAACATAATAAGACCGCGGGCCCAGGACAGGCAAGGACAAAACCGCAACCATCCGAAGCCAGGTATTCATTGCGTTAGAAGCTCTTAGAATCGATGAACAAAAAAATATTTTTGATAATTCCAATTGTCCTTGCCCTCATTGCGGGGGGTAATTCTCTTCTGGCCCATTACCTGCGCCAGCGAGAGACGCTCAGAATCGTCAAGGCCATCCTCAGCCACTGGCAAAAAGAAGAGATCCTCGATGTCTTCACCTACTGGGAAGACCAAACAAAAACGCCGCCTATCTACAATCTCCTTTCCTATAAAATCAACAAAAAGGTCTACGATAAAAAGAACAGTCGACATGAGGCCAATATCTTCGTTACACTGGAATTCCCCTCCGGCCATGTCCTGCCTTCGGGAAAGGAGTGGGTTTTTGCCCTGCGGAAAACAAAACTAGGCTGGAAGATAATAGACTTCTATCCGATCGACCAATCGCCACCAACAGAATAGTCTTTTCTATAAAATTGGCCCCCTCAAGAACATCGCCTTGTTGATTTCGGGGGACGGCTTGCCCAAAAGATACCCCTGGACAGCATCCACCCCTAGCTCGCATACAACCCGCAACTCATCATGATCCTCTATACCCTCAGCGATAGTGCCAATACCGCTCTGCTGACAAAATGTGATAATCGACCCGACAATATTCTTGCGCAGCATATCAGTATTGATATGACGAATAAGCCGTAAATCGATTTTGACATAATCAGGCTTGACCTCAGCGACCGTATTGAGACTTGCAAACCCGCTTCCGACATCATCGACGGCAATCTGCGCGCCGAGCTTACGCAATCCATCGAGCTTATGCATAAAGGCTTCGTGATTGCGGATGGCGGTACGCTCGGTCAATTCGATAACGATGTCCCGTGAACTTATATTTAGGGCTTCAAAAAAATTACTATCCATAAGATTATGGCTGATAAAATACGGCGTCCCGTTCAAAAAGAGCTTCCCTTGACCGAGCGACTCCTCCCACTGAAGGAAGGCCTTATGCCAGGCCATTTTTTCGACTTCTCCATATATGCCAAACTCCAGGGCTGCCTTAAAAAACAATTCCGGATTCTTCAAAGAACTCTCAGTCACCGGCCTAGTCAAGGCCTCCACCCCAAAAATCTTGAAAGACGGCACGGAATAAATGGGTTGAAAAAAAGGGGCAATTAACCCTTGTTGCCAAATTTTCTTGAGCTCTACAATAAGATTATGCTCTTCCCTAGCGGTCTCCTTGATCATCTGACTGTAGCGCAAGAGTACCGCGATGCGGGAAAGCAATTCCTCGCGATCATAAGGCTTGATAATATGATCATTGCTGTAAGCATATAATTCTTTAGTTTCTTCGCTGGAAATATTGTGGTCGACTGATATGACAAGAGGCACATCCTGCCAGCGCTCATCGCTTTTCATCTTGCGGCAGATCTCGGCAGCCTTGATATCAGGGAGTATATAATCGATGAGCACCAAATCAGGCGCATGATTTAACCTGCGAAGGGCATCGGCCCCACTATAAGCGACATCGACCCTATAATGATTGAATTGAAGGAATTCTGCGGTCTCTGCAATAAATTTCTTATCTTGTCCTATTAAAAGGATATGCTTGGAGGGCATAGCGGTATTATAAAATCTCTATCCTGTTTAGCAATAGATTTCTAAAAAATAGCTGGAGAAATAATGGTCGCAAACCCATATCTGTCGAGGAGCTGTATTCATCGCGCCCACATTCCCCAAAATTTACCTTTAGCCTCGTTTTCGAGCAATAAAAACTCCTCTTTATATTTATATGGAAAATGCCGAACGGCCTGAACATATCCTAGGCGTACTAGCTCCCGATTAATGAAAACTTTGTCTTCGGAGAATATGTAGGCAAGGCGGCGGCCGTATTGATCATACTCCAACTGGGATGCCTCGCCTTCCAACCGAATTTGTTTACCTTCGATCAGTTGGCGCAAAAACTCTTTAGATTCTTCTCCATAGTGCTCGGCCTGGGGATTATGGGAAGATTTTATTTCTGGGGCATCGATACCAACCAGACGCACCCGCTGGTTGTTCTCTAAGACAATCGTATCTCCATCGATGACATGGCGCACCGTTACCCACTTCGTCGAGGCAGCACAAGAGGATGTTATACACAAGAAAACGAGAACAATCCCAAGTCTTGCTACTGCGCCATCGGATACCCGTTTGCCGTTCATACCTTAAAAAGCTCCAGCTGATCGCAAGTCCTCTTTTCCTTACGCCGGCGATTGGATTGAGCCTGGTCGTACTCTTTGAGCTGGCGCTCGATATCGTTAATAAATGGCGATGGTCCGCCGGCCAGCGACCGGCCCCAGAGGCGCCGGCGAGAGGCGTACGTCAGAAATAAAGATTCTTTGGCCCGCGTCATCCCTACATAAAAAAGCCTGCGTTCTTCTATGGGATCAGCTGAAATCCCCTCCAAAGACAACGGCAAGAGCCCCCCCTCGCAGCCCACGACAAAGACCACAGGAAATTCCAACCCCTTGGAGGCATGCAGCGTCATCAAATGCACGTATTCCGCCCGAGGATCCACCATATCCTCTGGTCGTTGCAGCGCAAGATAATCCAAGAATTCATTACAGCCATTAAACATTGCAGTCATGCGGATAAATCGCTGCACATTGTCCATCCATGCCCTATTATTCAAAATAGCTGCCCCGGCACTGGTCTCAAAAATTCTTTGAATAAGCGCCGAAAGATTGTCACCTACAGCGTCTTGGTTCTGGAATTCTCTCAAAAGCGTTACCAGCTCGGAAATTGGCGGAAGTTCAACAAAAGGGCGGTCACCACAGCTCTGATAAGGAATCCCCTGGCGCGCCAAGGCTTCTTCTAAGACATTTTTCTGGGCATTCAGCCGGTACAACACGGCAATGTCTTTAAAACTATATCCTGCTTTTTGGCCCGCGGCGACCCGGCCGCTATCCTGCGAAAACATACTCGTGCCGCCAACCATCTGCTCTATTTGATGCACCACATATTCCGCCTCGCCCTTGTCCGTTGCGGCCTCATAGACCTTCAGACACCCCTGGGTGTACATCTTCGCTGTCAAAGGCGGCACCACCATCGTCTGCCCCGGGGAGTGGACAACGATTTGGCCCGATGCCTTCAAGAGGTTCGGTGCTGAACGATAATTATCAGAGAGGGCCAAGACTTGTGCCGCGGGGAAATCATCACGGAATTTCTCAAAAAAGACAACATCCGCTCCACGGAACCCATAAATCGCTTGGTGGGGGTCGCCAATGGCCGTTAACGCAGCCCCGTGACGGACCAACTCCTGCAACAACGCATGCTGGAGATAGTTGATATCCTGATACTCATCGACGAAAACGTGGGTGAATGGCGTTGGCACGCCACAAGACAAGACCTTCCATGCCTCCACCAACACATCATCGTAATCCAAGAGGGCGTGCCTACGCAGCATCCCATTGTACGCGGCCACATCCGCAGGCAACGGTTGGGCAAAATGCACTACCTTGTGCGCGCTCATGGCTTGGAGTTTTTCTTTGATTTGCCGTTTAGTAAGATTGGGCCAAAGCCCTTTGGCTAGCGCCTCGCATTCAAACAGGCTAGCGATGCGCAATGCCGTTGGAAGGTTAGTATCTTTAACGTGTCCTTTCAAATAGCGCAGGCAAAAACGGTGGAATGTGCCTACCAAGATATTATTACCGCATGCCGGGATGTGCTGAGCAAGACGGTCCTCTAATTCCTCGGCCGCCTTGTTGGTAAATGTAATCGCGAGCGCAAGTGTCTTTTGCGGTGAGGAACGAACAGCTCGGACAATACGGTGGGTGAGCGTGTGGGTCTTTCCTGTCCCTGGACCGGCCACAATCAGTAGATATTTAGCTGGATGGCTAACAGCTTGCCGCTGGGATTGATTAAGCTCACTTGGCTTGAAATCGATGCTCATTGAAAAAAGTTAACTGTCCTTCCTTGCGCTGGTAATCTTCTTGAGCAAAAAGATTGATCTTGCCGTATTCACCATCATAACCGGCAGCGACATTGAGCCTGCCTTCACGCATGCGCTGGATCCCTTGGGCCACCATATCTCCGGCGATCGCTTTAATTTCATCGAGCGAGACTTCCTGCAGGACAAACAATTCGTTGCCTATATGGGACAGGATCCTTAGGTACGTCTCCTGAACAACCTTGGAATCAGGACTACTGACACCCTTGGCCTGCGCGATCACTTCAGCCAGGGGGATGAGATTAAAATAAGGACGCCAACGCGTGGACTTCTTCCCTTCTGGTCGGTCCGCCAATTCCTCGACGCGGGACATCACGCCAACCGTGACTGGCTTGCCACACACAGGACACAGCCCGTTGCGCTTCTTAGTTTCCTGCGGGCATAGACGCGTCTTGCAGGCGCGGTGCCCATCGTAATGATATTTGCCTTCCTCCGGAAAAAATTCAACAGTACCAACCAACCCCTTGTCTTTAGGATCTGAAAGCGCGCGGTAAATCGCTGGGTAAGAAAGCTCTGTGTCGTAGACCGTTGCCTCGCGGGCGAGTTTTGCCGGTGAATGTGCATCAGAATTTGAGACCAGGACAAAGGGATCCAGCTGTTGCAACCGCCAATTCATCGATGGATCTGATGACAGCCCGGTCTCAACAGCAAAGATGTGTTTGGTAAGATCGCTAAAACAATCCTCCATCCGGTCAAAGCCGCTCGCGGAACCTAAGACAGAAAACCACGGCGTCCAGATGTGCGCGGGGATAACGTAGGAGAGAGGATCGGTAGTAAGCACAATTTCCAAAAGATCTCGAGAATCTAACCCCAGGATGGGCCGGCCATCAGAGGCAATATTGCCGATTGCCCCCAGCTTAGACTGTAGGTCTTCTGCAGCCCTAAATGAAGGAATACATACAACGTTATGAACCTTGCGCACACGGTCAAACTTTTTATAAATGCTGGAGATCTCGACCGTGTGCATAAATCGTACTTCGCCGCGGCAGCTGGCCGGGATTCGGCGCTCTATCTCTTTAGCATAAGTCGGCTTCAACCGAAACAGACCTTCTTCGGTAGGTTCCAGTTTCTGCTTTAATTCGGTAAGCCACTTTGGGTGGATTAGATCGCCGGTACCAACCACCTGGAGGCCCTTGAGTTGGGCCCAATAAAAAAGCTGTTCTAGGTTAAGGTCCTTGCTGGTAGCGCGGGAATGATAGGAATGCAGGTGGATATCCGCGTAAAATCTCATCGCTGGTCTTTTAGCCCTTCCACTTATCGCGCCAGGTATCTTGGATAATAACGACTCGTCATCTGCGTAAGCCTGCCCTTGCCATCATTCACCAAGATCATGCTAGCATACCCGTCACCTAGACTGTCCACCAGGGCTATGCCCCGGGCTGGATCAATAAGACACAGGGCCGTTGACAAGGCGTCCGAAAATTCTGCGCTGGGGGCAATGACGGTCGCGCTCACAATGTCATTGCGCGCAAATCCCGTGCGTGGACTGATGATATGCGAATACATCTTACCAGCGATCGTATAAAAATGTTCATAACTGCCCGAGGTCGTCACCGCCGCGTCCTTGAGCATTATAACCCCAACGAGTCCAGAGGACAATGGATCTTGGGGGTCTTTGACGCCAACACGCCACGACCCACCCTGACAGGCGCGTCCGCCCGCATACAGTTCACCGGAGGCATCTAGTAAAAAGTTCGAAAATCCGTGGACGCGTAGAATCCTTGCCGCCTCATCGGCCGCATAACCGTCCGCAATACTATCGATTATCAGTTGTGTGTCGGGATTTAAAAGACGTATCTGGTTACCCGCCAACAACTCAAATTTGTCCACACCCATGGGTTGCTGTGCCGCCTGGATCTGGTCAGCTGTAGGTAGGACGCCAGCCTGTTCGGCCTCTTTCCACAATTTCAATAACGGGTACAAGGTAATATCAAATTCACCCCTGGATAAGTGGTGATAGGTCACGGCGTCGCTGATCAGCGTCCAGGTGTCCGCGCCAACGACCACGGGGTTAGGATAAGAACGATTGATGCGGTTTAAGTCACTCTCAGGGTCATACACGCTTAATCGATGGTGGATATCTTGCCAGCGCAACCAAATCTGCGCAATGGTATGTCCCAGCACTTCTTCCTGACCAGGGGTATAACAGACATCCAGTCGTGTGATGCTGCCAAACATCTCCCGCGATTCAGAAAATTTCTTTAATGGCACCGCCTGGTCGCAGCCAGCCAACAACAAACCACACAAAACCCCTGCTAACAAAGTTCTATTCATGCATTAAACATGCCGCCTGCAAATGATGGGTGGTGCCTAACCAATCGCCTTGGGCCCTTCTTCGCCGGTGCGGATGCGCACGCAACGAGGCAAGTCGAGAACAAAGATCTTCCCGTCGCCGATTTTACCAGTGCGGGCGCCCTTAATGATGGCATTGATTGTTGGCTCAACGAAGTTGTCGTTAACAGCGATCTCAAGGCGAATCTTACGCAAGAGATTCCCTGTTTCCTTAACGCCGCGGTAAAACTCATCGACTCCAACCTGGCGGCCATGGCCGAGGACTTCGCTCACGGTGATCAAATTCACCTCTGTTGCATAAAGGGCCTTCTTGACCTCTTCAAGCCGGTACGGCTGGATAATCGCAATGATTAGCTTCATAATGACCCTCCCGTTTCGGTCACCAATTCTAATTTTTTATTCAATCATCGTGTAAGCCCGTTCATGATGCTGGGTTAAGTCAAGGCCCATGACTTCTTGCTCTTGGCTGACCCTCAGGCCAATGATCTTGTCGACAATAAAACAAATAAGAAAAGTAACGAACGCGCTATAAGCCAAGGTTATCCCGCAAGCCATCAACTGTTTCCAAACCTGCACAGGATTACCCGCCAACAATCCATTGGCCCCAGCGCTATTGACAACGGTGGTACAAAAAATTCCTGTGGCTATAGCGCCCCAGAATCCACCAATGGCATGGATACCAAAGGCATCCAAGGTATCATCATAACCCAGTCTTGGCTTAACAAAGGCCACCATGAAATAACAAAAAATGCTAACCAAGAAACCAATCCACAACGAGGCGCCTAGGTCCACAAAGGCGCACGCGGGGGTGATGGCGACAAGCCCTGCGACAGCACCAGAGGCAACACCTACCATAGTGGGTTTACCGCCAAAGATCCATTCCATAGCCCCCCAGCTAAGAGCGGCCATGGCTGCAGCTGTATTGGTCATCACAAAGGCATTGGCGGCTATACCATTGGCGGCTAAGGCGGAACCAGCATTAAAGCCAAACCACCCAAACCACAATAAGCTTGCCCCTATAACAATAAGGGGCACATTGTGCATGCCCGGCTTGCCCGCATCTCCAACACGCTTGCCCAGATAAAGAGCTGTCACCAAGCCAGCAACTCCAGCATTGATGTGCACAACGGTTCCTCCGGCGAAATCTAGGGCGCCCAAATCGCGTATAAAGCCACCTACGGCCCAGACCATATGGGCAACAGGACAATACACCAACGTTAACCACAATGTTATAAAGACTAAAAATGCAGAAAATTTCATCCTCTCGGCAAAAGAACCAATGATGAGTGCTGGTGTAATGACCGCAAACATGGCCTGGAAGATCATAAAGGCCAGATGCGGGATAGTCGCTGCGTAATCACTATTAGCGGCCTGGCCTACACCATTAAGCAGAAACCAGTCTAGTCCACCCATGAAAGGGCTCCCCTTGCCAAAGGCAAGGCTATACCCATAGACCACCCACAAGACGCTGATCAAAGCGAGACTAATAAAACACTGCATCAAAATTCCTAGGACGTTTTTACGCCTAACCATCCCAGCGTAAAATAGCGCCAATCCCGGCGCTGTCATCAACAAGACCAATGCAGACGATGCCAAGACCCACGCCGTGTCACCGGCGCTCATTGGATTAACGACTCCTGTTTCCATTATCCCTCTCCTTTCTCACCGCAGTAGCGGTGAGAAATCCCTGCGTTTTGATTCATCCTGTACTATTGTTCGCCGCAGAGGCGGCGAATAATCCCTGCGCTTTGATTCATCTTGTACTATCAAATACTCAAGATGAATCAGCAGGGATCAAATACCCCTGGATGAATCAGTAGGGATCAAATACTTCAGAATGAATCCTGCA
>SBBO01000005.1 GCA_005239675.1 Planctomycetales bacterium
ATAGCCAGTTCGTTCTTTAATTTTTCAAACGTTTCTTTTGTAAAAATTAAAAGCTTTTTTAGGGGGTAACAATCTATTATCCCATTCCCGACCCCTTTACTAATTCTTTTTGACTTTTCACCACCGCGGCATTATAATATTTTTTTAATATTTTTAAAGGAGGATGTACCAATTTTGTTTTTAATATTCCCTCGAGATTATTTTCTAAATCAATCACATGGCAGTCTTTTATATAAAGCAGGGAAGCAATATACGACTCAAGGGCGCAGCAGGCAGGGAAATCATTACCTTGCCCTTGCCGCGTCGTGTTGTATTGCAACCCAGCGATTTTCGTGGTATCCAACCTAGTGTTTGCGTTAAGGTAAATGACTTCGTCAAAGTTGGCGGCCCTCTCCTTGAAGACAAGATTCATCCCGAGATTAGAATCGTCTCTCCATTAAGCGGCAAGGTCGTTGCCATTGAGCGCGGGGAGAAGCGCGCCCTTCTGGGCATTGTCGTTGAGTCAGACGGCCGTCAGGAGCCGGTGCAATTTCGTCGATTTTCTAATAATGAAATTGCGACCGCCCCCGCAGAAGACATCCAGAAACTGCTTCTTGCATCAGGTCTCTGGCCGGTGATTCGTCAAAGGCCCTTTTCCAAAATCGCCCTTCCCACAGATTCTCCCAAGTCCATTTTTGTCCATGCGATGACGACCGAGCCATTGGCGCCGGACATCGATTTTATCCTGCAAGGCAAAGAGGGGCAATTTCAGACAGGGTTAAATGTCCTACGTCGATTGACCAAGGGTAAGGTCTATGTGTGCGCTCAACATGGCGCGCAGTCCAGGGCACTGACTCAAGTCCAGGGTGTCGAGCTTCACTATTTTGCGGGGCCACACCCGGCCGGGAACGCGAGTACCCACATCCATTATCTAGATCCCATCCGCAAGGGCGATCACGTTTGGTATGTGGAGGCGCAGGATGTCCTGCGGATAGCGACTTTATTGGCAGAAGGCGTTTATCCCACCGAGCGGATTATTGTGGTGACTGGCGAGGGGGCCCCAAAACGGGCGTATTTTAAGACGATCGTGGGTGCGCCCTTGTCGTTGTTTTTTAAGGAAGGGACGACGCCAGGGGTACGTTATATTTCTGGAAGTGTCTTGGCGGGCAGAGACATAGGGATAGACGGATCGGTCGGTTTTTACGATGCACAGATTACGGTCATTCCTGAAGGGGGGAAAAGGACATTCTTGGGCTGGCTCTCCCCAGGATTCGATCAATACAGCTTTTCCAAGACATTTGCTTCTTCTTTCTTGCCAGAAAGGGAAGTTTCTCTGACGACGGACAAACAAGGAAGCGATCGGGCGATTGTTCTTAATCATATCTATGACCAATTTGTTCCTTTGGATATCATGACCTATTTTCTCTTGAAGGCGGTTATTGGCGGCGATATTGAGGAGGCCGAGAAGCTAGGGATCCTGGAATGCGATGAAGAGGATTTTGCTTTGTGTAGTTTTGCCTGCCCTTCCAAGGTGGATGTGGGTGCCATTATCCGTCAAGGACTGGATTTAATTGATAAAGAAGGTTAAATAGAAAATGCAATTTTTAGAAAAACAGCTAAAGAAAGTGGGGCAGTTATTTGAGCGGGGCAGGCCCTTGGAGAAGTTTTATCCGCTTTATGAGGCTATCGACACATTTTTGTTGACGCCAGGCAAGACCGCAACCAGGGCCCCTTTCGTGCATGATGCCATTGACATGAAGCGCGTCATGATCTTTGTTGTGATCGCGCTCATCCCCTGCATCTTGATGGCGATCTACAATACGGGGTATCAAATAGAGCTGGCTAAGGGCATGGGACATTCGTTTTGGGGTGTGGTCACCATTGGTCTAGTCAAAGTCATTCCTATTATTGTGGTCACTTACCTTGCGGGCGGTTTTTGGGAAGTTTTATTTGCTGTCACCCGTCGACATGAAATTAATGAAGGGTTTTTAGTGACCGGTATCTTGTACGCCTTGACGTTGCCCCCCACGATTCCCCTCTGGCAGGTGGCGGTAGGGATTTCCTTCGGGGTCGTGTTTGGCAAGGAGATTTTTGGGGGCACCGGCATGAATGTCTTTAATCCAGCGCTGGTGGGACGCGCGTTTCTTTTTTTCGCATATCCGGCGCAGATTTCAGGATCAACAGTGTGGGTTGTTGATGGCTATTCCCGCGCGACCCCTTTGGCGGTTGCCGCCGCAACGCCAAAAGGGGCATCCGTTGTGCAGGCACTGCAGGAGGCGGGATACAATTTTAGCAACATGTTTTATGGATTTATCCCCGGTTCTATAGGCGAGACCTCCACCCTGGCTTGTCTTATTGGCCTAGCGTTTCTTTTGATCACCCGCATTGCCAGTTGGCGGATTGTTGCTGGCTGCGTTGGTGGGCTTTTGACCATGGCGGGTTTGTTTTATCTCATGCAGGGACCGGATCGGCTCTCTTTCTTTGGGCTGCCGCCGCATTGGCATCTGGTGATGGGAGGGTTTGCCTTTGGGGCTGTCTTTATGGCAACCGACCCCGTCTCTGCCTCAGCAACGAATATCGGACGGTGGATTTATGGATTCTTGATCGGTCTTTTATCCGTTCTGATACGTGTGGTCAATCCAGCGTATCCAGAGGGTGTGATGCTCGCCATTCTCTTTATGAACGCCTTTGCCCCATTGATTGATTATTTTGTCGTTGAAAATCATATTAAGAAACGTGCTAAGCGCCAGTTAAGATAATAGGTTTAAGTTTGTCGTGACAATAGGAAGAGTGTTCCGTGAATACCAACGACACGCAATACACATTTGTCTTTGCCTTCATCATCTGCGTGACGAGCGCTGTTATGCTCTCTAGCATTTCTGAAGGCTTTCGTCATCAGCGAGAGTTGAATGAAGAGCTGGACGTAAAAAAGAACATCCTTAAGGCGGTTGTCCTCAAGGAGCCGATTACGCCTAAGATGAAGGCAGGGGATGTGCTTGAGATCTATAACAGCAAGATTGAGGAGTTGGTCGTTGACAAAGAGGGCGATGTGGTTGTAGGTCAGACTCCCCAGCAACTCAAAGGAAAAGACAACGATTTATTTGTGTTGTATACTTATAGGGAGGACGGCCAGGTGATGGCGTATGCCTTTCCGATAACCGGTCAAGGGCTATGGTCAGCGCTGTATGGGTATCTTGCCCTTGAAGCAGACGCAACAACGATTCGCGGGATAACATTTTACAAGCATGGTGAGACTCCGGGCCTGGGGGGAGAAATCGAAAAAGAATGGTTTCAGAATAATTTCAAAGGGAAGACGATTTATTCAGTTAAAGAGCACCGATTGACCCCAACAGTGGTAGTTAAAGGCAAGGCCGCGGACCAGCTTAGCGGTGAGGCGTTGAGTTATCATGTGGATGGTATCACGGCGGCAACGATAACCGGCAATGGCGTCACTGAGCTTTTAAATTATTGGATTACGGTGTATAATCATTATCTAGAGAGAATAAGGAAAGGTTAAAAGGGCATGGCTGAGGCGCTATTTTCCAGTAAGAATCAAAAGATCCTCAAAGACGGCATGTGGGATACCAACCCGATCACATTTCAGATCTTAGGGATTTGTTCTGCGCTGGCCGTCACGACCCAGTTAAAGGCAGCTATTATTATGTCTCTGGGGCTAACTTTTGTCACGGCAGGATCCAATGTGGTTATTTCCATCATTCGGAATTATATTCCTCCTCAAATCCGGATTATTGTCCAGTTGACGGTTGTCTCGGCACTTGTTATTAGCATTGATCAGGCCTTGCGAGCGTACATGTTTGATGTCAGCAAACAGTTGAGCGTTTTTGTAGGGCTTATTATTACTAACTGCATCGTCATGGGGCGCCTGGAGGCCTTTGCCATGGGCAACCCCCCCTGGAAGTCCTTTTTAGACGGCCTGGCCAACGGTGTGGGGTATAGCGCCATTTTGATTGCTATCGGTGCAATCCGCGAGATCCTAGGTTCCGGGAAATTATGGGGGATTCCGGTGATTCCGGAATTGTTGTACACCCAAGGCTATGTTAACAACGGTATGATGGTCTTGGCGCCAGGGGCGTTTTTTCTTCTGGGGATTATGGTCTGGATCCAGCGGTCTATTTCTGGATATAAGGAAAATTCATAAAGGAGAGATGCGGCATGGACGTCGTCCATTATCTCAATTTGGGTATTAAGGCCATATTCGTTGAGAATATCCTCTTGGCCTTTTTTCTGGGGAATTGTTCGTACATCGCCTGCTCTAAGAAAATTGATACTGCCATTGGCCTGGGGGTCGCTGTTACCTTTGTCTTGACGATTTGTACGCCTATCTGCTGGGCCGTGAAGAATTTTCTTTTGGCCAAGGGCGCGTTGCAATGGGTCAGTGCAAACCTAAATGGCGTTGATTTAAGCTTTCTTATTTTTATTTCGTTTATCGCGGTCATCGCCGCCATGACGCAGATCGTCGAGATGTTAGTCGAGAAGTTTTCGCCGGCCCTGTACAACGCCCTGGGGATATTCTTGCCCTTGATTGCTGTTAACTGCGCGATCTTGGGTGCCGCGCTTTTTATGGACCAGCGCAATTACAATTTTATGGAATCCGTTGTCTTTGGATTTGGCAGCGGGATCGGCTGGGCGTTGGCTATTATCGCGATGGCCGCCATCCGTAAGAAATTGGCCTATTCCAATATCCCGGCGCCCTTGCGGGGACTGGGAATTACTATGTTCATTTCAGGATTAATGTCTATCGGCTTTATGTGTTTTGCCGGGATTCGATTATAAACGATGCCCCTGTATTTGTATGTCTTAGTAAGCACGGCGGTATTTACCGCTATTATTATTTTTTTGGTAACTGTCATTACCGTTATCAAGACCAAGGTCGTCCAAGTCGGCGATTGTAAGATTTTTATCAATGACGATCCCAGTCCTTTAGTCGTTCCTGCCACCGGTAGCCTATTAAGCGTCCTTGCCAATAATAAAATCTTTGTCCCTTCAGCCTGCGGCGGTGGAGGAACCTGCGCCTTGTGCACGTGCCAAGTCCTGGAAGGCGGCGGACAAATCCTGCCTACCGAAACCGGACAGATCAACCGTAGGAAGCAGAAAGAGCATTACCGCCTTGCCTGTCAGGTCAAGGTACGCAACGACATGAAGATCCGGATCCCGGATGAAGTTTTTCACATCCAGAAATTTGAGGGCACCGTACGTTCCAATCGTAACGTCGCGACCTTTATTAAGGAATTGGTCGTTGATCTGCCCCCAGGGCAAGAATTAAAGTTTAAGGCTGGTGGTTACATTCAGATTGACATTCCAGCGCACCATATTAGCTTTAAAGATTTTATGGTGGAAGAACAATATCGGCCGGATTGGGATAAGTATAAGCTCTGGGATTTGAAATCCGTTAGTGAGGAACCAATCTTTCGTGCGTATTCAATGGCCAATCATCCGGCCGAAGGTAACCGCGTGATGCTCAACGTCCGCATTGCAACGCCTCCTCCCAGGGAGATGTCGCTTCCTCCCGGTAAGGCCTCTTCTTATATTTTTAATCTTAAAGCAGGAGATAAGGTAACAATCAGTGGACCTTTCGGAGAATTTCTCATCAAGGATACCAAGCGCGAGATGCTCTATATTGGCGGGGGGGCGGGGATGGCCCCTATGCGCAGTCATCTATTTCATTTATTTCATACGCTTAAGACCCGCGACCGTAAGGTCGGTTTTTGGTACGGCGCGCGTTCAAAGCGAGAGATGTTTTATGACGAAGAATTTCAATATATTGCCAAGAACTTTCCTAATTTTACCTATCAGGTGGCCCTCTCCGAGCCTTTAGCTCAAGACAATTGGACAGGACCGAAGGGATTTATTCACCAAGTTGTTTATGAGAATTACCTTAACAACCATCCCGAGCCAGAGGCCGTTGAATATTATCTTTGCGGTCCGCCGGTGATGATTGCTGCCGTACAAAAAATGCTCGATTCGCTGGGTGTCCCACCAGAAATGATCGCCTTTGATATTTTCTAGTGTTCACTTTTAGCCCCCCTAGATAACAAGAAGACAGATTGACAAGAGGCAACATATATATTACGCTTTAATTAACCAAGGCGTAGGCTTATAGAGCAAACGAACGGCTTTTTTCGCACGGAGATCATGTGCAGGATATTAAGTCGTTTGCCTTATAGAGTACCCGCTAAACATTTACAATGGTCATGGTAGCTGCTGGGAGGCATGGAAGGATAGGTCTGTTTAATCGATGATAATGGATTATACAGAAAAACGCAGAGGTATTCGTCGGGAAGTGAGCATTCCCATCCTTTGTTGGGAGGCTAGCGACGAAAAACGCTCCGGCACCGGTAAGGAAATTGTGACTAAAGATTTAGGTGCCGATGGTGTTGCCTTTTATTCTCAGCAGATTTATCCTATCGGGAAGGTCTTGCTGATTGATATTTATCTGCCCAGTCGGCCAAAACCGATTTCTTGCCAATTAAAGGTTATCTCGATCAAGGCCGTTAGTCATAAGAAGGAGATGTATATCATCGGGGCATCCTTTTTTGACCTACAGACACAAGACAGAATAGCGATTGCCACTTCTATTGAGAAGATGGATTTGTATCTCCTTTTAGATAGCGCTGTTAAAGGAGGGGCAACCGATCTCCATCTGACGGTCGGTCGTCCGCCGATGGTGCGTAAAGACGGCCGTCTTTTGCCCATGGCCAGGGGAACTATCGAGGGTGGCGAGGTGGAGGCTATGCTGTATCCTCTTTTAACCAATGAGCAGATTCAGTTCTTCGAGACAACCAAAGAGCTTGATTTTGCGTTCTCCCCTGATTTGTCTTCACGTTTTAGAATTAATATGCACCGTCAACGCGGCTATGTGGAGGCGGTCTTGCGTAGTATCCCGTCAATGATTAAATCATTCACTGAACTAGGATTACCCGTGGATACCATGGAGCATTTTTGTAGCGAAAAGGGAGGGCTCGTTCTCATCGCTGGGACAACCAGCTCAGGTAAGACGACCACCATGATGTCGATCGTTGAGCATATTAACCAGACCCAAGAAAAGGTGGTGGTCACCATTGAAGACCCTATTGAATATACCTTAAAGAGCCGTCGAAGCATTATCAAGCAAAGAGAGCTGGGCAGCGATACGATCTCCTATGCCGAGGCGCTAAAACGCGTCTTGCGTCAGGATCCGGATGTGATCTGCATTGGAGAGATATTAACTAAAGAGTGCTTGATGGCCGCGATGCGGGCGGCTGAGACAGGGCATCTGGTGATCTCGACGATCCATGCCCCGGATACGATTTCGACGATTGAACGTTTAGTCAATTTTTCTCCTCCTGAGCATGCCCCGGCCGTGCGTCAACAGCTATCGTCATGTCTTTTAAGCATATTGTTTCAGGTTCTCTTGCCCGGGAAACAAAAAACAGGGTTTGTCTTGGGCACGGAACTCTTGATGAATACGACAGCCATGCAGCATCTTATCCGGGAAGGCAAGTATGAACTGATGGGAAATCTCCTGCAGACAGGGCGACTTCAGGGAATGCATATGCTAAAAGATAATTTGCAACAACTAATAAATGAGGGGCTTGTTGCAGAGGGCGTGGTGAATCATTACTTAAAGTACGGCCACACCACTTAATACCTAATATGCAATCCGGTCAACACGATTCCCATCCCATAACACTGATAAACAGCAGCGAATAGGCAATTACAGTTTATTTTCCTCGCTTTCGTATCCTTTTGTCATTCTTTCCAGGATAGTACAAAGAGAAAGTCCGTCTTTGGCCGGTCCTTTGATGGCCTTGTAAGGATAAAAATGCTAGATGTGGTGTTTTACGAAGTCTTTGAGGAGGAGAGAAAGACGCTTAAGCGATATCTGCCGTCCAGTATCCGGACGCGCTTTATGGATAGAACCATTCAAGGGTATAACGAGCCGCAGGCACCGTCCAAATTGATCAGCATAAGGACGCAGTCGCGGATTCCTTTGTCGTGGGCCAGAGAGTTAAACGGGATATTGACGCGCAGTCAAGGCTATGATCATCTCGTCGCTTATTGCCGAGCGGCTGGCAAAGACATTGCTTGCGGGTATATTGATAAATATTGTTCGCGAGCAGTTGCCGAACAAGCGGTCTTGTCGATGATGGCGCTCTGGCGCAGACTCAAAAAACAGACAGCGTCTTTTGAGACATTTTCCCGTGACGGCCTGACCGGCCTGGAGTGCCGCGGTCGCCGTGCGTTGGTTGTCGGCGTCGGACACATTGGCGTCGAGATCGTAGATATTGTTCAGGCACTACGCATGGAAGCAAGGGGGGTAGATCCTATCCGCCGGCACAAGGGGCTTACTTATGTTGCGTTGGCAAAAGGCCTGCCATGGGCTGATGTGGTCTTTTGCTCTTGTCCCTTGACCGACCAGACCAAGGGTATGCTAGATTATGATGCGTTGAGTAAAGTAAAAAAGGGGACCATTTTTATCAATGTGGGCCGTGGCGAGATATCGCCGATTAAGGATTTAAAAAGACTCTTGGAGCAGGGTATATTAGACGGATTAAGTTTGGATGTATTTGACCGGGAGGATATCGTGGCTGATTCTCTAAGAGGGCACCGGCGTGTTACAGATGCGCAAGTCAAAATTTTACTAGGGCTCAAAAAAAGAGAAGATGTTTTACTAACCCCTCACAATGCCTTTAATACGCAAGAGGCTCTCGAGGCTAAGGCGCGTCTAAGCGCTGGGGCGATCCGACAGTTTCTACGCGAAGGGAATTTTCCTTGCCCCTTGCCGATTTAGGGGGATATCCGCGTCACTTAAGAAAATGAGGAGGTAATGTACACTAAATTGTGTAAATATGTTTACAAGCAATAAAAAGGGCGTATTCTTCCAAAAAAGAGACCAATCTTTAAATGGAAAGGAATACGCC
>SBBO01000018.1 GCA_005239675.1 Planctomycetales bacterium
GCTGATAGATAGCCAGTTCGTTCTTTAATTTTTCAAACGTTTCTTTTGTAAAAATTAAAAGCTTTTTTAGGGGGTAACAATCTATTATCCCATTCCCGTGCAATCTCCATTTTTAACTAGATATTTTCAATGATATAACATAAAATACAATTATGTCTCATGCCGCAGGGTTTGTTGGTCGAGAGCGCCAAGTTTTTTGTATAATTATTGTCTTTTTGTTCCTTGCCTCGGTTGATTCTTTCGCAGCTTTAACTCTAAGTCTCAACCCTATTGAGGGGGGGACAAGTATAAGATTTGGTAAGTTTGATCTTTCTCAGCTGAGCAATAAAGAAGTTCGGGTGCGGATTAACTCGAGCAACGGCACGCAGTATCAGTTGGTCCAGCGGTTAATTGAGCCGCTGGTCAACGAACAAGGCATCCCCCTTGGCCATAACGCCTTGGCCGCGTATACGTTAACGGGTTCGAATACCGCCGGTTCTCTTTATCTTCAGGATAAAGAATCCATGGGATTAGGGGAACAACTCATTTACACTTCCAACCCCAATGGTGACAGTGACTCAATCACTGTAATTTACGTGATCAATCCGGTTAAGGCCTCAGGGAGTTTTTTTGGTAAGATCCAATACACGGTTCGGGAGATCAATGGGGCAGGACGAGAGGATGCCTTCCTGAATATTTATCTTGATGTTGAAAACAATCTCTCCGTTACGAGTGAGGCCTCGCACGGAAAGAATCTGGTCCGCCTGGAGCCCGAGTGGTCATCGGGTCATGAAGGCTTCGTCAGATTTCATATCTCAGGCAACACAGACCAAGAGCTCAAGGTTTATCAAGATATCATCGAGTTTCCGCGCGATGATTTTAACGAAGAGGCCTCCGTAGGCATTGTGCAGTTTGGTGTCTCCGGCGGGAGAAGCAACACATCGTTCGTTCCCGGCCCGGTCAATTTGGAGCATAAGAGAATTTTGTTGTATTCTACCAGCGAAAGTGAAGACAGTTTTACACAGACGTTTCTTGTCAATTCTGCGGCCTTCGCGGAACAAAAGGCTGGAATCTATCGGGGGAAAATAAGATATATGGTCGAATCCTCTTTAGGCGAACAGCTCATGGATTTGGATCTCGAGCTTGCCGTGCGCCCGGCTTTCAAGTTGGATGTGCAATATCCTCCGGGAGGCATGCGGTTCCAAGGCCTGCACTCTGCTCAGGTTCCTCAGTTTAAAGAGGTAAGGGTCGCGGTTCAGTCCAATCTGGGCAAGCCCTATATCGTCACTCAAAACATTGCTGGTCCTTTGACGAATGAGAAGGGCGTCCAGATACCGCAAGGATTGCTCATCATGAAACAAGATATGGCCAATCATAAGCCAGGCAATGTGCCATTTTCAGAATTTAGAGAGGCACCCTTGGGTGAGTCGCCGATTTTTTATTCAGATAATAAGGGATCTTCGTCAGAATTTATGGTAATCTATCAGCTGGGGGGTTCACCTGAGATGGAGGCAGGAGATTATTCAACAGCCATCGTTTATTCATTAGGGGAAAAGTAATAACAATAAATGAACCTCAAGGTTTCAGTATTCGGAGGGCGTTTCTTGCGAAAGGGGGACAAGATGAATCCTATCATTACATCAGTAGCAGTGTTTTTAGGTGTGTTGTTGTATTCAATCAGTCCAAGTTTTGCCCAAAGCGTAAAGACATTTACGCTCAGTGCCTCAGTGCCTCCCGCAACCAGCATAGCGATCAACGCGTTTTCCGTCAATTCCACGGGCACTCCTATTTTTACAGCGGTTAACGGATTAGCGCTTAGTTTTGGCTCGCTTACTTTCAATGCCACCAATGGGATCTATTTACCGGATCATTATTTTGTCGTTGATCTAGCTTCCCAGGGTGGTGCTGGTACACCGAATGTAACCCTGACTTATACTGAAGGGGCCAATCCTAACAGTTCCACTGGAGGAAATGGGTTAGGAAAGAAAGCAACAGCCACTTTCGTTAAGGTCGCAGGGACAACGGAAACTGGTCTAACCGGTCATGGCCCTAAAAAACTTCTTAGTGATCTATCATCAGGAGAGAATATTGCTGCTTCTGAGATTACAGGGGGTTTTCTAAGAGTATATCTGGGCATTGTCACCGGGGATCCGAATGCGTCTTTTCCAGATCCAAGCGGGGCTGAGGTGTTTAGTAACGCAGACAGTGGGGGTACATACGACGGGACATTGCTTGTTTCCGCGACGTTACCTTAAACAGCTTAAGTGATCACTACTGCCCAAGAGGACGGGGACATGGTGCAGGCCAGGTCTCCGTTTTCTATTACTTATCCGTCTTACGAGGCGCCAGCCGAGGCGCCAGCCGAGGCGTCAGCTTGCCTTATTGAAGACCTTACCCCTCTTAAGGAAGGTCGGAATCCCATTGGTCTTTTCCTTGACTTATGGAATTATGGAAGACCAACCCTAACTTAGCTTTAAACATTTCAGAGGAAGTTGGGACGTCCCTGCTTCTTCTATAATTTTATAAGGTAAGCAGGGGTATAGCGACCTTTGCTTAATATTGACTTCCTTAATTTCTTTAGTTGTGCAAAGGTCAATAGGCCGTGTATTCGCTGACTAGAAGATACCGGGAGGAAGGCTTGATGCGATATATGAGGAGATCGTTAATCTTTTTTGGTTTTCTTGCTGTCTTGAACCCAGCCTCCCTGGCCCAGGCCCAGATCCTGATTGAAGAGGGAAAATTAAATTTGTCAGGAAAAAGAGGCGATACGATTACTAATACGATCAGTGTGCACAATACTTCGGATCAGACGATCAATGTGCGTGCCTATTGGGAAGACTTTGTCTATGTGGCGCCCTTTGATGGAAAGAAGGAATTTTCTCCAGCGGCAACCAATGCTAACTCGATTAGCAAATTTACTAATTTTTTTCCAGCGGATTTTACTTTAGGGCCATTTGCCAGAAAGAAGATCAGCTATTCGGTCAAGATTCCACGGGTGGCCTCAGGTGGTTATTACGGCGTTCTTTTCTTCGAACGATCGGGGCAAAACGTGAAAGACCAGACCGGGATTAATTTGATCACCCGCGTGGGGTGTTTATTCTTCTTAGAAACCGAAAATCAATCAAGGGCCGCCCAAGTCAATCTTGGCCTTGAGGACAAGAAGATCGCCGGAGACTTTTTAAACTCTGGCAATGTGATTCTCGTTGTGGACGCGGTTTATTATGTGATGAACAGCGACGGTTTGGTTCTTGATCGTGGGAGCATCGGTAAATTTTATTTGCCGCCCCAGGCCAAATCAGTTTTTGCAGTGAAGATCTCACCGCAGCTGCCAGCCGGTCACTACACACTCGTTATGACCTTCGATCTAGGTAAGGGAGATACCTTGGTCAAGGAAGCCGATTTTAGTAAAGATGCCACCGGGGCGCTCATGATCAAAGAACTGAGAGATTGATGATTGGACGAAACTATGTCCAAGATCCACATTATTTTCTTTCTTGCCGCATCCATCCTATTTTCCTCTTTTAGCCATTTATCTGCGGACGAACATTCTTCTTACAAAGAGCTCATGGATCTTGGTAAGGCGGCCATGTGCCAGAATAATTTCAGGAAGGCGATGGTCTTTTTTAGCCTTGCCCATTATACCGATCCTGTCCCCAGAGAACCCCTTGCTTATTTAAATTCTCTGAAGAAATTAAAAAAAAGACGCATTGCCCGCGCCTTGATTGAGGCCGCGTCGCTTATCAAGAAAGGGCAAGGCATAACCACTGAGCATTTTGACACTTATGGCTGGAAGATCCCCCAACGGATCGTGCGCCAATATACCAAGGCTCGACCTGAGGAAGTAATAACGGCTAACAAGAGCGATATTGCAATTAGCCAAGATCAGCGACGGATAGAATTGGATGACACGCTTTGGACCACGCGAACTAAAATAAACCTTGATATTGAATTGAACAAATCGGTCATCTTACAAGGACAGGACATTTCAAGATATTTAGTGATCACCCCTGGCTTTATTGAGGTGGAGCGTTTGGACAAGGATCAGATTAAGGTCAGGGCCCTTAATCGGGGGACAACATCCTTTCATGTATGGGACATTCGAGGTCGATGGACTTTTTATGTTCGTGTGATTTTTGCCAGTCAACTCACCGCCATTGAGGAATCGCCGCCGGAGACGATCGAAGAATATGCTAAGCCTTGGCGGTTCCGCTATAATGCTGACTGGAATTCATTTTATTTGGGTAATTCCCTTCCTCGCCTCGAACGCCGGAATCTGCATTTTTTGCAATGGACCGCTGTTGAAGGAGAGACCCCTTACGGGCAGTTCGATACCTATGCCTTGTTCAATAAATTCAAAGAATCGACGGAGGTCACCAGTTACGCCGTTGGATTAACCGATGGTCAGATTGGGAATTTTCAGGATTTTACTATTCGTGGTTTTGATACTGCAAAGAGATTTTCTGCCTTAACGCTTCCTGGAAAATATTTTCGTGGCGCCCTATTGGAGGCCAAGGCCTTTGAAGAGAAAATCGATTATAGCCTCCTGTGGGGCAAGGATCGCGCAACCTTTGGTTTCGTTTCTCCCGGGGTGCTGGAGGAACGGGCATCATTTCTCGAGGGCGCGCGGGTCACCTTTTTTCCTGAGGAAAGACATCAATATGCTGTTAATTACGCCCGCGGGTATGGCCCAGCGCGCGATCCCTTGCTCAAAGAGCGGGTGTATTCATTAGAGGCACGGCACACGTTCGATCAGCTCAATCTCTCAGGAGAAATTGCCTCGGACGAGGAGGAGATTGCTGATTTGGTCATGGCCGAATTCGGCGATTATCAATCCAACCTTAAGATTAATTTTCGTAATATTGAAAAGGATTTTGCGACCGTGACCGGCTTCCCATCGGGTCGGGGAGAGATTGGGGGGAATGTGATTTATAATCTGAATCAGGAGAAGGTGCGCTTTAATTCCAATTTAGATTTTTATCGCGATCGGTTTCTCTTTAACCCTGACCGTATGGATGTCTTAAATCTTGACTGGTCTTCTTCGGCCCATGTCCCTTTGTCGGCCACGGCAGGGTGGCGCACTTCGTTGTTTTATGTGGATACGCCAGGTCTCATCTCCCCTCGGGAGAATATCACGGTTAATAACACCTATGATCAAAGTTTTAGATTGATTTCCAATAAGACTTTATCAACATTTATTGGGAATTCCTATCAGCGCAGCCGTTTTGAACTTAACGAAAGCTCGGACTTTGATCGCTACGGGGTGACTGCCGGATTTCGGCTGCCGCTCATAAGAAATTTATCTTACTCCTTCCAATATGAATATTCATGGCTTGCGGAAATTTTTTCTCGTGATCACCTTAACCCGTACGTATTTAACACAGGATTGAATTATGCAAGGGAATTGTCATCGGCATGGTCAATTAATTCTGGATTTTCGTACCGCAACGAAGAGGATACCGAGGCCTCTCACAGTTTCTTGGCGGGGGAAGATTCGATTACCGGAAACATTAGATTATTTTATCATCCCACCGAAGATTTTGAATTCTTTATAGATGGACGCATGCGCAATGTCTGGGCTGAGAGCCCTCGGAACACGGCCTTTCATGAGGCCGACATCCGTTTTGGTGTTAAGTCATCCTGGGAGCTGCCATTTCACTGGAACCCCACAGGAGAGGTTGGGGGGACTGTATTCAAGGATTTAAACAGCAATAATAAACGCGAGAGAAATGAACCAGGAATCCCGGGCGTCAAGATTAATGTCGGGGATGAGGTCGTGACGACTAATCAGTATGGCAGATATCATGCGCGGGTCCACGCCAAGAGCGTAAGGGTAGGGGTCGCCACCGATACTTTTTTAGAAGGATTCACGGCTGTTGGGCCACTTTTGGAAACGGTCGAGATTGTTGCGCACATGCCTCAAGTAGTCAATTTTGGTTTCATGACCCATTCCAAGATACACGGAGTGGTTTATTTTGATAAGAATCGCAACGGCAAATGGGATCCGGCTGAGATCCTCATAGCCAAGGTCAAGATGATCTTGGATGATCAAGAAGAAGTGATGAGTAATTATGCGGGGGTATTCACCTTCAATGATATTGTACCTGGGAGACATTTGATCCGGTTGGATGTTAGCTCGCTTCCCCTTGAATATCTCCCACTCATTAAGATTAAAAACAAAATTGAGATTGTGGAGGGAACGACCTACATCTTTAATGTACCGGTGACACAGAGGTGAGGGCGGTCACTTAAGGACAATGGTTTCAAGGACAATAGGCTGATTGTTGCGATAGGTGTGCTGCACGATTCTTTGATTGTCCTCGATTCTATTCTTCAGCCGCCCGGTGGCTACCTGGTTGGTGGTTATCCCAACATGTTCAGGGATGATTACTGAAATTTTATAGGCGATTGACTGGGTCACTGAGGCCATGGCTACTTCGCTGGTCAATGCCATGATTGCAGTTAAAATACCCGCGATAAGCAGTCTCTTCATCTTCCTAATCCTCCTTTCTTCAAGTAGAAACCCTCTTCGAAAGGGGGCATTGGAAGATGACTATTAACGGAACCTTACATAAAGGTTACGGTAACCCGACAATCATAGCTCACTTTCGCGAGCTTTAGACTCAAGGTTTTGTCTCTGCTACGCACTAAGGTGCCTTACCCTTAGCCTCGCAGAGCCCTACTACATTTCCATATTTAAATATGGGAGCGTAAGTAGGAGCCCTATCCTTTCGAATAGTTTACCCTTTTAGATTGGTAAAGAACAGATATTGTATCTTTAACTAAAATAAGTATAACACATCTTCGACGGTTTGGCCGGGAATTTTTTGACCCGTGTTTGATGGTAAGAAGGAATTTGTTGGGATGTTGGGAGATGAATTGTCGCTTTACAGTCTAGCGGGCCGTGGGTATAATGAACTTAACTTTTTAATCAAGAGACCATAAACCAAATTCCGAAGGTCATTTTTGTGCTTCTCACAACTCTACTCATACTTAATGCCATTCTCTGGGTTCTTCTCTTAATGTGGGAATTCACGCAGCGCAGAGAAGCCAATCGTCTCGAGCATATCGTGCGCGAGGAAATGGCTGCCAACCGTCGGGAATCCACCCAGGCGATCGATGCCTTTACGAAACAACTTTTGCTCTTGACGCAGATGAATGAGGAAAAGCTTGAACGTCTTCGCGATGCCGTTGAAAACCGTTTAAAGGCAATGCAGGAAGATAACAGCCAGAAACTTGATAAAATACGCGAGACAGTGGATGAAAAACTTCATTCCACGCTGGAAAGACGTTTAGGTGAATCTTTTAAGATAGTGAGCGAACGCCTGGAGAAGGTCCATGCTGGCTTAGGCGAGATGCACAGCCTTGCCTCGGGTGTGGGGGATTTAAAAAAAGTTTTAATGAACGTAAAGACCCGTGGGACCTGGGGAGAAATCCAGTTGGGCAATTTGCTAGAGCAGTTGTTGACTAGCGAACAATACGAGCGCAATGTGATCCTCAAACAGGGGAGCCGGGAGACGGTGGAATTCGCTATTAAATTGCCTGGCCGCGACGACCAGGCGGTGTATATCCCTATCGATGCCAAATTTCCCAAAGAGGATTATGAGCGTCTATTGCAGGCGCAGGACACATCCGATGCTACCGCGATCGAGGAATGGGAAAGGGCCATTGAAAATAGAATCAAGGCTGAGGCTAAGAAAATACGGGATAAATATATTGACCCCCCACGGACGACGGATTTTGCTATTATGTACCTTCCTATTGAAGGCCTGTATGCCGAGGTCCTGCGCCGGCCGGGACTCTGCGAGCAGCTGCAGAGGGAATTTCGGGTAAGCCTGGCGGGCCCAACCACGATCGCCGCGTTTCTTAATTCTCTGCAGATGGGTTTTCGCACCTTGGCCGTGGAAAGACGAGCGAGCGAGGTCTGGCAGCTCTTGGGCGATGTAAAAAAGGAATTCGTGCGTTTTGGTGACATCTTGGACAAGACACACATACGCCTTAAGCAGGCCAGTGATGAAATCGAGTTGGCCACGCGTAAATCCCGCACCATTGAGCGCCGACTCAAAGACGTTGAGGGACTGTCTTCTAGCGATCAATTAATATTGATTCAAAAGAGAACTGCGCCTGTCTCTCAGGAGTCGATGGACGATGATATGGTCCTTCCATGAGTTTTTTCCGCCCCATGTCGTGACGTTGACAACCGATCGCAGTATGAATTTTCGTCTGCCCGATAAACCGCCTGCCTTAAACCAAGCGCAGAAGAGATTTCTTGCGCGTCAGTTGGGTTTTCCATTGCCGGAGGTTTTTGTAACCCGGCAAGTTCACGGGGATAGGATTATTTTGGCGACCAAGGGCCTTAGGAGAAAAAAGGCCGTCTGGGATGAGGCCGATGGCATTTTAACCAACATTGGCGGATTGCCCATCACAGTGCGCACCGCTGATTGTCTGCCGATTTTTATGTATGACCCGCAACAGGAGGCAATAGGGATCATCCATGCCGGATGGCGGGGGACACGCCAGCAAATTGCCGTGCAGGCCGTGCAGTTTTTTCGTCGGCATTGGAATTCCTGTCCGCAGGATTTACGCGTGGGTCTTGGGCCCGCGATCCGGCCTTGCTGTTATCGGGTCGCTGCGCATTTGCAAGAAAGTTTTTCAAGGGAAATGACGAAGCGCAAGGAAGGATATTTTCTGGATCTGCCCCAGGCCAACAAGAACCAACTGGTGACGGCAGGGGTAGATGCCCATAATATTTTTGACTCCGGTCTCTGCACCTGTTGTACGATAATGTATTTTTCATATCGACGACAGGGAGAGGCAGCCGGGCGGATGATTTCGCTTATGATGTTAAAAACTTAAAGGAGGGTTTGAGAATGCACCTCGTTATCTTTGTAACCGCGAAAGACGAAGCACAGGCCAATAGTATTGCCGAAAGATTAGTGGCGGACCGATTGATCGCCTGCGCCAATATCATCCTGGGAGTTCAGTCGATCTTTCGCTGGAAAGAAAAGGTGGATCGTTGTCAGGAAGTACTATTGATTTTAAAGGCCCCGCGCCGGCATTTCTCCAAGATTATCCAGACCATCAAGGCCCTGCACAGCTACGAAGTACCCGAGATCATTGCCCTGCCGATCATTAGTGGCAACAAGGATTATTTGAAGTGGATGACAGAAGTAACGGCTAAGTAAATTTTGGCACATATTTTTTGTATGGATAGGGTATATAGATTTGAAGTTTCCAGCCAGCCCCAGTGTGAAATCATCTTTTCCTCAAAATTTCTTATGGGGGACAGCGACCTCCAGCCACCAGGTTGAAGGCAATAATATCCATAATGACTGGTGGCAATGGGAAAAGGAGGGCCGTCTTTCGGATAAGTCCGGTGAGGCAACGCGTCATTATGAATTATTCGACCACGACTTCGCCCTGGCCCAGAGCCTTTCCCACCGTGCCCACCGATTTTCAATAGAATGGAGCCGTGTTGAGCCCAGGGAGGGGATGTTTGATGACGAGACTATTAGTCATTACGGCCATGTCCTTGATTCGCTTCTTGCCAAAGGCATCATGCCTATTATCACGTTGCATCATTTTACCAATCCCTTATGGTTTGCCCAAGAAGGTGGCTGGTTGAACCCTAAGGCCGTACAATGGTTTGCTCGTTATGTAGAAAAAATTGTCAGTGTCTTTAAAGAGAAGGTGTATTGCTGGATTACCCTCAACGAACCGGTTATTTTGGCATATTATGGTTATCTTGTCGGCCGATGGCCGCCAGGGCAAAAGTCGTTTCCTAAGACGATCAAGGTCTTGCGCCAGGCAATCGCTGCCCATACAATGGCATATAGGGTCATCCACGAAGTTTATGAGGGGGGCCCAAGGCCCATCGTTGGGATCGCGCACAATCTGCGGCCTTTTTATGTTTGTCCACAAACGCAGAATCTCTTGTGTTCCGCCCATGTGTGGTGGCGCCATTACATGGTAAATGTCTATTTTCTGGATGGAATTAAAAGAGCGCTGGACTTTATTGGCGTCAATTATTACGAACGAGAATTTGTTAGTAACGATCGTACCAAGGCCCTAGGGCCTTGGGGCGATAACTGTAACCTGGTGCATCACCATGCCCAGCATGTCAATCAGATGGGCTGGGGGTCTTATCCTGATGGATTGCTAGAGGTTTTACGTTGGATGAAAAAATACGACAGACCAATCCTTATTACTGAGAATGGCACGGCAGAAACAGACGACCACCACCGGGCGCGGTTTATCGTTGAACATCTCAAGAGGGTCAACCAGGCGCTGGCTGAAGGAGTTCGGGTGCAGGGCTATCTCTATTGGTCGCTGTTGGATAATTTTGAATGGGATCGGGGATTTGGCCCGCGCTTTGGATTGATTGAGGTGGATTACAAGACTTTCGAACGCCGTATCCGGCCGAGCGCGTATGTTTTTAAAGAGATTATTGAAACCGGTCAAGTCAAGTGATCACCCCGCAGCAGGACTTTAAGACTTTTGGCGTCACGCATCTAGCGACCCTTGCTGTTATTTCTACTGTTGCCTTGTTGTATGTTTTTATCGCTCGCTGCCCGTCTTTAGATCGTTGGGTCAAACCCTTGAGTATCTTTCTGGCCGTTGTCCTTCTGGCAAATGAGATTATTTTTATCGGCGCCGTGATGGTCCAAGGTGTGTGGCACTATGCCTGGGGCCTGCCGCTACAGATCTGTGATTTAGCCATTCTTGCAACCGTTTATTCATTATTGCGTTACACACCCTGGGTCTGGGATCTGGCTTATTTTTGGGGATTGGCCGGGACGCTACAGGCGGTCCTGACGCCGGATTTAAAAGTGACATTCCCAGAATACATTTACTTCAAGTTTTTTCTCACCCACGGCTGTATTTTAGTGGGAGTGGTTTTCCTTTCAGCTGGCTTAGGGCGACCCATTACGTTTCATTCGGTTGTCCGCGTGTGGGTCGTGACTAATCTCTATGCCGCGTTCGTTGCCATTTTTAACTGGCTGTTCAAGACAAATTATCTTTACCTTTGCCGCAAACCCTCCCAGACTTCTATTCTCGATTATCTAGGCCCCTGGCCGTGGTATATCGCGGGATTGGAATTGGTGCTGATTGCCTCCCTTTTGATTTATTATCTGCCGTATTATTTCCTTCGAAAACGAGGTATTGACAAAAACATATAAGATGCTATATTGAGCGAGGCTGCACGAAGGCACCCCACCTTAATTAATCCTCGATTAGTCTTAGTAATTTTATTGCATGATCAGGGCAATTTTATTCTTAGAAGATGGCGCCTTTTTTGAGGGTCAGGCCATCTGCGACAATGGAGAGAGTGCGGGCGAAGTTGTTTTCAACACGGCCATGACCGGTTATCAGGAGGTCTTGACCGACCCTTCCTACGCCGGTCAGATTGTGGTGATGACGTATCCTTTGATCGGCAATTATGGCGTTAATAAGGAGGATGTGGAATCCGATCGGATTTACGTCAAGGGTTTTGTCGTCAAAGAGTTCTGCCGTTACTATTCCAATTATCGCGCCACCCAAGGCCTCATCGATTATCTTAAGGAAAATCAAATTTTAGCTATTGAAGGTGTGGATACCCGCGCCCTCACGAGACATTTGCGCGTGCGGGGGGCCATGAAAGGCATGATCTCCACCCAAGATTTTGATCCCAAGAGCTTGACCCGCAAATTAGATAGGCTGCCTGCGATGGAGGGAAGCGACTGGGTCAAAGAAGTGACATCCAAGGAAAAATATGTCTGGGGGCAGGCGTCGCAGGTTAGAGATGATGGACAACAGACGATACGCTATAAGGTTGCGGCCATTGACTGTGGCATGAAGCGTAACATCCTGCGCATCCTGGAGCGATTGGGCTGTGAGGTGCATGTGTTTCCAGCCAACACGACGATAAAAGAGATTGCTGCCATCCAGCCAGACGGATTGTTTATTTCCAATGGTCCTGGCGACCCGGCAGCGGTCTCCTATGTCATCGACACCGTCCGGCAATGTGTAGGAAAACTGCCAATCTTTGGGATCTGTTTGGGGCATCAAATCCTGGGTCTTGCCCTGGGCGCAAGGACGTACAAACTTAAATTCGGTCATCATGGCGCGAATCACCCGGTGAAAGATTTATTGGGCAATCGTATCGGGATTACCTCCCAGAATCATGGATTCTGCGTTGATATTTCTAGTCTACCGGCATCAGATATAGAGATGGTGGACATGAATTTAAACGACCAGACGCTCGAGGGAATTCGTCACAAGAAATATCCAGTCCTTTCGTTCCAGCACCATCCGGAAGCGGCGCCCGGTCCGCATGACGCGCAGTATTTGTTTGGGTATTTTATCGAAATGATGAAAGATCGCCGAGACCCTAAGACATAAGGTCACCTATAAGAATTTACCGCCATGCCTAAACGCACAGACATTAAGAAAATTTTGCTATTAGGATCTGGCCCCATTGTGATTGGCCAGGCCTGCGAGTTCGATTATTCCGGGACCCAGGCCTGCAAGGCGCTCAAGGAGGAAGGCTATGAGCTAGTCTTAGCTAATTCCAACCCGGCAACGATTATGACCGACCCGGAATTTGCCGACCATACCTATATCGAACCTCTGACCCCTGAATTCATTGAATATATTATCAAGAAAGAGCGTCCGGATGCGATCTTGCCTACCCTTGGCGGTCAGACAGCGCTCAATCTTGCCATGAAGCTCCATGAAGGTGGTGTCCTGCAGGAATACAACGTTAAGATGCTGGGTGCTGATTATCAGGTGATCCGAAAGGCCGAGGACCGTGAGCAGTTTAAAGAGTGCGTTTTAAAGGCAGGGTTAGCTGTGCCCCGCAGTGCGTTTGCCCATAATTTAGCGGAGGCGCGCCAGGCAGCCCACGGTATAGGACTTCCCGTGATTATCCGCCCCAGCTTTACTTTAGGCGGCACCGGGGGGGGGATTGCCCGCGACATTGAAGAACTCGAGCGCATCGCGTCGTTGGGATTGGAGTGTAGCATGATCCATGAGGTGTTGATCGAAGAATCTATCGAAGGTTGGAAAGAATATGAGCTCGAGGTGATGCGTGACTATAAAGACAACGTGGTTATTGTCTGTTCCATTGAAAATCTCGACGCGATGGGCGTGCACACCGGTGACAGCATTACGGTCGCCCCGGCCCAGACCTTGACGGACCGCGAATACCAGGCCATGCGTGATGCGGCGATCACTATTATCCGCGAGGTGGGCGTTGAGACCGGTGGTTCCAACATTCAGTTCGCGGTTAATCCTATTGATGGACGCATGGTAGTAATTGAAATGAACCCGCGGGTATCGCGTAGCTCCGCCTTGGCCAGTAAGGCAACGGGATTCCCCATTGCCAAATTTGCTGCCAAGCTCGCCGTCGGATATTCCTTAGACGAAATCCAGAATGACATTACCCGTGAGACGCCGGCCTCCTTCGAGCCAACGATTGATTATTGCGTGGTCAAGGCCCCCCGCTTTACGTTTGAGAAATTCCCGGAAGCCAAAGATATCTTGGGCGTGCAGATGAAATCTGTTGGAGAGACGATGGCCATCGGCCGCACCTTTAAAGAGGCCTTGCAAAAAGCCTTGCGTGGGCTTGAGATCGGTCACACGGGCCTCGACAATAAGTTGGATTATAAAACGATTTCTGATGAAAAGATTCGTCAGCGGTTGGTCGAGCCTAACGCCTCGAGGATTTTTTATGTCAAATACGCCTTACAGAAGGGCTGGACCATTGAGGAAGTGGCGCGGTTGAGCAAGATCGACCCATGGTTTATCGCCCATATCGCCCAAATTTTAGACTTGGAAAACGAATTGATAAAAAATGCCATTAGGGGGAAATCGATATTCTCCACGGCATTGTTACGTAAGGCCAAGGAATATGGTTTTAGCGACGCGCAGTTGGCGCAGGTCATGAACCTGCGCGAGACCGCGGTGCGGGCCTTGCGCAAAGAAGCAGGGGTCATCACGACGTTTAAATTGGTCGATACCTGCGCGGCGGAATTCGAGGCGTACACACCGTATTTTTATTCAACATACGAAACCGAAGACGAGGCGGTCTTACAGATTGAGAGGGCCTGCGCCGCGCCCAAGGGAAAAAAGATTATCATTTTAGGTGGAGGTCCTAACCGCATCGGCCAGGGCATTGAGTTTGATTACTGTTGCGTGCACGCCTCTTTTGCCCTGAAATCATTGGGGTACACCACGATTATGGTTAATTCTAATCCGGAGACGGTCTCGACCGATTATGATATCTGCGACCGGTTGTATTTTGAGCCATTGACCTTCGAGGATGTGATGAATATTGTGGACGTAGAAAAGCCCGATGGCGTGATTGTTCAGCTTGGCGGTCAGACACCGCTCAATTTGGCCCAGCGTCTCCAGGAGGCCGGCGTGCCCATTGTTGGCACCAGTGTCTTGTCGATCGCCCTTGCAGAAGATCGCGCAAAATTTGCTAGATTAATTGAGTCTTTGGGCTTGAATCAGCCGGCCAATGGCTCAGCCCGTTCTGTAAAGGAGGCTGTTCAAATCGCCCGTCGGATTGGTTACCCTGTTCTGGCACGGCCTTCCTATGTCTTGGGCGGCCGCGCCATGAAGATTATTTACGAGGAGGCAAGATTGCTCCAGTTTATCGACGAGGCCAAGGAGGTGTCTGCCGGCCATCCAATTTTGATTGACAAATTTATCGATGATGCTATTGAATTAGATGTGGATGCCATCTCAGATGGTCAAGAGACCTTTGTGGGGGGGATTATGGAGCACATTGAGAATGCTGGTATCCATTCCGGGGACTCCGCCTGTGTCCTGCCACCGACGACAATAGGAGAGACCATCATCGCCCAGATTAAGGAGATCACCTGCAGGCTCGCTAAGGCGATCGGGGTCATCGGTCTTTTGAATATCCAATTTGCCGTTAAGGGTCGGCGTATTTATGTCTTGGAGGTTAACCCCCGAGCCTCACGCACGGTTCCCTTCGTGAGCAAGGCAACGGGGATTCCGCTCGCTAAAATCGCCGCCCAGGTCATGGTGGGTGAACCATTGTCTAAATACCATCTTTCAGATAAACTTATAGAGCAGCTAAGGCATGTCTCGGTCAAGGAATCCGTGTTGCCTTTTTCACGATTTTCTGGTGTGGACATCGTCTTAGGGCCTGAGATGAAATCGACTGGTGAAGTGATGGGTATTGGCGCAACGATTGGCGAGGCCTTTGTTAAATCACAGATCAGCGCTGGCCAGAGCCTGCCGAAGGAAGGCAAGATTTTCTTAAGCGTGCGCGATGAAGACAAGCGGGAGATTGTCTCTATCGCCAAGAGATTTGAACGCCTGGGGTTTTTGTTTGTCTCGACCCGTGGCACGGCCAAGGCCCTACGGGCCCACGCTATTGAGGTTCAAGAGGTTGGCCGCTACGATCAGGGCGGGGGGGACATATTGAATCTGATGACGCTTATTGAGCAAAACGCTATCGCCCTTATTGTCAACACACCATCAGGGGAAGGCAGTCAGTATGACATGCGCTTTATTCGCGCTGCAGCTATTTTGCACAATATCCCCTGTATCACGACGATCCAGGGTGCGCGCGAGGCGGTTAACGGTATGGAGACCTGCAGGACCAAGGAGTTGACGGTTCAGTCTCTGCAGGAATACTACAGGGTGGGAGGAAATGTGTCATGTGCGGCATTATAGGTGTTTCTAATCATAAGGAAGCGGCTGAAATCGCCTTTTTGGGGCTCTATGCCCTTCAGCACCGTGGCGAGGAGGCCGCCGGTATAGCCACCTATGATGGCCGCAACGTCCACATCATTAAAAATTTGGGACTGTTGGAAGATGCCTTTGACGGCCGGTCGCTACGCGAACTTAAGGGGCGCACCGCCATCGGCCATTGCCGTTATTCAACAACGGGTTCTAACAACATTAAAAACGTTCAACCGTTTTTGGCGACCCATAAAACTAAGGCTATAGCGATTGCTCACAACGGGAACTTGACGAATGTGGATGTGTTGTATAAGAATTTGGAAGAGGAGGGTGCGATATTTCAGACTACGATGGATTCGGAGATCATCGTCCACCTTCTGGCCCACAGCCGTAACGAGAACATCAAGCAATGGTTCACCGATGTCTTGATGCAGTTGCAGGGGGCGTTTTCGTTGGTCTTTCTGGTGGAGGATATGATCGTGGGTGTCCGCGACCCGCAAGGATTTCGGCCGCTCTGCCTCGGGGAGCGTGATGACAGTTACATCTTGGCCAGTGAGACCTGCGCATTAGATCTCATCGGCGCCAAATTCGTCCGGGAGATTCAGCCAGGTGAGGTTGTTTTTATCAAAGACAAGACCATAGAGTCATTTTTCCTGCCTGGAAGCGAGCAGGCTCGACGTGCGCATTGCATCTTTGAATTTATTTATTTTGCCCGTCCTGATAGTGAGATCTTTAATGGGAATGTTTATAGTGTGCGTAAGGCCTTGGGTGCGCAGTTGGCAAGAGAACATCCTGTTGACGCGGATTTTGTGATGGCCATTCCCGATTCTGGCAATTACGCTGCGCTAGGATATGCCAAACAATTAGGGCTTCCTTTGGAGGTCGGGATCATTCGCAATCATTATATCGGAAGGACATTTATCCAGCCGACACAGTTTTTGCGGGATTTCCGCGTGCGAGTCAAGCTCAATCCTATTCGTAGTGTACTCAAGGACAAGCGCATCATTGTCGTTGAGGATTCTATTGTGCGCGGGACAACGGCCCGTAGCCGTGTGCAGGAATTGCGCAACGCCGGCGCTAAAGAGATTCACTTAAGGATTAGTTGTCCGCCCATTAAGTCGCCGTGTTTTTACGGGATTGATTTCCCCAGCAAGCGCGAGCTTATTGCCGCCAATAAAACCATTCCAGAGATTGCTAAATTCATCCAGGTGGATTCCTTGCAATACCTAAGTATGGAGGGGATGTTGTCGGTTATGAAAAATTCTCAAGATTTTTGTCATGCGTGTTTTTCAGGAAAGTATCCGGTTGCGGTCCCACGCATTAAGAGTAAATATCTGCTGGAGGAAGGCCGTTGAGGGATCTGATGGAGGTTGACATCTATGAGTAAATTTATTTTCATTACGGGGGGCGTGGTATCGAGCTTGGGCAAAGGCATTGCCGCGGCCTCTATTGGCAAACTCCTGGAGACGCGCGGCCTCAAGACGACCATCATGAAGTGCGATCCATATCTCAATGTCGATCCGGGCACGATGAATCCTTACCAACATGGCGAGGTGTACGTGACCGAAGACGGCGCTGAGACAGATCTGGATCTGGGACACTATGAACGTTTTACCAATGCCCAGATTACCAGGGACTGCAACATCACGACTGGCAAGGTCTATCATACGGTGATTACCAAAGAGCGTCGCGGGGATTACCTAGGCAAGACCGTTCAGATTATCCCCCACATCACTGATGAGATCAAACGCTGCATTAAGAAGGTTTCCAAGGAGAAGGACGTCGATGTCACGATCGTCGAGATTGGAGGGACCGTTGGCGATATCGAGAGCCTCCCATTCCTGGAGGCCATCCGGCAGCTACGCTGGGAATTGGGTCAATCCTACGCGCTGGATATCCACGTGACCCTCTTGCCCTACATTAAATCTGCTGGCGAACAAAAGACTAAGCCCACCCAACATAGCGTTGGGCGCCTGCGAGAAATCGGCATTGTGCCCGATATCCTCTTGTGCCGTACGGAGAAACACATCAGTAAAGAACAGCGTGATAAGATAGCGCTTTTTTGCAACGTAGACCGCGAGGCCGTTATCGAAGCGCCTGACGTCAAGAATATCTACGAGGTCCCCTTGTCGTTTAAAAAAGGTAGGCTTGATGACTTGATTTTAAAGAAGCTGAATCTTAAAAGCGAAGATAAGGATTTAAAGGATTGGGAGAATTTGGTTATTCATCGTCTACGCAACCCTCAACATGAAGTGACGATTTGTGTTGTCGGCAAATACATCGCCTTGCAGGATGCGTATAAATCGATTTATGAGGCCCTCGTGCATGGTGGTATTGCTAATGACGCGTGGGTGCATATCATTAAGATTGATTCAGAAGAGGTGAAGAATAATACGGTTGATCGACTATTGGCCGACGCCCAGGGGATCCTTATTCCCGGCGGGTTTGGTGACCGCGGCATTGAAGGCAAGATTCGGGCCGTGCAGTACGCCCGCGAGAAGGGAATCCCATTTTTTGGCATCTGCCTAGGGATGCAGGTCGCGTGCATTGAATTTGCCCGTAACATCTGCGGCCTTAAGGAAGCTAACTCAACTGAATTCGACAAAGATACGGCACATCCCGTAATTTCTCTTCTAGAGGAACAGCGGCACATCAAAATGCTGGGTGCCTCCATGCGGCTAGGGTCGTATCCATGTCGACTGATGAAAGATTCTAAGAGTTTTCAGGCCTATAAAAAAGAAACGATCAGCGAGCGTCACCGCCATCGTTATGAATTCAATAATGAATATCGAAAGCAGTTTGAGAAAAGCGGCATTATGTTCACCGGGATCAATGCCGGCCAGGACTTAGTAGAAATTATCGAGATTACCGATCATCCTTGGTTTGTGGCCGGACAGTTCCATCCGGAATTTAGATCCAAGCCAGATCGGGCACATCCTTTATTTAGGGCATTTATTAAGGCATCTTTAGAGATGCGCGAAGGCATTACACGCTGACAAAAGTTGTTGACGCAGATTAGACTAGCGGAACCTGCCTATCGGCAGGTAGACCGGTAGACGCATGGCATGGATTGCAGGGCGCGGGTGGCGGAATGGTAGACGCGTACGTTTGAGGGGCGTATGGGGTAACCCGTGGAGGTTCAAGTCCTCTCCCGCGCATAATTCACACGAAAGAGATTCTTCCCTATGCCTTTTCATTCAGATGTTTTGTCGTGATTTGGCTGTGTTTATCATTCTCCCAGCCATGCCTTCACGTTTGATCCTTGAAGAATTTTATTATTTTTATGTCTAATACTATTCGAGTCAATGCCAGCATCCTCTGCGCCGATTTTAGAAAATTAGGTGAGGAGATCAACCGTTGCGAAGACGCTGGTGTGGACATGCTGCATGTGGATGTCATGGACGGCCATTTCGTCCCCAATATCTCCATTGGCCAGATGGTCGTTGAGACGATTCGTCCTTTGACTCAGATTCCTATTGAGGCGCATCTGATGATCGAGCACCCGACCATGTATATCGATTCGTTCATTGCAGCTGGCGCGGACATTATTTCTATTCAGGCAGAATGTTACGGGGAGTTACGCCCGGGATGCCGCGACCTGGGACAGTTTCCCAAAGAGGTCGATTCAATCGATGCGCAGAAAGCTCGAAAAGATATTTTGCGCATTAAGGGCAAGGGAAAGAAAGTCTTTATGGTACTCAATCCAGGCACGCCTTTGTGTCTGGATAGCGTCTTAAATGACCTGGATGGCGTTATGATTATGTCGGTTAATCCCGGATTCGCCCGTCAGCAATTTATGCCCGCGGTGCTTGCCAAGATCAGGGATTTACGTCAACGATTTCGGGGTGATATTGAAGTTGACGGTGGGATCAACGCAACAACCGCACCGGAGGCGGTCAAGGCAGGTGCTAATATCCTAGCCACCGCTAGTTATTTTTTTGGGGCGGTTAGGCCTAAGGAGATCGTTCAATTTTTGAAAAGATTGGGAGGATGTCCATGAAGAATGCGCATCGCTATCCATATCAGCGCAATGCCCAAACAGCCATTGAATATATGCTGCTATTGGCCGTCGTGGTGGCCATTGTGTTGGTTGCCTTTAAGGTCTCTTTGCCTAAGACACAAAGATCTGCGAATGCTTTTTTTGATCGGGCTACCCTGGGGCTAATAGGCAAGCCCAATCCCTGCGGGGATGGTTTCTGTTGTCACCCATACGAAGATTTCTATAAATGCCGTCCGGATTGTAATAGCACGCTCACGCCTTCTTCATGTCCGCCCTAAGAAGAATGGTAGTCGAATGAATCCGGACGTGAATATCTTGTCTTACTTCTGGCGTTTGTCGCGGACAAAAATGCTATGATTGAAACTCTTGGCGTATTTCTTTAGTTCTGCGCCAATTTCGCTAATCTGTGCTACGTGCGTGATGGGCTGTTGGGCGTTACTGACAACACCAATCGAGATGGTTAATTGCCCGAATTTTTGTTCGTTGCCCTGGCGGTCCTTGGCCATGATGTAGCCACGTTTAATGTCCTCGGGTGGATAGAGGGAGGGGACCTTAGCGTCGAATTCTCGGATAATCTCTTCGCAGGTCTTGTCCGCCATGGCGTTGTCAACGACAAAGACCATATCATCGCCGCCGATGTGTCCCACGAAGCTATTTTGGCCTCCTTGTTCACGCACGACTTTAATCAATATACGCGCCATTTCTTTGATGACCTCATCGCCTTTCTTAAAGCCAAAATAATCGTTGTAGGCCTTGAATTTGTCAAGGTCGGCATATCCGACGGCGAACATTTTCTTGGAGTCGATGTAGTTCTGTAATTCTTCTACGATGGAGGTGTTTCCCGGCAGGTGCGAGAGGGGATTGGCATCAAGTGAGGTGACGGTGCGTTTTAGTATGCTTTTGATGCGCACGATAAGCTCTGCCGGGTCGAAGGGTTTGATCATGTATTCATCGGCGCCGGCTTCGATGCCGCTGATGCGATCATGCACCTCACCTTTGCCGGTCAGCATGATGACGGGGATATGCCGTAGCAGGATGTCTTTTTTAAGCATTTTGCATAGCTCCCTACCGTTCATGACGGGCATCATGTAGTCGCAAATCACTAGATCCGGCATTTTTTGTTGGATGAACTCTAGACCTGACTTACCATCTTTAGCCTGAAAGACTTGATAATATTCTGAGAGGCTCAGATTTAAGACATCCAGAATGTCGGGGTCGTCATCGACTGTTAATATTTTCATCTTGCGCATAGGATTATCCTTTTTCCGCTGGAAGTCCAGGTTGTTCGGTGGGGGGCTGCAGGGGGAGCGTAAAGTGAAACGTTGTTCCCTTGTTTAATTCGCTGGTGACCCAGATTTTTCCCTGATGGGCTTCAACGATTTTCTTAACGAGCGAGAGCCCCAGGCCGGTCCCCTTGGCGCTTTGGTTGATTTCATTGTCCACGCGGTAAAACTCGTTGAAAAGTTTGGCCAGGTCTTCTTTAGGGACGCCGATTCCTGTGTCCTCAACTTGAATCATTGCCGTCTCATTTTCTTGGCGAGCACGGACAGTAATGGTGCCGTGGGGGGGGGTGAACTTGATGGCATTACTGACTAAGTTGATAAAAATTCTTTCTACTTGGTTTTTGTCAACGATCAGTGCTGGCATGCTGGCACTGATGGCAGTCTTCCATTGAATATTTTTTCCCAGTATCTGCGGCATGAGAAGATCATGCACTGCCTCTACAATTATCGTAAGCTGACAGGCCTCAAGGGTCATTTCAACCCGTCCCGATTCGAGACGCGCGATATCAAGTAGGTCATTGATTAGCTTGACCAGACTGTCGGTATGTGTGTTGATTTTTTCTAGACGTTCCTTGACGCCGTCCGAGACACTCCCTAATTTCCCTCCTATGAGCAGTGCTGCATATCCCTTGATGGAGGTGAGCGGTGTGCGCAGCTCATGGGAGACCGCCGAGATGAACTCCGATTTGGTCTTGCTGATATTCTTGACTTCTTCGAGGGCCGAGGCCAGCTCCCGGGTACGGTCCTGCACCTTGAATTCCAGGGCCTGACTGGAGCGGTAAACCTCCTCGAAAAGGCGCGCATTTCCCAGGGGCTGACCGATTTGGTTGGCTAGGATGGAAATTAATTCTTCATCGCCTGCGGTAATCGCGGAGGCATCCGAACGATTGCCGACAAAAAGCAGCCCCACGAAATTATTCTGCGTCAATATGGGGGCTAGCACAAAATATTCGATATCAAAAATACGGATGATGGTTTTCTTGTCCTTGGGGGTGGAAGTAGTGGAGGAGAAGACCCCTCCTTTGGCTAAAGACTGTTTGATGTCTATGCTTTCTTCCAGGTTTGTTAGAACACATTGAATATCAGACTCTGAAAAACCGATATTGAGACGTGGGCGCAGGACACGGTCTTTATCGTAAATACAGATTAGATTTTTTTCAAAACTCAAATCCAGCGTTAGAGAGTGTTCCAGGTGTCTGAAGATTTCTTTTTCCTCAAGGGCGGTGCTGATCAGTCGCGAAGTCTTCTGGAGGGCGTCGAGACTGTTGAGACGTTTGTCGAGCTCCTCCTGAGCGCTGTTGAGTTCCAGGTCGGTTTTGACGATCAATTTGGCTTGTTCATCGAGATCGTTGAAGGATCTGGTCATTTTGTTGAGGGCTATCTCAAGCTGGCAAACCTTTTTGTTCTTATTGACCAATGACACGGCAAGGACAAACGACAGTCCAACAAGGAGGACATCAATCAATATATTGTAGATAATCATGGTATTCATATCGTTATCCGATGGCCAAGACCACTATGCTTTTATTTTGCAGATGAGGCCTCTTAAATCTTTCCGCCGACTGTAGCGGCGCGATCTCACCATCGGCGTACATGCCGATGATCGGTACGGTAGCCCCAAACACCTTTCGGACTTCCAGGATCTCTTGAAGGGCGGTTCGGCCAAAGAGCTTCAGGCGCGCCATAGATTCCAGGATAATAACCAGGCTTGGCGTCTTACCCAGTAGGTTTTGGTTGGCCTCTTTGGCTGCCCCTTGGGCGGCATATTTGCAAAAATCTTTATTGCCAATCATGACGTGGATTTGGGTGCCTGGCGGGATGTTTCCCTGGCATACGATACTGCCATCGGTTAGGATGTCTATAGCATTACGCAGTAGATAATTTTTGCTTTCTTCGATAAGAATACCCAGGGGATACAGGGTTGCCATCTGTTCTAACTGTTGCGACTGCAAACGTTGTGTCTCTTCCCTGCAATATTCTTCGTAAATACTGTAGGCTGGTTTTTTATCGATTGTGCGGATAATATTGCCTTCGGCCTCGGTAATCGTGCGGGGTTTGCCTAGCGGCCGCCAGCCATGCTGGCTGCCCACACCTACACTAATATGTCCGCCCATAATGACTCCAGTCGCGGCATTGGTCAGGGTATGCCGTTGATAAATTTGGAATGTGTGCCGCGGGTGTATACGATTGCAGCTCCCAGCGCCGATGATAGGGAAGATATTTCCTAGGGATGCCTGGAGGCTCTGGATGAGAGGGGAGACGTTTTGAAGATTGCTGTCTACAAAGAAGAGGAACACCTGGCGACTGTGTTCACCGAGGTCTTCAAGGCAATGCCGTGTTAATTCTATTCCTGTGACGTCTATATTGGCGGTGTCGATGTTGGGCATAGCACCGATGCCGAATTTCATATCATCGGAGGCGATCGTCAATACGGCAACGCCGCGGGTTTCAATTGAATTCGACAAGATAATACCAGCGGTGGAAGAACCAGTTATCTTATCTTGCTTGAGGACCTCTTTAATGATAGGCATCATGACCACAGCGTCATAATGGCCAGTCATCAGGACTAGCGACCAGTCCACGTGCTCGGTCTTTAAATTTGTCTTGGATTGGGAAGCTGCCTCCCGCGCTGCCTCCTTGGATTCGCGCTGGTGGCTAAAACCGATACCGATCTGTGCGGGCACGCCCAGCCTACCTTTTCCTGTCCTGGAAAATGATTGACTACCTTAAAGGATGTGCTATATTCCTTTTTAATTATTAAGAATTATGAAGACCTATTTAGTAAAAAGTATACAATATAATCTTTCCATTGTTAAATAGTAAATTGAAATAGGTAATGTACACTAAATTGTGTAAATATGTTTACAAGCAATAAAAAGGGCGTATTCTTCCAAAAAAGAGACCAATCTTTAAATGGAAAGGAATACGCC
>SBBO01000013.1 GCA_005239675.1 Planctomycetales bacterium
CTGATAGATAGCCAGTTCGTTCTTTAATTTTTCAAACGTTTCTTTTGTAAAAATTAAAAGCTTTTTTAGGGGGTAACAATCTATTATCCCATTCCCGAAGTTATCAGATGAAAGTGTGGAAAAAAATACTAAGATGATGGTATAATTAAAAACATTATGAGCCAGACACCAAAAGAACGCCAGCGATGGAGTTCACGCCTGGGCATCATTATGGCAGTCGCGGGTTCAGCGATCGGGTTAGGAAATTTCTTACGATTCCCGGCGAAAGTGGCGGCCAATGGCGGCGGGGCGTTCATGATCCCATATCTCGTCTCACTTCTTCTGTTAGGGATTCCATTGATGTGGATCGAGTGGACCCTGGGTCGTTATGGTGGCGGGTTTGGACACGGGACAGCACCCGGTATTTTCCACAACATCTGGCGCAAAAACCGCTTCATTAAATATTTCGGCGTTATCGGTATCTTTGGGCCACTTGTTATCTTCATTTACTATACCTACATTGAATCCTGGACGCTCGCTTACAGCTTTTTTGCCCTCTTAGGAAAATACCATAACCTGATGGATCAGTCGAGCATGAAAAGTTTTCTAAGCGGCTTTCAAGGATTAGAACAAAATCAATTTTTTAACGGTCTAGGTTGGGCGTATTTCTTCTTCCTGATTACTTTCTCCATCAATGGCCTCGTGATTTATCACGGCATCAAAGGTGGTATTGAGCGATGTTGTCAATGGGCGATGCCAGCGCTCTTTTTGTGTGCCATCATCCTTTTTGCACGGGTTCTCACCCTCGGGGCGCCAAACCCCACCCATCCGGAGTGGAACGTCAATGGTGGCCTTGGCTTTGTCTGGAATCCCGATTTTACCGCGCTTAAATCTGCGAAGGTATGGTTGGAGGCGGCAGGGCAGATCTTTTTTACATTAAGCGTAGGGATCGGGGTGATCCTTACCTACGCTAGTTATTTGCGTAAAAACGATGATGTGGTCCTGTCAGGCACCACGGCGGCGGCGGCCAATGAATTCGCCGAGGTCATTTTAGGGGGCAGCATTATCTTGCCGGCCGCATTCATCTTTTTTGGTCCAACGGAAACCCAGGTGATCGCCCAGTCCGGCACATTCAATCTAGGATTTGTCACGATGCCACTTGTGATCAATCAAATGCCCTTATCGCCCCTGATGGGATTCTGCTGGTTTTTTCTGCTGTTTTTGGCAGGGATCACTTCTTCCATTTCACTGGCGCAGCCGGCGGTCGCATTCCTGGAAGACGAATTCAATCTCACCCGTCGCAAGGCGGCATTAATTTTCACCGGCGTCGCCTTTATCTTGTGCCAGCCAGCTATTTTCTTTTTGAAAAATGGTGTTGTTGATGAGCTTGACTTCTGGGGTGGGACATTCTGTCTGGTTCTCTTTGCCACCATCGAGGTTATTCTTTTCTCTTGGGTCTTCGGCATGGACAAGGCCTGGGCTGAGGTCCACCATGGCGCAGATATGAAGATTCCTGAGATTTATAAATTTATTATTAAATACGTGACACCCCTGTTTCTTTTGACAATCCTGGGTGCCTGGTTCTATCAGGATTGGATTAAAATCATTTGGATGGAAAATGTGGTTCCTCAAAATAAAGTTTATATCTTAGCGACCCGTTTTGGGCTTCTGCTCGTGTTTATCATCCTGGCTATCATGGTCAAATTGGCCTGGAAACGCAGATATAAAGATGAAAGGGCCCAGTCATGAGACTTGACGGTTTATTGCTTATGATCATCTCTTGGGGATTCATCGCGGGACTGACATTTTATTGCTTTATGCGGATTTTGAAAAAAAAGAATGCACATTGAAAAATGTACGCCCTAACGTTTGTTATCACCAGTTTACTCATCTTTACCCTTGCCTACCGGTTTTACGCAAAATTCATCATCGCCAAGGTCCTGGTCATTTGTGAAACCCGCGCTACTCCAGCCCACACCATGCGCGATGGTAAGGACTATCATCCCACCAATCGCTGGGTGCTCTTTGGGCACCATTTCGCCGCGATCGCCGGGGCCGGCCCCCTGATCGGGCCGGTCCTGGCCGCACAATTCGGGTTTCTCCCGGGCTATTTGTGGATTCTAATTGGAGCGGTCTTAGGGGGCGCCGTCCATGACATGGTCATCCTTTTTGCATCAGTCCGGATGAAAGGATTTTCCCTGACGCGCCTGGCGCGAAAACATATCGGAAAGACAGCGGGGATTACAACAGGCATTGCCATCCTTTTTATTATTATAACCGCCCTGGCCGGTCTAGCCCTCGTTGTGGTCAACGCCCTCAACCACAGCGCCTGGGCAACGTTCACCATCGCGGCTACAATCCCCGCTGCGCTCTGTGTTGGGCTCTACATGTACAAAATCCGTCCTGGAAATATTCTTGAGGCATCACTGATTGGTGTTAGCCTGCTTGTCCTGGGCGTTATCATTGGTGAACCACTTTCAAAAACGGCCTGGGGCGCGTATTTCCTCTATTCCAAACCAACATTATCAGTTATCCTCGCTGGATACGGTTTTCTTGCCTCGGTATTGCCGGTCTGGATCCTCTTGTGCCCGCGCGATTATTTAAGTTCCTACATGAAAATAGGAACGATCTTCCTCCTTGTTATTGGTATTTTTGTAATCAATCCCCAAATCCAGATGCCGATGATAACTGATTACATCCACGGCGGTGGGCCCATCATCCCGGGAAAAGTCTGGCCGTTTGTCTGTATCACTATTGCCTGTGGGGCCATCAGCGGATTCCATAGCTTGATCAGTTCTGGCACCACCCCTAAAATGATCAATAGCGAGAAGGATATTCGCTTGATCAGTTATGGCTCAATGATGGTGGAGGCATTCGTAGCGATCATGGCGCTCGTGGCTGCAACCGTAATGCTACCCGGCGATTATTTCGCCATCAACCTATCGCCCGAGGCCTTTAACAAGCTGGGGTTGGAAACCGGCCAATTGGCACAGATGGAACAAATGACCGCAGAGAAATTGAGCGGACGCGCCGGCGGGGCAGTCTCGCTCGCGGCCGGAATGTCACTTATTTTCTCAGCAATCCCCGGCATGGCTCAATGGATGGGCTACTGGTATCATTTCGCAATCATGTTCGAGGCATTATTTATTCTCACGACTATTGATACCGGTACACGCGTGGCACGCTACATCCTGCAAGAAATGATTAAATATGTGCAACCGCGTTCACGGTGGGCCAAGATCAACTGGCCTCCTTCTGCAATCCTTTCTAGTGGCGTCATTACGCTCCTCTGGGGATATATGGTTTATCATGGCGAGATCTCGACGATCTGGCCAATGTTTGGGGTGGCAAACCAATTGTTATCGGCCCTCGCGCTCTTCTTGGGCACCGTCTATATCCTCAAGCACACCCGTAAGTGGTATTATGCCCTTATCACATTCTTGCCATCTTTATTTATGTTCGCCACCACCGCAACCGCAGGCCTCCACAATATCTTCCAGAACTATCTGCCACAACATTCCCTGCAGGGTAACCTCAACGCCTTTCTATCAGCGATCATGTTACTTCTGGTCGTGGTCATCTTTGTTCAATCTGGCCGAAAGTCCATTTATCTTTTAAACAAAATCTATCAACCTAAAATACCTAAGAAACTTAACGCTGCGTATGGATCCCCTCGTTAATTTTATCGACCTTTTTATCCATATCGATGAGCACCTCAAGACCCTTATTGACACCTGTGGGGTCTGGACTTATCTGGTCATTTTCTTAATTATCTTTTGCGAAACAGGTCTGGTTTTGACCCCCTTCCTACCTGGGGACTCACTCCTCTTTGCCCTCGGCACGATCACCGGGGCAGGATACCTTAATATCCAATGGGTGCTTATCCTCTTGAGCGCCGCCGCTATCTTAGGAGACAGCGCCAATTATGCCATAGGACATCTATTAGCGCCCAAAGTCTTTGCCAAAAAAAATCTCCCATTCCTTAAGCAAGAATACCTAGAGCGTACCGAAAAATTTTTCGCAAAATACGGTGGGAAGACTATCATCATCGCAAGATTCGTCCCCATCATTCGCACCTTCGCCCCCTTCTTGGCTGGGGTGGGGGCCATGCCCTACCAAAGGTTTATTCTTTATAATGTGGTGGGGGGATTATTATGGGTATTTTCACTGACGCTAGGGGGTTATTATTGCGGGAAACTAGATTTTGTCAAAAATAATTTTTCTCTGGTAATTCTGGGGATCATCATTATTTCTCTGCTCCCCGGGATCATCGAATTCCTACGCCATCGCAAAGAAAAAAGGCGCTCCCAGCTTACTACCTAGAACCTATAACCTCCAGTTTATAGAATATAGAAACCATAGACAGGGTCTAAGAAATCTGCTATAAACAACCGTTCCCTTATAGATACCAACGCAGGAAACTTAAAAAAATTCATCTTCGGGGCGTAGCGCAGTTGGCTAGCGCGCTTGCTTTGGGAGCAAGAAGTCACAGGTTCAAATCCTGTCGCCCCGACCAATCTAAACATGGCGAATTTTGCGGGCAGTTTGCTTGCTCGCTTGCCCCGCCTGCGGTGGGTTTCTTCCCGTCATCAAAGAAGATACACACTTCGTTCAGCAATGACGATCATTCTAAACAATGGCAATCCAGCGACCCAATTTTTTCCTTAAGGCCGCTGTGTAGATAAGGTGTGCAACAGCGGTATCCTGGATGGCAAGCCCGGTTGAGTCGAACACCGTTATCTCGCGGTCGTTTGCTCTTCCCCTCTTCCTGCCGGCCACAATCTCGCCAAGACTCGCATCAATATCTTCGACCCTGAATATTCCCTTAGTCACCGGTACATTGATCTCGCCGCTGTGGCTAGCCTGGGTCAGATCATCTACCACCACCCTGGCCCTTTTTAGAATCTGGGGATCGAGCTCTTCTTTGCCTGGTGCATCCGCCCCTATGGCATTAATATGGGTGCCGTCTTTAATCCATGAGGATTGCACAATGGGCCTGCGCGAAGGGGTGGTCGTTACAACAATATCCGCGCCTGTGACACATTCTTTAATGCGTGCCGTAGCGCATATGGCTTCGTTGGACTTTTTCATGTGGTGAATAAATTTCTTGACCAACAACTTTTCGCGGCCCCACACGCGGACTTCCTGAATCTTAAAAATTTCGCGAAGGGCCGCCAATTGCGCACGCGCCTGCACGCCACAGCCAACCAGTGCCACGATCTGGGAATTTCTTCGCGCAAGATATTTGGCAGCAACCGCGCCACCCGCGCCGGTGCGTAAACCCGTCGCGAGCGTCCCATCCATAATAGCCAACGGAAAGCCGGTTCTAGGATCGCTTATAATCATAACCGCCATAACCGCCGGAAGCCCAGAGACGACCGCGTTGGCGGGATGGCTATTGACCCATTTGAGGGTACAGAGTTTAAATTTTGCCACATACGAGGGCATAGCGCGAAAGTCGCCTAAAAATTCTTTTATGTCCAAATAAATCTTCGGTGGCATCTGCGCCCGGCCGAGGCCATATTCGTAAAATACCTGCTCAACCGCGTCAATAGCGCCTCGTATATCAAGCACCTTGGCAACATCTTTGTGGGTAAGAATTAATGTCCGTAGTTCTTTTTTTAAAAAAATTTTATGCATCGCAAACGAACTCTTCGCCAGGAGTCCCTTGGGAATCTTTTTGTGCCAGCGGTCAGTGTTTTTGGGTCCGTTGAGCCACCCGCCCTTGGATAGCCTCGACTAGTTTTTTTACTTCCTGTGATCGTGATTTAGGGCAAACAAGAAGGGCGTCGGGGGTGTCAATGATGACCATATCCTCTAGGCCGATGGTTGCGACCAACCGACGGTTGCCCAAGGCCAACGTGCCATGACAATCCAGAGAAATGACGTTGCCTCTTACCGTATTGCCTTTGTTATCTTGAGGTAAGACCTCAGATAGGGATTCCCAGCTTCCCAAATCTGACCAGCCCAGATTACCTGCGGTGACAGCAACCACATTGCGGGCTTTTTCTAAAATCCCGTAATCAATGGAGACCGCTGGCAACCCAGACCAAGCCTTAGGCAATTGATGACGATGGGCATAAATCATAGGAAGATAACGTTGGAACGCCTCCCAGATAACCTGCGTCTTCCAGACAAACATGCCGCTATTCCACATATAGGAACAATTTTTGCTGTTCTTGCGATTTTCTGCAATGAATCGTTTTGCCTTCGCCAAGCCGGGTTTCTCAATAAATTTCTGAACATGTAAGATGCCCTTTTCTCTTTTTGTCTTAAGATATCCATAACCCGTCTCGGGACGAGTGGGGACAACGCCAAAAGTAACCAGATAATTACGCTGGGCCAACTGTATGGCATTTTCTAAAAGCTGTAAAAACTTAACACGGTTCAAAATTAAATGATCGCAAGGCAAGACAACCATAACGGCTTGCGGGTTAAGGGCGTGAATACGCGCCGCCGCCCAGGCAATCGCGGGGGCGGTATTTTTCGCTTGTGACTCCCACAATATTTGTGAAGTCCGCAGATTAAATCCTCTTTTCTGGCATCTCATTTCTTCTTTGTGGCGGTGATTGGCGATGATCCAGATGTTTCCTGCAGGGACACTGGACAGAATTCGGCTCAATGTTTGTTGTAGTAAGCTTGTTCTCCCAATGAGAGTCAAAAATTGTTTAGGTCGATCCTCACGGCTGGCCGGCCAAAACCGCGTGCCAGACCCACCAACAAGAATGACGGCATGTAGATAACTAGGTTTCATTAAATATGGAGGCATAGAACCCTTAAGGAAGTCCTATATTATTTTCTCTTTTACTCTCTTCCCCGTCTTATATCGCGTCTTAAACCATCGCGGTGGAAACCACCAATATTTACGCTCAATATTTTCTTTATCTTCCTGGCTCGGCCCATGGTCAGCAACCTTTTGCTTCATCACTTGAGGATGCGTGCCAAAATAAGCAGGAAATCGATTGAGATCACCGTAGGTATAGACCTGTTGGCGCTCGTTGTCTCCCAAAGAGACGAACCCAATCTGCTCGGCGTTCAGTCGACGCTGGGCCATTATTTCTTCTGTCTGCACCCAGCCGTAATGATACACAAAACACCCCGTATTCTCCCGGCGCAGGTTTTGGCCGTCTTTACGCGCGAACCCGTAGGCGTCCCCGCACGATTCTATTATGCCATTATTGCGGATGATCCGATCCTGCTTCTGATACCAGCCGCCATCCACCCGATAGCGATAATAACTGCCGTAAAAATGCAGCCACTGGAACCGCAGGGCATCAACCTCGGCATTATCTAGATGCCGCTCCATCAGGGCCTTTAATTTGCCCAAATCATCCTCATGAATGACCTCATCAGATTGTAGGTAAAACGCCCAGTCCCCGCGGCACTGATCAAGGGTCAGGTTGGTCTGATAAGAAAGGACGGTGGATTTGCATGACATGTCCCAGGTATTCTCGATGATGCGTATCTTGGGGTTATTGATCCCTTGGACTAGGTCAAGAGTCTCGTCATCCGAATCACCAACGTTGACGATAAACTCATCGCAAATAGGCAATATGGAAGAGATCGATTCAATGATGGGGTAATGGTACAAGACGGCGTTGCGGACGATCGTAAAACCGCTAACTTTCATAGGGTTAGAAAGGATTACTCATAAAGACTGCTTATACACTTCTTTATACACCGCTAAGGTCTTTTGTGCTGTCTTTAAATTATCAAAATCCTGGACGCGGTGTAAGGCCTTCTGCCGGAGGCTCTCTCTAAGCGATGGGTCATGGATAATCTTGGCAATGGCCTGTGCTATCTCTTGAATATTGTAGGGATTAACGATGAGCGCAGCATTACCGGCTAACTCTGGACATGATGAAACATTTGAGGTAATGACCGGCGCCCCGCAACCGAACGCCTCCACAATCGGATACCCAAACCCTTCATACAGAGATGGAAAAATAAACGCCTCAGTCAAATTATAAAAAACACGTAAATCGGTGTTATGTACGAAACCGGCGAAAAAGACGTCTTTGTGTATTCTCAGCTGGTGAATCTGTGCAGTAATGCCATCGCTCTTCCAACCCATCATGCCAACGACAACTAATTTGCCATTAAATAATTTCTGACGACGCAAGAACGCATACGCCTCCAAGAGCCCTCTTAAATTCTTGCGCGGTTCAATGGTACCAACGAACAGAAGAAATGGCCCTTCTAGGCCCCTGCGGCGCAACACCTGACGGGCCACCTGCCGCTTTACATCATCAAGGGGATAAAAGATGTTTGTATCGACCCCTTGATGAATGTAACAGGCCTTGTCGCCAACCCCAGGGAAATATTTGCGCAAGTCTTCTAGGGTATTGCGCGAGCTACAGATGATCTTACCGGCCCGTGGGATCAGGGAACAAAGCTGTTGTTCCGATAAACTGATGGTCTTTGCGGTGTGCGCCTGTGCGTAGGTCTTATAAATAAGATCGTGGATGGTAACAACAACCTTCGCCGGGATATCAGGGATAATCTCAGGGCCAGGGGCATGGTAAATATCAATGGACTTGACCGTGCGCGCAATACCCATTTTTAAAAAATCAAACTTGGTAGAGAAATTATGAAAACCGTTGCCGGAAAAATGCCTTCTGATCTGGCCTGGGTGGCGGGTCGTGTATAACGAATAGCGGTTTGTATGGTCGATTCTGGAAAGGGTCTCCACCAGACTGGAGGTGTACCGCCCTATTCCGGTAAATTGTCCTCGGCAAAACGAACGGCAGTTGATGGCGATATGCATCGTCTAAGGCTTTATCCCTTTTGTCTTCAAAAAGTTTTCCGTCACCTCCACAACATAATCGAGCTCTTTGAGTTCAAGATCCTGATGGATGCCGATGTGCGTGCCATACCCAGAGCAATATTCCGCCTCCGGAAAATCACCGAGTTTTTTACCCAGGAAGGCGTAGCTTGGGCATTGGGTTGGAATAGAATAAAAGAGATTACGCGAATCCACACCAGCCTGGTCCAGATACGCAACAAACTCATCTTTGGTAAAGGGGGCCTTCTCACGCACAATAATAGAAAAGGCGTGCGGCCCTATTTTCTCGTATGGTTGCTCTTGAATCGTGATGAAGAATTCCTGAAATTTCTTAAACTGATCAATAAGATATAATAAATTTCGCCGACGCTTGGCGAGGATTTGATGAAATATCTCAATATTGCCTAATCCCACAGCGGCCTCAAGCTCATGCATCTTGGCCGAGAATCCGATACGCCGGAATTCAAACTTGCCCACGATGCCATGGTTACGTAATGACCGCAGCGCCTCGGCCATCTTAGCATTGTCGGTTATAACAATGCCGCCTTCGATGGTCGTCACAATATGGGCTGCGTACAAACTAAAAGCGGCCATGGCACCCATCGTGCCGATCTTCTTGTCCTTGTATTGTGCCCCATGTGCCTCGGCGGCATCTTCAATGACAATGAGTTTATGTTTCTGTGCGATCGCCTGGATTTCATCCATGGGGGCAGGCTTACCCATTAAATGCACCGGCATGATCGCTCGAGTCCTGAGCGTTACAGCTGCCTCAATCATGCTGGGATTGATATTCAGCGTTTCACGCTGAATATCAACAAAGACCGGTGTTAATCCAGCCTGGAGGATGGCATTGCCCGTTGCCACAAAAGAAAGCGCTGGGACAATCACCTCATCCCCTCGCTGAACGCCATGATCGTAAAGAACGGCGCAAGAAAGCGCGTCTGCGTCCGTGCCGCTGCTGACAGCAATAGCATGCCCGACATTAAATAGCGCTGCAAACTTTTCCTCGAATTCCTGGACCAACTTTCCCCGCGTCAACCAGTTTGAATCCAATGCCTGGTTAATCAATTGCCGGGCCTGAGGGGTAACGGAGACTGTGCCAAAGGGCACCTTATATCTGGCCTTAGCCGACAATGACGCGCTAGGATTCGCTAGAGAGAAATGGTGCATGGGAATTTTATGGTGATTGAAACTTTTGTTTAGCCAACGCATAACGCTCTGGCGTGCCGATATCACAAAAGGAGTCTTTGGCCAAGAAGCCATACACCCTTTTATCTGCCAAGACCGCTGGAAAGAAATCATATTCCAAAGAGAATCTTGCTGAATTAGGCAAAAGGGCCCAAACATCCTTACCTAGACAATAGATCCCGGCATTGACGTAATCTCCTTTTTGTTCTGATCCCTTTTCTAAAAAATAAGCAATGCGCGCTTTCTGATCTAAGGTAACCGTGCCAAAGGCGTCTGTCTTGCCCTCAGGGGCATGGGAAACAACAATGGAAACTCGGGCCGAGTTCGTTTGATGAAATACCATCAAGGCATTCATGTCAACAGGACAAAATGAATCACCATTTAAGACAAAGAATGGATCACTCAGTATAAGAGGTCTAGCATTTTTCAATGCGCCTCCCGTCCCCAAAGCTTCGGTCTCCCGAGAAAATTCGAAAGTCATGCCTTGACGGTGCTGGCGATAATACTGTTCAATGGCATCAGCTTTATATCCGGTGCATAAAATAATCCGCCGCAACCCCTGGCCTTTAAGGTGCTGGAGTACAATATCCAAGAACGGTTTGCCATTAATATTGGCTAAAACCTTAGGGGTATCTGACAAGACCGACCGCAGTCGTTTTCCCTGGCCTCCACATAGAATTACCGTATCTATCTCAACAAAACGCAATAACTATCCCCCATTGGGCTGGTAAAAGATGATCTGACTTCCGAGGCTCTCAAAACTAAAAGGTACGAGAAGGAGCTTTTTGAGTTTTTCCTTGACCTTTTTTTGATGAGAGGGTGGCACAAAAAATAAGACAAACCCTCCGCCACCAGCACCCAATAACTTACCGCCCAACGCCCCTGCCATCATCGCCGTATTATAAATATCATCAATATGTGAAGTGGAGATTTTCTTAGATAGCTCGCGCTTGATCTTCCAGGCCTCATGCAACAATTTGCCAAAGGCATCCAGATCATTACCGTTCAAAATATTCAAGGCATGCAAGGCCATCTGATGCATGGCCTTTAACTCTTGGTGTTTGTTAGGAATGTTACGAATTTGGTGTTTGGCGATGGTGGAGGCATTACGGGAGAATCCTGTAAAATACAAAAGCAACCGGTCTTGGAGGTATTTCAATTTTGCACCGGCTATAGTTACGTTTCTTACTTTCAGATGATTTTCCCCACCGAATTCGATAAGATTAAACCCTCCGTAAGCCGCCAACATCTGGTCCTGACATCCAACGTTCTCATGACACATTTCTTGCTCGATATAAATGGCCTCCCTGGCCAGACATTCTTTAGTTGGCATAACGCCTTTAAGTGCATAGAGCGCATGGAGCAATCCAACAGTAAATGACGAACTCGATCCAAGCCCTGTGCGTGCCGGAAGATCGCCATCGTGATGGATTTCTACTCCCTCATCTATTTTGAGAAAATTTAAGACTTCACGGACAGAGGGGTGATTGATCTCGCTGGTTTTATGGACATGCTCCATCTTAGAATAGATGATCCGGGACTTATGCTCAAAGAACGGTGGCAGATAACGACAAGTGATATAACAATACTTGTTAATGGTCGTTGCCAGGACGACCCCTCTCTCTTTTTGAAACCAGGCTGGGTAGTCAGTCCCTCCGCCAAAGAACGAAATGCGAAACGGTGTGCGACTGATAATCATGTCGTGGCGACCCTTGGCTGTAAAATCTTACGATTTAGCTGGATGGTGGTTGAGCGTAATGTCTCATCGACCGCCGTTTGACCAAATCTATCTTTAAGCAACCCCAAGAATTTAGGGGCCGTGTGATACTTCATCCAGGCCTTGTCTCTAAATGCCAAAACTTGTTCAGCGGTCAAATACCGGGTCGGCAAGGGCTGGGTGTCATAAGAATGCTGTGAAAAGCCAACATAACGGTCAGGGAGTTTCCATCCTCTTTTCTTGGCCTCACCATGCAAGGGACTTCCCGGATACGCCATGGCTGAATAAAAATTGGCTTCTTCGGTATTCATCTCGAGTGCCAAATCTAGCGTCATCTGCATCGTCTCTAGTGTATCCTCCGGTAAGCCAAAAATGTAATTAGCAATCACGTTGATCCCGTGGTCACGAATTTTCTTAACCACATCACGGATATCCACATCCTCAAAGCGCCCCTTGGTCACGTCTTTTCTGACCTTGGTATTCCCACTTTCAATCCCAAGCGCCAGCCAACGCACGCCGGCCTTTCTAAGCGTCTCCAGATAATGCTCCTTAACGGTATCAATCCGTGAGTAGCACCAAATATTAAAATCATACCCGCGGGCGATAATAAGTTCGGACAACTTCATGAAATGGTTGGCATTAAGGACAAATAATTCATCGGCAATCTTGATATTTTTGATGCCCATTTTAGCGAACCGCTCGAAATCCTGGATCATAAAATTCGGGTCCCAATAACGGAAGACCGCACTGCCATCAGCGTATTCGTTTTCCTGGCGATTGATGATATTGATCATACAAAAAGAACAGCGCATGGGGCATCCAAGGCTCGTGTACAGCGCAGCAAATGGTTGACGCTCACAGCTATTCGAATACGAATGCCACAAGGACGTCCGATAGCGTTCCATGGGCAATTTATCCCAGGCGATCCCAGGCAATTCTCTTGACAGATTTTCCTTGGGAACTATAGGGGATGGTGCATTCAGTACAACCTGCCCCTCCCGACGAAAACCCAGCCCACTGACTCGATCCAGGCCCTCAACGAGATTCGTCTTTAAAAGATTAGAAATCGTATATACTCCTTCATTCTGGCAGACCATATCGATAAAAGGATGTCTCTCAAGGACTTCCTGCGGCAAGGCAGCCACGTGTCCTCCCACAAAAAGAATTTTAGTTTCCGGACAGGCCTGTTTAATTTTCTCTGCGAGTGAGACAGCGCCTTCCATGTTCTGTGAACTCGCGGAGGGCTGCTGGCCATAAACCACAAGACAGGTGACTCGCGGATTAAGTTTCACCACGTGCTGGGAGGCTTCATCATCCGCAAGATGCCAGGCCTCGCAATCAAGGATCTCTACACCAAATCCTTTGTTCAGGCAATGGCCCGCGAGCATCCCTGCCCATATGGGCGGCTCGATGGCGGAGAAATCTTTGCTCAAACCCTGATAAACTTTCTGAGACGCGTTAGGATGGATAAAAAGGATGTCTAAAGGAATCATGAAACTCTCCGGTAACTGTTTTACACATTGGTTAATTGGCTGGTCATGGACTTATGGGCATCAATGACGGTGAATCCTTTAATTAACTCCTGAATACCCATCGATAGAGATACTTGCGGACGAAACCCAGTCTTTTCGATCTTTTCATTACTGACGATATAGTCCCGTTTGTCAGGGTCCTCCCCATGATGCGACTCGACAAACTTAAAACGGGGGACATGCCGCTGGATCTCCTCACAAAGCTCCCATTTGTTTAGATTCGCATCGCTTAAACCAACATTATACGCTTCATCCTTGACCTTATCAAAATTATCCAAGATATGCATAAAGGCGAGCGCAACGTCTCGAACATGGATGAAATTGCGCTTAAAATGGGCCTCGAAAAGCTCTATAAAACCGTCCTTCACGGCCCGAAACGTAAAATCGTTGACCAATAGATCCAAACGCATCCGAGGGGATATACCAAAAGCCGTTGCCAGGCGCAGCGTTACAGCGTTTGCGCAGTTGAGCACCCTCTCTTCGGCCTTGACCTTCAATTGACCGTATAAGGAAATCGGGCGTAACGGCGTCTTCTCCGTGCAGAACTTTCCCTTCTCCCCGATGCCGTAACCGCTATTCGTTGTCGGATAGATAATCACCTGATTCTTGCTACGCATGTTTAGAATCAAATCAAGTGCATCCAAGATGACCTCCTGTGCCTCTTGCGGCTTCTTATCGCATAGAGGCGCGCCGGTTAAACACGCGAGTGGAAAGATTGCATCGACGCGCCTTAGCTCACGGCTCATCAGCGTCTTATCGCGTGCATCGCCGCGAATGACCGTCAGGCCCGAATAGTGACAGCAATCCAAGAGCGATGTCTGGTCATACATAAAATTGTCCACGACCGTGACCGTGTGTCCATTTTTCAAAAGTCGTGCAACCAAAACTGACCCCAGATATCCAGCCCCCCCTGTCACCAAGATCTTCATCAAAAATAACCCCCTGTCACTGGTTTATTTCAACCTGAACGGCGCTTCGACAATCTGGCCTTTTCCGCTTCGCGTAAGTTCACCTATTGACGGCATGTCTCAAATGAAACACTTATCATGTCCTTCAAGACCCCTAGCATTGAATCAGAATGGGCGTGTCAGAAAATCCCAACTACTATCATTAGTCTCTTCCTTGGCGGGCAAGGTAAGCAAAATAGTCAAAATATTTGCGCCACAAGGTCTCCGAGGAACCAAATTCATTGGCCCCGTAAAAATAATCAACAAGGGCCTCACGCAGACGCGCCAATTCCTTAAGGGTTGGGAAAGCCTTCGTAGACTCCAAGCTCAAATCTAAGAGTTTCAATGCCCGTACCATCGCTTTTTCGGCGTATTCGTTATTCCCCTTCCTTCGCCAATTGAGACTACGGCTGACCTCGCTTCCGATATTCGCTAACTGTTCGGCAAGTGGCATCCGCACCCAACGCCCCTGGGCCAACTCTTGGTGCCTCACGTTCATTGCCTGGAACCCCATGGATTTAAGTCCACGGCCCTTTCGCTACTGGAGATTGCGCGGGATAATCCACCTTGAAACAACTTCAAGGATTTGATGACGAATAGTTTCATTGTCAACGCCACGGCTCCTGTTACCTTGGGACGGACGGATGTTAATCATAGAATCAAACTCAATAAAATCGTCTCCCCCAAGAGCTGGATAAAAATTAATCCCCCATAAATTCTGCTGTTGAGAGCCATTGGCCAAAAGCAAGGACTCTAAATCAGAATGCAATTCTGCATCGATAGCAACGAGGCATCGATTAACATCCACCACCGCCTTGACGAAATCCCCATATGTTCTGACAGCAATCTCCTGCAGTTCATGGCCAGTCATGGGTTTGTCTAATATATTCATCGCTATATTTTATTATTGTTGTACCACGCGTACGTTCGCTCGATACCTTCGCGCAAAGAGACCTTCGCGTTCCATCCTAGTTTAGTTAGATAAGTACTATCCAGTAACTTGCGCATGGTCCCATCTGGCTTGGATTCGTCAAAATAAATCTTCCCGTGAAATCCCACAACCTCGCAAATAATCTGCGCCAACTCTTCGATCGGCACATCAAAACCGGCGCTGATATTAACAATCTCCTCATCATCGTAGCGCTCCATCAGACATAAACAGGCCTGTACAAAATCATCCGCGTACAAAAATTCTCTTCGCGGCCGTCCGCTTCCCCAAACCGTTACCGAATCCGCCCCGTCTTGGATGGCCTCAACAAATTTGTGAATAAGCGCCCCGATCACGTGCGCCGTTGCTGGGTCCGTGTCACTCCCGGGGCCGTAAATGGTGGCCGGGATCGCCACGATCGCCTTTAATCCATATTGCCAGCGATACGCCTGACAAAGCTTAATGCCAGCGATCTTGGCAACCGCATACGCCTCACTTGTTTTCTCCAAGGGCCCTGTTAAAAGATGCTCCGGCCTCATCGGCTGCGGGCATTCTCGGGGATACACACAAGAGCTCGCACAGTAGAGCAATTTCTTAGCCCCAAACTTCCAGGCCGCATAAACAATATTATTTTGGCTTTCTAGATTATGATAAATAAACTCAGCCGGCTGTCTTTGATTCGCCGCAATCCCACCAGAGCGCGTCGAAGATAAAAAAATATACTCTGGTCTATACTGGGCAAAAAAATCATACACCGAGGCCTGAATAGTTGTATTCATCGCCATCGCTGATGAAGAAAAGACATGCTCAAAGCCATGGGCCGTAAAATATTGTACTAATGACCTCTCGACAACATCATCGTGACCGACGATTAAAATATTCGAGTCTTTTTTCATTTTATTGCAACCGCGGGAAATCCCTGTCAGGGGAATCACTATTTTTGATTATAAAAATTCCCGTGCTCAATTAAAAGCGTTGTCTTGGCATCAGGGCGCTCGAGAGCGTGTTGGTAAGCAGGGAAGATATCCTCTGGCTCATTGAGCTCGATTACTTCAATCCACTGAAACATCTGACGAAACGCCTGCACGTAATTACCCACATGCTGATGGCCAGGATGGACCGGCGCGTCTGGTCCTGTAGCAACACGGATCAAAATCCTAGGCAAGACGGCATTACCGCTAATGACTGGCATCTTATCAAGCATATTGGCCATATCCGCGGCTGCAATCAAGAGGAAATTCTGGCGCGGATAAACAGAGATAGGAACATACCCGGTCAAGGCCAGGCCTAGCGTAAACTGCATCTGGAAACTCTCGTTGATGGGCATTTCTAGGGTCTTTTCCGCACAGATATCCTTTAGGGTCGAATACATAAATGTCCCCGGCCCGGCCACGGTCTGGCCGACAAAGATCGTCTTGGGTTGACTAGCAACCCACTCCATGGTGCGCTTGAGTTCATCGAAATATTTCATCAAAATTTTATAAGTCGCCCCAGCCCTGAATGGGGATACATGTTGGTATATTTAAAATAGATAATTTTCTTTTCGTAGGAAGTTCCCCTAAACCATGGCTCGGGGGCGCCCCACACCGCACGAGTGTCCGTCATGACACTCAGGCCATTGTCGCAAACAACAAAGACCACCGGCAAATCGTAATAAAGGGCGTATTTGACCGCCTCGTGAAAGATCCCCGTTTCAGCAGACATGTCCCCGCAAAAGATAAAAGCCCTTCCTTTCTTATGCTGATGTTTAAGCGCCCAGGCCACCCCCGTTGCCGTACCCATAAGACTCCCCACAATGCCAGAACAAAAAAAATTATAAGCAGGAAAACATAGCGATATACTCTTGCCATCCACGATGGCTTGTCTAACCTCATCACGAGGCACGCCCTTCAAGAGGGCGAGCTCATGGGAGTCCCAATACCCGAATACAAAGTCATCGGGCCCAATGGCGTGCTCCTGAAATATCTTGATCAGCTGTTCCTCCCGACCGGCCCGTAGATGCACGGGCGCCCGGATAGCGCCGGTCGCGTAAATGGTGGCGATCTCCTTTTCGAAATTCGCTAAATCTTCTTTAGTCCATGTGACTAATTTCATATCTTCTTCCTGCCCCCTACTCCTGCGGTGGATAATCTACCCTCAAACCAACGAATTGTCTTTTTAAGTCCATCCTCCAACTTAACCTTAGGGCTCCAGCGCAGATATCTCTTGGCCAATGTGATATCGGGCTGGCGTTGCTTGGGGTCATCCTGGGGAAGCGATTGATAAACGATCTTACTTTGAGTGTGGGACAAACGAACCACCAATTGCGCAAATCGAAGGATAGTAAATTCATCAGCATTACCGATATTGATGGGCATTGTCACGTTGGATTTAAGGAGCCGAACGATTCCTTCGATGAGATCCGTGTAATAACAAAACGACCGCGTCTGAGTGCCGCGCCCATACACCGTCAGGGGTTTGTGGTAAAGCGCCTGATGGATAAAATTGGGTACAACCCGGCCATCATTAATACGCATGCGCGGCCCATAAGTATTAAAGATGCGGACAATCCGTGTGTCCAGGCCATGATAACGGTAGTACGCCATGGTGATTGCCTCGGCAAAACGTTTGGCCTCGTCGTAAACACCGCGCGGACCAATAGGATTCACATGTCCCCAATACGATTCTTTTTGAGGATGTACCTGCGGGTCGCCGTACACCTCCGAGGTGGAGGCCAAAAGATACCGTGCCTTTTTAAGCTTGGCAAGCCCCAACGTAATATGACTTCCCAAAGCCCCTACCTTCAAGGTCGGGATCGGATAATTCAAGTAATCGACCGGGCTCGCCGGTGAGGCAAAATGCAAGACATAATCAACCTTATCACCCAACCGAAATTCTTTAGAGATATCGTGCTGAATGAATCGAAAATTCCGCTCATCCTTAAGGTGTTCAATATTCAAAAGATTCCCTGTAATTAGATTGTCGACACAGAAGACCTTCATATCCTCAGCGAGGAAGCGGTCACACAGATGGCTCCCCAGGAATCCAGCTCCGCCAGTCACCACCACTGTTTTCTTTCTTGAGCTCATGATGTGATATAGATCGGTTTAAATCCTTGCGATCTTCGGATCCTGAATGCCCGCATAGACGTTGCGTGTATCATAGACTAACCGCGCGTATTTTAAAATAGTCTTATAATCCACGTGCGTGTGGTCGGTTGCGATCACAACACAATCATACTGCAATAAATTCTTCTTAGTGAGGGCCGTGGCCTTCAATTGGATCGTGCCAATGTCCAGATAAGGAATGAGTGGATCGTGATAGTCGACCTGGACCAGTTGCTCCTGTAGGAGCTCAATGAGTTTAAGCGACGGTGACTTGCGCAAGTCACGGACGTCTCTTTTATACGTCACACCAATAACTAGGATCTTTGCCTTATCTAAAGGAAAATGACGTGTCTTGGCCTTCTTGCTCAAGAAATCCTTCAGGCATCCAACCACGTAACGCGGCATGTGCGCATTAATGTCCGCGGACAACTTGATGAATCTTGAATTAAAACCGTAGCGCTTGGCCTGCCAGTACAGATATAAAGGGTCCTCCGGGATACAATGCCCACCAACGCCCAGGCCTGGATAAAACGGCATAAAACCAAATGGTTTCGTCTTAGCGGCATCGATGGCCTCCCAGATGTCTATGCCCATCTTATGACACATCATGGCCGCCTCGTTGACCCAGCCGATATTGATAATGCGAAAGGTATTTTCGAGAAGTTTTGTCATCTCGGCAGTCCGCGCGTTGGACACCCGGTGAATCCGTCCAATGATTTTTTTATAAAGTAACTGGGTCAATCGCCCAGCAGTAGCATCAAGGCCTCCAACCACTTTAGGAATAGTTGTTACATCGTATTCTTGGTTGCCCGGATCGACACGCTCCGGGGAAAACGCGAGAAAAAAATCCTTGCCCGATTTCAATCCGCTTTTTTCCAATCCCGGAGAGATCAGCTCTTCTGTCGTCCCCGGATAAGTCGTACTCTCTAAGACAACCAAGGTACCTTTTCTTAAAAAAGTACGGATGGTGCGTACCGCGCTAACAAGGTACGTAATATCCGGGGTGTATTTACGCTTAAGCGGAGTGGGGACGCAGATGACAATCACGTCGGCTTCCCGCAGCACGTCAAATTGCGTACTAGTGGTTAAATGCCCGCTATCGACTGCTCGGGCTATATCCTCACTGGAGACATCCCGGATATAGCTAATTTTTTGTTGAACACGCTTAACGCGGTCTTCATCTGTATCCAGACCAAAGACCCAAAATCCCTTCTTGGCAAAATTGACCGCCAAGGGAAGTCCAATATAACCCAATCCAATGATAGCGATCTTTGCCTGTTTAGCACTGATCTTTTTTTCTAATTTCTTAGCAACCGACAGCTTATTTACTCCTTCTTTGTTATCCCCACCCTACGGCCGATGCCGTAATATTCAAAACCCAGCGCTGGAAGGTTCTCGTCATGATAAAGATTGCGGCCGTCGAAAAGAATCGCGTGTTTCATCAATTTTTTAAGACGTTGAAAATTAATTTTCTTGAATTCTTGCCAATCAGTAAGAAGCAACAAGCAATCACATCCTTTAGCAAGGGCATAAGGATCTTTCGCAAAATGAACGTCTTTGAGGATTTTTTGGGCGTTGGCCATGGCCTGTGGGTCATAGGCCTTGATCTTCGCCCCCTCATGCTGGAGCAACTCGATGATGTCAATGGCCGGGGCATTACGCATGTCATCCGTATTTGGTTTAAAGGCAAGCCCCAGGACACCAACTGTCTTGCCTTTGACAATCCATAATTTATCCTCTATAAGTCTCACAAAGGCTGCTTTCTGCTCATCGTTCACCTGACGGACCTCTTTAAGTAAATTAAAATGGTAACCGCTTTTTTCGCTCAAACGGATAAAGGCATCGACATCCTTAGGAAAACAACTGCCGCCGTAACCGATACCGGCATCTAGGAAGGGACGTCCAATACGGCTATCCAATCCCATCCCTTCGGCCACCTTCACAACGTCGGCACCGACCAACGTACAAATCTGGGCAATCGCATTTATAAACGATATCTTCATCGCCAGAAAAGAATTAGAGGCATGTTTGATCAATTCCGCGGAACGGATGTCGGTTACAACCATAGTGGCCTTAAGCGGTGCGTATATGGCACGTAGAAGCCTCTGGGCCTTAACAGATTCTACCCCAACGACCACCCGATCGGGATGCATAAAATCCTGAATGGCGGAGCCTTCTTTCAAAAATTCTGGGTTAGAGGCAACATCAAATTCCAATGTCGCGACGCCACCTTTGCGGAATCTTAAAGGGAGATTCATCTGAATTGTCCGCCTGATGCGCTGTCCCGTATCCGCGGGCACGGTGGATTTCTCGATAATCAGTTTGTAGGAATCCATTGCCTGGGCGATTTCGCGGGCAACACCTTCCACGTACGTCAAATCCGCCTCGCCATCTTTCTTGGATGGTGTCCCCACGGCAATAAAAATCGCGGTGGATTCTTTGGTCGCCTGTACAATGGAAGTGGTAAATGAAAGTTGCTTAAGTTTACAATGCCTCTTCAGGAGGTCTTTAAGGCCTGGCTCGTAAAAAGGCATTTGACCTCGCTGAAGACGTTTGATTTTTGTCTGATTATTGTCTACACAAATAACGCGATGGCCAATATGGGCCAGGCACGCCCCTGTGACCAACCCCACATATCCCGCACCAATCACTGCAATATGCATTCTTATCTTCCTTCTGAGCTTTGAGAACCGGCCTTCCTTTTATTGAAACTCGTCCCTAGGTCTAGCACAACGTCCGGGAAGGCCTTTAAGGTAAAAATAATCCAGATCTCGTTACCTTGAGTCCTGGTTTCATTGAAATTGAGATCCATGGTCCATTCATGTAAATCCCGCGTCAGGGTATACTGCTGCCCCTTATGCAGGCCCTCTCTTACGTCGAAACGATTGTACAATTTGGCCGCCCATTTGTGGTTAAATTTGTAGGCGAATTCGGTGGTGACCTGATCGTCTACTTCCCGACTCCATCGCTTGCCGATATTAGCGTACCACTTTGGGTTACTATTAATGTACAAATCAAAATTAACGGTGGTTAAGAAATCTTTACGCGTATCATAAACTGCATCGAGATAAAAGGTCACTGGATCCACGGGACGAAAATCGATGTCGGCATTGACCGTATTAAAACCGCCGGCACCGGGGTCTTCCTTAAGCAAAAAGCCCGTCCCGATCACGAAGCGCAACAACTCAACCACCATCTGCTTACGCTTGGTCTGGAGCTTATTTTCCAAAGAAAAATTAAGCGAGTGATGATTGCTACGACTGTCGATAGCATCAAAGGAATCTAACTCAGCCGAGGAGACCGTCGGTCCATGATCATACAGGTAGGCAATTGACGGCGTCACGATATGTCTCAGGCGATGGATATCCAGCCCCCATTGTTCTAGTTGAACATCAAAGACCTTAAAGAATTTGGTACTAAGACTCGCTCCGGTGCGGAAAATTCCTCGGATGGAATTATACTCATCAGGATCCTTGGTCTTGGTGTAATAGGTGTGTTCTCCCCCAACAAAGGGTTTTAACTCAATAATACTGATCTTAAATGGATAAGAAAGTTCGCTATCTGCATCCACACGCTGGGTATCCAGACGCACCTCAGTGGGGGATGGCCGCTTACTGGTCAGATTGGCATAGCTGCTGGTATTCCTGAAATACAACCCGGTCTCACCGAGCTTCAAAGAAGAGAGATCATAGCGCAATTCCGGTAGGCGCTCGACAGCTGACTCAAAACGATTCACCCGGGCATTGGTCTGCAGGCTGGCCGTCCCTAGCGGCATATTCTTCGTTAACAGGAAAAAGGTGGCTGGCTGTGAGTCCTTAGCAAATTGCCGCTCAAAATAATCCTTTAAGAATGTAGAATCGCTTAATTTATAATACTGCCAAATCGCGTTGGTCTGAGGGTTTATATCCCACTTGTGTCGCCACTCTGCCCTAAAGCGTTCCCGCTCAATGGTAGGGCTAGGACGTTCCTGATAAAAATGTTTCGAGGTGATATTACGTTCGTTCATGTAGTAGGTCTTCATCACCCCTGATCCGGCGTGTGGTGTCTTGTAGCTGATATCAAGCCCGGAGGCGATGTCTTTCTTTTCGCGGGCGTCCAGATGAATAATGCCTTTCAAGCTGTCGTTGAGCTCATAGCGGGTCGCGGTCAGCAAAAAAATTCCCCATTCTTTAGTGTAGCCGGGTGTAAACGTCATCCGCGGCTTCTTGCCGGTGAGATCTTGACTAAATTTAGGAAGATACAGTAAGGGCACACCACCTACCTTCATACGGACCTTGCGGGCAACCAATTTGTCCTTTGGATAGATATCGATAGTCCGTGACACCAGATAATAGTGGGGATGGTCCAGATCACAGGTAGTGACATAGCCGTTGCTCATGACCATATGATTCTCATCGGTCTTGGAGATCTTGGCTCCATTGCCGTAATATGGATGCGCATAGAGCGTTGCTGGCTCAAATTCTCCTGTCATCGTCTGAAAATTGAAGGTCATCTTCTCGCCTGCGAATTCATCACGACCCTTAGTCAAGCGCACATGGCCCTGCGCATAAGCCGTGCCAGTATCACGCGCAAATTCAATCTGGTCGCAGGTGAGCGTCACATCCTTATGAATGATCACCACATTGCCATGGGCGATAATCTTATTACCACCTACGGAATATTCAACTGTATCACCGTTGAGCTCAACGGCCTCGCTAGGCCCCCCGCTGGATTGTTCCGGTTGTGATGTTAACAGCTCGCCCCAGGCCCCGCGGGCAGTCATGCCTACCCAAATCATCACTACAAGAAATAAGGCTATATGACTAAAGCCACTATAACCGCTTTTTGTTGCGATCTTAACGTCCAAGGATTGCTTCCTTCACTAGAATATGCGCCCCCAAAATACCGGCATCCGCCCCCAATTTAGCCTGAACAATAGCGACCATCTCTTTTTGAACCTTCATCGCCCGCACCTTAATTGTCCGACGAATGGCCTGGACCATAAACCTATAATTACTAGCTACCCCACCACCAATAATGATTAGGCGTGGATTCAATAGGTTGACAACACCAACCAAGGCATTGCCAATGTGGGTACCAATCTCGTCCCAAAACTGAATGGCTCGACGGTTGCCCCCCCTCGCCAACACATAGACGTCTTCTAGGCGAATATGTTTTTTTCTAAATAGGCCTGCCGCTTTCTTCTGTAAGAAATGATTACCCACGGCACGCTCAAAGCATCCGTATCCGCCGCAATTGCACCGGGGGCCTCTTTCATTAAGCGGCAAATGGCCTATTTCTCCAGCGACAAAGGCCTCACCGCGATAAAGCGCATTATTAAGGACTAAACCACCACCCACCCCCGTACCCAACGTGATGCACACAAGATTAGCATATCCTTTTCCAATGCCCAGCCGCCACTCACCCAAGGTTATCAGATTGACATCATTATCTAAAAAGACAGGGATGTTAAGCTTCTGGCGCATCATTACGCATAGCGGGACATCCCTCCACCCCGGGATATTGGGCAAGAAGACAACCACCCCGCGGACAACATCGACCAACCCAGGCAGACCAATGCCAATGCCAGCGATATCCTCGATTCTTTTACTGTTATCTTTGATTAAAATACGAATCGCCGCAACGAGCGCATCAATCAAATGGTGGGGATGATGAATATAACTCTTTGTTATCAAATTAGTTTTAGCGATGATTCTCCCCGAAGAAGTAACCAACCCTAACTTGATATTGGTCCCACCCACATCAACGCCGATAGTACATAAAGACATATTAATCCCATAATATTAAGTTGGAGCCATTGTACACGAAGAGACTTTGGGATTCAAGCTGGAAATCAGAAATAGGCTAATAATTTATGGAGATGACACCTCATAAATTTAAAAATTCTATGCAGGTTGCTTAACAACATACCTAACGTACGTATTCAGCAAAAAAATAGGCAAGATTGCCTTCCACGCGCTTTGGCGAGACGCTTTCTTGCTGAAAACGATCCGTAAACACCGGGAAGAAAGTATCACAGTCAAATGAATTGAGGATCTGGGTAAGATAAATCTTACGACATTGAGGGTGTTGAATAGCCTGCTGGTAAATTTGTGCGCCTCCAATCACATAAACAGATTCGACCATGCCCTCTAGTATTTGCTTTTGGGTCAAGGCCAAGGCGTCTGCAAGTCTACTGGCACAGAAAACACCCTTAGGGAATTCGAGGGACTTATTAGCCGTAATCACCACATTGATGCGGTCCGGAAGCGGTCGGAAAGGCGCCGGTATCGAATCCCATGTCCTGCGACCCATAATAACGACATTGCGTTTGTCTCTGTCCCGTGTCGTCTTTGTAGTTTCATAGAAGTGGCGCAAATCCCCTTTTAAATGCCAGGGGAGCCTTGCCTCCCGACCAATACCACGGTCTTGATCCATAGCGACGATAATAGCAAAGGGCATCATACGGCAATAGGAAATTTGATAAAAGCGTCGTGCTGATAGTCAACGAGCATGATGTCCTCAAAGGCAAGCTCGAAGATTGGCTTGTGGGCGATACGTAGCGTAGGTAGTGGTCGAGGAGTCCGCTCTAATTGCCTTTTAAGGCCATCCACATGATTTAAATAAATATGCGCGTCGCCGAGCGTATGGACAAAAATCCCCGGTGCCAGATGGCATTCTTGGGCAATCATGAATAACAACAAGGCGTAGCTGGCGATATTAAACGGAACGCCCAGCGCCACATCGGCGGAACGCTGATACAACTGACAGTCTAATCGCCCCCTTTGAACATAAAACTGGAAAAGGGCATGGCAAGGCGGCAATCGCATGCGCTCGAGATCTGCCACGTTCCATGCGCTTACGATAATTCGCCGTGAGAGAGGATCCTTTTTGATCATGTCGATTGCGTTCTGGATCTGATCCACGCACTCCTTACGGTATCCCAAGGCCTTTTCATCCCAGACGAATCTTTCCCACTTACGCCATTGATAACCATAAATGGGCCCTAGCTCCCCATCGGTATCCGCCCAGGCATTCCAGATGGGTGTGTATTCTTTGAGCCCATCATGGATATTGGTCGCACCCTTTAAAAACCACAACAGCTCCCGGACCACGGCCTCAAACAAGATCTTTTTCGTTGTGAGGATCGGAAAACCCTCTCGAAGGTCATACTTGGTTTGATGCCCAAAAATTGACATCGTCCCTGTCCCGGTACGATCATCCCTTACTTCTCCGTGATCAAGGATATATTGGACCAGATCCAAATACTGTCTCATCGTTGAGTGTTGTTAGGCAATGGCATTGGCCCACATCTTTTTGTTATACTCATGGACCATCCGATGAGTATTAAAAAACGCGCTTTCGCAGACACAATTGATCATCTTGTCAATCCAGGGACTTGAGACGTGGATCTCTTTTCCTCGGTAAGTCTTATAATACAGTCCCGCTACTTCCCGCAATACCTGGTACAGGGCCTGGGCGTCTTCATCAAGCCGTAATTGCTTCTCATCACTGATTTCTGTCCCCCCATATCGATAACCAAAGATCCATCCGATGTCATGATCGAATACCTCCGCTACCCAACCATCGAGTGTCGTTAATTGTAAAACACCATTGAGGATGGCCTTCATGCCGCTAGTGCCTGAGGCCTCAAAGGGCGGTAGCGGATTGTTCAGCCAGACATCCACCGAATTGGTCAAGAGCTTGCCGAAATACGTATCGTAATTCTCCAGGATCAGAACTCGAACGAGATTGCGGTGGCCATTGAGCTGGTCAATGTGATCCAAGATATCGTCGATATGGGCGGCACCAATATTATCATTGGGGTGGGCCTTGCCGGATAGGATAATCTGCAGCGGTCCAATCTCCCGAGCAATTCTAAGGATCTGCTGGGTATTATGAAAAATGAGGGCGGGACGTTTATACCCGGCGATGCGCCGTGCCCACCCCAGCGTCAAGACTTCTTTACGGAGTTTCCAGCGACCCAAGATATTGATCAAGTTTTCTTTATTACCCTGATGGGCCTCAAAAAACTCCCGGCGGAATTGTTGGTGGGTGCGCAATTGTGTTATCTTGGCCAAATTTTCTGGAAATTTACGCCAATCACCAAAGGTGTCAGGGTATCGGTCAAAAAGTCGTGCACAATTCTCCGAGATCCAGGTATGGATATGAATGCCGTTGGTAATCGACTGGATCTTGGAAGAAAATTCCGGAAACTGCAGGCGGGTAATCTCACCATGCCTTTGAGAGACGCCATTGACATGCAGGCAATTATTCAGGCACATCAGTGTCAGGTTAATCTGGGAAGACGATGGCCTCTCGCGACCAAACAGCTGGCATGCCTGTGTGTATTCTTCCGGTAAAATTCGCTCCATATCTTCGAGACTGAAACGATCGTGTCCGGCGGCAACCGGCGTATGGCATGTGTACATGAACCCAGAGGCCCATTGGGCCCATTTTTCTTTGTCTTTAAGATGTACGTATTTCTCCACCAAGGCGAGCGCTGCGTGGCCTTCGTTGAGATGATAACAATGAATATTATACCCCTGGATTTCCAATGCCTTCATGCCCCCTATCCCTAAGATCACACGCTGGAATATCTTCCACCAGACCTCATCGCTACGGTACAGTTGGTCGGTCAGTCTGCGTAATGTTAAAGAGTTCTCACTGCAATTAGAGTCCAAGAGGATAATAGGGCAGGCGCTGGTCTTGTCGTAACTGTACACGTAATATTTCCACAACCGCAAATGCAAGGGGCCTTCTTTTGTCGCTATCGTAACAATTTTATTGAGAGGCACTAGCCCTGGATAGCTCCGGGGGTCCCAGGTCAACTCATCGGGGATCTGACCGTGTTTATACCAAAATTTCTGCTTGAAATACCCCTTGTTCCAGAGAATGCCAACGCCGGTGACACTGCGCCCTTGATCTGCCACACTCTTCATCACATCTCCCGCCAAGACGCCCAGCCCGCCACCATAAATGGGGATATCCAGCATCTTATCAATCTGAATTTTAAAAAGATAATCGCAAAGCCAATAATTAGAAAATACCTCGTGGGTAAAGAATTGATTCTGCTCTGAGATAGGGCGGTTGAGGCGAAAGGAATTGTAAATGCTCGGCGCAATCCCAAACTCCATGGAGAAATACGCAATACTTTTAATGCCGCTATTTAAAAGATTCTTCTCCGCCTCCAAGATCGGCTGGAGGGGAAAACTAAAATAATATTGCTCATTGATATCTTGCGCATATCGTTCGGCAAAGCCATCGATGGTTGCGATAAAATCGTGATACGTAAAAGATTGTTGAGTGGTTTCAGAATTTTGAGACATATCCCTGAGTTTCCCTACTCTGCACGATTCCAAACACCGCTTTTACCGCCGCTTTTATGTAACAACTTGATATCACCAATAGTCATGTCTTGACCGGCCCATTTCATCATATCATAAATCGTCAATGCCGCTGCCGCGACCGCCGTCAAGGCCTCCATCTCGATGCCTGTGCGCCCCCAACAAACGACTTCACTGGTGATAACAATGCTCTGGTCCTTTTTCTGAGCAATAAAGGCAATCTTTACCTGGCCTAGCTCCAGCGGATGACACAACGGCACAATTGAAGGTGTCGCCTTAGCCGCCATGACCCCGGCGACCCGAGCTGTTTCAAACACATCCCCCTTCGGAGAACCACTCGTCATTAATAGCCGAAATGCCTTGACGCTCATGCGGATCTCGGCGCTCGCACAGGCGACCCGCCGAGTAATGTCCTTGCCGCTCACATCCACCATCCCACCGATCTTCTTATTCTGTTGATTACTCATAGGCTTATCCCACACTACCCTTATACAACGTGTCGCGACCCTTAGCTAAACACATAACTAATGTTCCTATTGGTCTTTTCCTTGACTTATGGAATTATGGAAGACCAACCCCAACTTAGCTTTAAACATTTCAGAGGAAGTTGGGACGTCCCTGCTTCTTCTATA
>SBBO01000016.1 GCA_005239675.1 Planctomycetales bacterium
CAGCAGGGATCAAATACCCCTGGATGAATCAGTAAGGATCAAATACTTCAGAATGAATCCTGCATTTCGCCATGCTCATGCAGGATTCCGGCCACGCCCGCTGGCGTGGCCTTCATCAGCAGGGGTCATGCTTCTACTGTTTACGCTTAACTTTAACAGTTAACCCAGTGACTTCAAGAATAACGACCTCCTCATTTTTTTTAATTTCTTGATCGCTCACGGCATTCCAGATTTCTCCGTGCAGGAGGACTTTGCCCGGATTTTTAATAGAAAAATTAGTCTGGGCCACACCGATCATGTCGATCAAGCCTTCCTTTCCACCCATAACTTTAGTCTTATGGACGCGCAAGATGGATCGAAGCAAAAATAAAGTGATCCCAACCGTCGTTAATGAAAAGGCAATAATCAGGGATTTAGAGACGCGCATGATAGGGTCTACTGATTCAAATAGCAGCATTGAACCTAAGGCCATGCAGATAAGCCCGCCTACAGTCAACATCCCAAAGGCGGGTGTGTAGGCCTCTGCAATTAAGAGAACCAATCCTAAGATGAGTAGCGCTAAACCAGCGTAATTGGTAGGCAGTGTTTGCATGCTGTAGAAGGCAATGATGAGAAAGATCGCGCCTAAGACGCCCGGTACGCCGCTACCAGGGTGCGTGACCTCAAACAAAAGACCATAAAAACCCAGAATGAGTAGCATATAGGCGATGTTGGGGTCAGCTAATACGTTAAAAAATCGTTGTCGCATATCCATGGGGATGTGCTGAATAGTTGCCCCTGCTGTGTGCAGGATGACCAAGCGGTCATCGATATTGATCGTGCGTCCTTCCAATTGTTTAAGAAGATCTCGCTCATCTGTCGCGATAATTTCCACGACTTTTTTTTCTAAGGCCTCTTGAGCTGTAATGGATGCACTTTGGGTAACACTTTCTATGGCCCATTCTACATTACGGTTTCTCTCTACGGCAATCGCACGGATAAATGCCGTTGTATCGTTTAAGATTTTACTCTCCATGGGGTCATCATTGGATTCATTCTCCTTAGATTCTTCAAGGGAGGGTTGGTTTTTGCTGGGTTCGGTTTTTTTCTTGGAGCGTTGCACTTGTTCTGCTTTCTTTTCCTTTAATTCTTCTATCAATTCTCGAAGGTCTTCCCAGTCCCTGGATTCTTTAGATGGTGGCCTGCCCATCTGGACAGGGTGAGCTGCGCCAATATTAGTAGATGGTGCCATTGCGGTCACATGGCTAGCATATGCAATAAAGACACCCGCCGAACCAGCGCGGGAGCCACTGGGCGCGATATAGACGATGATGGGCACTGGCGAGGTTAACATTTTTTTAACAATAAGACGGGTGGAGTTGAGAAGTCCGCCCGGGGTGTCTAGTTGGAGGATAAGACATTCGGCATTGTCCTGGGAGGCCTTGTCAATTGCCTTGACGATGTATTCCGCTGTTACCGGGTTGACGGTGGCGTCATTGAGCTGAATCGTATAGATCGTACGCTGCTGTTGGGCAGCACAGGCGGACATGGGGCAACCGGGGCCCCAGCCCAGCATTGTGCCACCGATTGCAACAAGGAATACCAAGAATCGCGTGTGTTTGGCCATAGATGTTATTTAATTGTATTGGAGAAAATGCGTCAACAGTCGGACACTCGCCCCGGTTGCCCCATGCCCGAAATACATCCGTTGCTTGTTCTCGACGAACGCGGTACCCGCAATATCCAGATGCGCCCAAGGTGTGCCTTCGGTAAATTGGTGTAGAAATTCGGCAGCCGTGATCGTTCCCGCTGCCCCTTTAGGCAAGCCCACATTTTTGATGTCCGCAATTTGGGATTTAACAGCATCTTTAAGTTCCGGATAGATAGGAAGCCGCCACAAACGGTCATCGGTTGCATCTGCGCTCTGGGATAATTTTTGGAAGAGTTTGTCATCGTTAGTGACAAGGCCCGTGTAATCATGGCCCAAGGCGATGACACAGGCCCCGGTTAATGTCGCAATATCAATCATTCGTGCCGGTTTATAGTTTTTAACAAGATAGGACATGGCATCAGCTAGAACCAGGCGGCCTTCAGCATCCGTGTTGCCGATCTCAACGGTCTTCCCCGAATAACTGCAGATCACATCTCCCGGCTTGTAGGCCTCGGCCCCAATGGCGTTTTCTGCCATGGCGCAGACAAAAAGGATATTCTTACGCAGGTTTAGCGCTATAGTGTTTTTTAGTAGACCTACAACCGCAGCGGCACCGCTCATATCGATGCGCATAGTCTCAATATGACCACTGGGTTTGAGGTTCAATCCACCAGTATCGAAGGTCATGCCTTTACCGATGATGGCCGTATAATCTCCACTCTTGAGCGATCCATGATAACGCACAATGATTAGTCTTGGTTCTTTAGCGCTGCCTTGATTGACGGCCAGATGCAGGCCGAGACCATGTCTTGCTAATTCCTTTTTATTGAGGACTTCCAGGGTGATGTTTTTTTTCCCTTGAACCAAGCCCCGGATGATTTTTTCGACATACGTTGCCGTGATCGTATCAGCGTTATCGTTCACTAGATCACGCGTGCAATTGACCCCAGCGCAGATGCGTTCAGCATCTTCATATTCTTTTTTATGCGGCGCGGCAATGAATATCTTCTTAGCGGAAACCGGTTCTTTGTTTTTGTCCTGTGTTTTATATTTTTCCCATGAATAAGTGCCGATGACAATCCCCTCGATGGCGGCCTTGACAATGTTGTCATTTTGTATCGGTGGTATGATTTCAATCTCCTTTGTCTTTTTTAAATAGGAAGACAGTAAGGCATTGCGTAGCACCACGCGCAAGGCCGTCAGAGACAATTTGTTTTCATCCCCTATCCCGACTAAAAGGACGATCTGTTTTTGGATGACAACAGGGAACAGCTCCTCTCTCTCTCCGGAAAATAAATTTATATCCAAGGTGCGGCAGACTTCATTGTGGATAGAACTATTGAGATTAGCAAAATCGCGTTTTTTCACCTGTTCTTTGCTGGCAAGTAGAATCGTTGCCTGCTTGTCCAATTTCGCTGGATATTGATAACTGATCACGTTACTCCCCTTTTTTAAACTTTTAATCTTGATTATCTTTGCGCAATAGGGACATAATCTCTTTGCGCGTAACCGGTGTAGATCTGTCGCGGACGGCCGATGCGCGTCTTGGGGTCTTCTTTCATTTCTTTCCAGTGGGCGATCCATCCGGGCATGCGTCCAATGGCGAACATGACCGGAAACATGGCCGTTGGGATGCCAATGGCCTTATAGATAATCCCGCTATAAAAATCCACATTGGGATAGAGCTTGCGTTTTTTAAAATAATCATCTTTTAAGACTGCCTCTTCTAGTTTAACCGCAATCTCCAATAAGGGATCATGAATGCCGTGCTCTTCCAATAATTGATGGGCACGTTGCTTGATAATCTTCGCACGCGGGTCATAATTTTTATACACCCGGTGACCAAAGCCCATGAGGCGGTAATGGCTGTTAGGGTTTTTGGCTTTGTCGATAAATTTTTGGGTGTTCCCTCCTGCTGCATGGATTTCTTGCAACATTTCAATGACCTGTTGATTAGCCCCACCGTGTAACGGCCCCCATAAGGCGCAGACCCCTGCGGAGACGCAAGCATAGAGATTCGCCCAGGAACTGCCAACGAGCCTCACGGTCGAGGTGCTGCAGTTCTGTTCGTGATCGGCATGTAAGATTAAAAGGGTTTGCAGGGCGTTGACAACGGCAGGTTCAGGGGTATATTCTTTTTGAGGGGCAGAAAACATCATGTGCAAGAAATTGGGAATATATTTTAGATCATCCCGCGGTGGGATAAACGGCTTGTTGATCGATTTGCGATACGTATACGCCGCAATGGTACGTACTTTTGAAAGGAGCTGCGCGCCCATCCGTTCAATTTCTTCGCCACTGACGTCGGTCTTTAATAGTTCAGGGTGATACCCTGAGAGGGAACAGACCATCGCTGACAAGAGCCCCATGGGGTGACCTGTTATCGGATAGCCATTGAAAAAGTTCAACATGTCTTTATGGAGCGATGCGTGTTCGGTAAATGAGGCAGCAAAATTATCTAATTGCCCCTGAGAGGGAAGTTCACCGGTAATTAACAAATAGGCCGTTTCAACAAAGGTGGATTTCTCGGCCAATTCTTCGATGGGGATACCGCGGTAATGGAGGACCCCCTTTTCCCCATCCAAAAACGTAATAGCGCTGGTGCAGGCGCCGGTATTGCCAAAACCACAGTCGAGGGTAATATGGGAGGTTTTGCTACGTAGCGACGAAATGTCGATCGCCTTCTCATTATGTGTTCCTGTAATGATGGGAAGATCAATGGTCTCGCCATTGACAGTTAGCTGTGCTCTTTCCTCCATGACGCTATTAACCCTTTCTTTCAATGAGGAGAATGACACTGTGTTCAATCAAGATAAAATTAGAGAGGTGTATTATAGTATGCCTTTAGTTTTATGACAAGTTATTCTGCATTGGATGTCAAACCAAATTAAGGGCAGATATAGGTCTATATGGAATATTCTGGATCGAGGAGGAGTGATTTGATAAGGAAGTTAACTATTTTATCAGCACCAGAATGAGCGCCCTCTTCTTCGCTCAGGATTAAATGGGCATCATTGTGTTCAAAATGGTTAAAGCCAATACGGACGACAACGGTTTTGCTGGGACGATTTAATGATCTGAGCATATTGAGCTCATCTTTGTCAATATCGGCAATGGTGGTAATCAAGATCAGGCCTGCATCGGTTAACACGCGGGCTAATTCTCCTAATTGTTGGAGATGGTACACGCGATTTAGGACCCGATCGTTGGTCGTGGCCCCTGAGGCCAGGAGATGGCTGGGGACACCAAGAAGATAGGTAAATTTCCCAAGTTTAAATAGCGTTTCTTCAAGGGCCTTGGCGATGGGTCTTCCTGTTGAGAGCGGCCCGTCAATGATTACCAAAACAGATTTATGTTGATATTTCATCGCCCGTTTATCAGGGGTAATCCCACTGCGTTCCCATTTGAATTCACGTTCTTCAATATGTTGACCAAGGACGGAGTCTTGGACATAGACGGGGGCCAAAATAATCCCGCCACCGGCAATCTCATAATTATCCACAATAACAAAACGCGCTGTCTGTGCGATGAAATGAATGTCGTCAAAGGCGATAGATTTGAGGGTCTCAAAAATACACTCGGCCACGTCATGACGGTCCACCTGCCCTTTATTTTGAATCGATGACAATTCGCAGGCATCTAAGACATGAATAATGTCTGTCAGCATCACTGGTACCTGTTGGGTTGCAATCTTGAGTTTGTAATTTTTTCTTTTAACGAGCGGTTGTTTGCCCATCCAAAATACGTTGGCCTTAAAATGGGTGGCGACGTGAGGTAGCTTCTCTTTGGCCCGGCACATGATTTCGCCGGGACGGATGTAGATTTGTGTCTCCAGGGTAAAACCGCTGCTTTCACCGGCCACGGCTTCGCTATGGCACGGCTGAGGGAAATGTTCAATTGTCTTGATCCGTGAGGTTTTTTGAGAAGGCAGGAAAACGACCTCATCTCCTGCCTGCACCGTGCCGGACTCCACGCGTCCGGCGATGATACGGCGCTCATCACCAAAAGCAGTAAATTTGTAAATATCCTGCACGGGGAATCGCAGTTCGCGCTCATGGCTGGGCGCGTCTTTATTAAAATTGTCTAAGGCCTCTAAGACACAGTCGCCTTTGTACCATGGTATCCGTCTGGATAGGGTAGTAATATTTTCGCCATGACGCGCGCTGATAGGTATAAAGTGGGTAGACTTAAGATTAATTTCCAACAGGAATTCTTCATATTGTCGTTGGATGTCTTCAAAGATCGATTGGTCATACTCAACCAAGTCCATTTTATTAACGCAGATGGTAATATTCTTTATTCCCAAAAATGACATCATGTAGCCGTGGCGTTTAGAATTTTCTTGGATGCCTTCATGGGCATCGATAACGAGAAGCGCGGCCTGCGCGCGCGCGGCACCGGTAACCATATTTTTTAAGAATTCGATATGGCCAGGGGCATCGATGATGATATAGTCACGTTTTTGGGACTTAAAAAAACTGCGGGCAGTGTCGATTGTGATCCCCTGCGTCTGTTCATCTTTCAGGGCATCGAGGAGAAACGCGTATTCAAATGGCCTGGAGGTATGCTCGCATTTTTTTCTCACAGCCTCCAATTTGCCCTGGGGAAGCGAGTTGGTATCAGCCAGCAAGCGGCCGATGAGCGTACTTTTTCCATGGTCGACGTGGCCGACAATAACAACATTCATCTGTTCTCTTTGTACGATCATTATTAGATCCTCATCATTGTGCTCAACCTGAGTATCGATGACAAAGCAGGCTCACATATACCCATCACGGCGCAAGGTTTCAAGGCCTCCGCCATCGTCTTTATCTTGGGCCCGGCCGGCGCGTTCCGCAATGTTGGCAAATTTGCCCGTCCGTAATTCTTCGACAATTTCGTGCACGGTTCTTGCCGTTGATTCCACGGGAAAGGTGCACGGGTAGCATCCTAAGGAACGATAACGCTTGCCGTTGCCTTGGTCGAAGTATAGGGAGGTAATAGGAATATTTTCACGCTCGATATATTCCCAAATGTTGAGCTCTGTCCAATCTAAAAGTGGGTGAATGCGTAAATGCGTCCCTGGTGCAAAATCGGTCTTAAACTGATTCCACAATTCCGGTGGCTGATCGCCAACATCCCAGTCGTTATTGCGGTCACGCGGGGAAAAATAGCGCTCCTTGGAGCGGCTCCCCTCTTCGTCAGCGCGTACACCCACAATAACACCCGTATAGGGCTCCTTGTTGGTGTCGAGCTCATATTGACTTGTCTGGTGGTTGAGCCGGTAGCGCGGCCAGTCTCCAGCCAGGGTATGACGTAGGGCCTCGGTCTTAAGAAGTTTACAGCATGAAAGACGGTCAATAGCACCTTCCGGAAAAGTATGTTTGGCTTTTATGGCCTCGGTATTTTGACCGTAAATCATGTTCAGATTCCACTCTCTGGCCAATTGGTCACGGTAAGTAATCATCTCGGGGATTTTATAGCTTGTGTCAATATGGACTAAGGGAAATGGCACATGGCCCAAAAAGGCCTTACGGGCCAGCCACAAAAGGACCGTACTGTCTTTACCGATGGACCAAAGCATGGCGAGGCTTTTAAATTCACGATACGCCTCGCGCAAGATATAAACGCTTTGTGCTTCCAAGTCATCTAATTTGCTTAAGGTTTTATTTTTCATTGTTATTCTCGTATTTTTATTGCGCTGGCCGATGGTGAAGACCGCACTCTTTATGTTCTGGGTTCTCCCACCACCAGCGGCCGGCGCGGATGTCTTCCCCGGGTTTGACGGCCCGGGTGCAGCAGGCACAGCCGATACTGATAAATCCCTTCTGAAGGAGTGGATTAACGTCAATATGGTATTTGGCAATATACGCGCGCACCTCTTCCAACCCCCAATGGGCCAGTGGATTGATCTTAACCTTTTGATAGGTCTCGTCCCATTCAAAGGTTTCAATATGGCTACGGGTAATTGATTGTTCCCGGCGAAGACCAGAGATCCAGGCATCGCAATTTTTTAGTGCCCGTTTTAAAGGTTCAACCTTACGTATGCCGCAGCAGAGTTTGCGATTTTCAATACTTTCGTAAAATAAGTTAATACCGTGGCTACGGACCATCTCTTCTACAGCCTTAGTATCCGGATAATAGACGGTAAAGGACAGGGAATAGCGTTTTTGGGTCTTGGCCAGCAATTCATAGGTCTCCTGAAACAACCGCCCGGTGTCCAAGGTGAAGACCTCTATATTCGGGGCAATCTTGGCGATCATGTCGGTCAAGATCTGGTCCTCTTCACCTAAACTAGAGGCAAAGGCTATCCGTCCGGTGAATTCTTGGTGGGCAAACTTGATAATTTGCTCAACCGTGAAGCCTTGGGTCATTTCTAAATATTTTTGGACTTTGTTGTTCATTCTATGCTGTTATATTTGAAAAGTGAACGTGTTGTCACTGCCACGCTTACGGTTGCCAATATCCTCAAAGTTGAACTGATCCATGGTCTTGACGAGTGATTGATTGATTTCTTTCCAGATGGAGCTAAGGATCGAATTATTGTGTTCATCGCTGGGGATCGTCTCGGTTGCCTGAAGATGACCAACGACATCGCTTAGTTTAACTTCTCGCGGCGCCTGGGCCAACCGATAACCACCGTTTTTTCCACGCATACTTTTCACATATCCAATGCGTTTGAGGTCGATCAGGATCTGGATCAAAAAGGCAAGTGGAATTCGTTGCCGCTGACTAATGACCTCGATAGACAATGGCTGTTGATTCGGCCAATGCAGCGTAAGCTCAAGTAGGGCGCGACAGGCATAATCAATTTTGGCTGAAACTTTCATATTCTTTGTAATCTTTACTAAACTAGTCTCTATAGTAAAGTATATATAATTTATATTTTTTGTCAAGTAAAAATATCAGTGAAGTTTCCCCAAAACTTTGGGGAAACTTCACATAATATCTGCTATTAGTTTATCAACGATCTTGGCGCTACCAGATGGCATAGGATAACGCTGTAAGTCATATAAACTAGACCACTTACGGTATTCATTTAATTCTGGGTAGGATCGTAGTTCACACTCAAATACGTGGAGATTTACTCGAAATTGGGTGTAGAAGTGTCGCACGTTCATCAAATGTTTAGCCGATGTAATCTCAATGTCTAATTCTTCTTTCAATTCACGTCTTAACGCTTCTTGCGGTTCTTCTCCTTTTTCTATCTTTCCACCGGGGAATTCCCAGAGATCCGCTAGTAACCCGGTGGATGGACGTCTTTGAATAAAATACTTGCCGTTGCGCCTCAAGATGCCGACAGCGGCATTAAGATCTTTGATGATGCGTTTCTTAGGTTGCGGGATAATTTCCTGTGTTCCTTTTTCATAAGCATGGCAATGTGTTTTAATCGGACACCGGAGGCATAGGGGCTCACGATTGCGGCAAACCAAGGCCCCCAGCTCCATGAGCGCTTGATTAAAGGTGCCAGCGTTCTTTTTGGGAATAATTTTTTGTAGAAACGCTCTAATTTTATTGTCATGGGATGGATCTGCGTAGCCGACAATCTCCAGCAAGCGCATCGCAACGCGCCGGATATTGGCATCAATAATAGGATACGGCAGGTCAAAGGCGATGCTGGCCACCGCCCCTGCGGTGTAAGGCCCAAATCCCGGAAGCTGTTCTAATTGTCTTAGGGTAGCAGGGAGTTTTCCTTGATATTCCGTGGCGATAATTTGGGCAGCTTTATGGAGATTTTTAGCCCGTTGGTAATAGCCGAGCCCTTGCCATGCTTTAAGAATTTTTTGTAACGGTGCCTGCGCAAGCGTCTTCACTTTAGGAAAGATCTTAATCCAACGTTCATAGTATGCCACAACGGTAGGGACAGTCGTCTGTTGAAGCATGACTTCCGAAATCCATATCTTGTAAGGGTCATGTGTATGCCGCCAAGGTAGATTTCGATGGGACTTCCTGTACCAGCGGAGCAAATCACGCGAAATGGTTTTCGGATTATTCGCCATTCTATACTTCGTCAATTAATCTCAAAAAGATATCGACCAGATGTTCGTGTTGCGCAATAGGTTTGGTTATTCGAAAACGTACGTTGGGATATAAAAGACGGGCTTGGGCAATAATCTGCGGGATGTCCTTGCCGGCATGTCGACCGGAATTTAAGAAATTAAGCAGGATAACGATCTCCCGGGCCCCTCTTTGGACACAGGTCTCAATCCCATGGGGTATATCCGGTGATTCGATTTCCAAAAAGGCCAGTTCAACGATGGTGGCATCACTTCGTTCCCTTAGACGGTTGATGAGTATTTCAATCTCAGTGCGAGCCTCAGATTCTTTGCTGCCATGCGAGACTAAAAGAATTGCCTTCATGGTTGAATCGCCTGTACTGGATTTGGCGAGAGCGATACCTTAAGCGTAGTATTAAATGGAAATTTGAGCGAGAAATGCGTTCCATCCACGAAAATCATGCCGTTTTGCATAAGCGAGGTAACGGTCAAGACAGATTGCGCGGGCAAGACCTCTCCTCGCAAACGGTAGCGCGGTTGGAACCCATGATACAATTCCCGAGGCAGGTATTGTAGTTTTTTTACTGTTGCCTTGAGGATCTTTCCGCCAGCCGATCGGATGGCCCCGGAGCTACCAGCAGCCGTTGCAATCCACAGGCCCGAACCACGCTGCTCTTCTTGGTTCCCTCGCACGCAAAGATAGTATCGACTGACGGCAGCCGGATTTTGATGACAGATCAAGATGTCATTAAGACAGTCAATGGGCTGGCGTCGATGGGTAAATTCTAGGCGTAGCCGCTGCCAGAGGACACTCTGGTAGGATCGTTTGATTATTTTCTGGATGATTTCTTCAAAGTTGTCTATGGTTGCCACACACAATTTTCCGGTGCTAAAACGGGGGGCGGAGTTGATGCCCAGCATAAGTTGGTTTTGGGCGTTACGCGCAGCCTGTAGAAACGTCCCATCGCCTCCAATAGTGATGATCAAGGTGTATTGATCATAGGAAATACTTTGTCCGCGGGCGCGCTTGGCGTAACGAATACCGTAGTGTCGTAAAATACCTTCCACCATTCTAAGCGTTTTAAAATGTTCTTTGTGCGCCTCCTGAAAGCGGCGGAGCTCTTCTTTTAGCGCTGTTGTCCCCTGGGATATGCGATGGATGTCTCGTTGAGTGAAATAAAGCGAATAAGCACTCTTTTTATATAAGATTAAAACATTATTGAGGAGATTGGTGGGCTTAAACAAGGCTTTTCCCGTTGGCATTCGAGAACAGTACGTGCTTTTGTAATTCTTTGATCGAGGTAAATACCGCATCAGCTCGGTGTAGATATTGGCGCGGTAGCGAGGTTTCTAAAGCAAGGCAGACCAGTCCTGCCTCTTTGGCGGATTGGATGCCAAAAGGGGCGTTTTCTATAACGACCGCATCAGAGGGTTGCAAATTTAGTTTTTGGAGAGTTTTTAGATATGGCTCAGGATGGGGTTTGCCATGATGCACGTCATTTCCGGTCACGATGAGAGAAAAAAGTTTGCGGATAGATACGGGTAATATCTGATTCATCTCGTGTCGCGATGTCCCTGTCACCAGGGCAAGGCGGAATTTATTTTTTTGTAGTTTTTTAAGAAACGTGCGGGCACCGGGAATGAAGCGTGTGCGGACAATTTTCTTAAAATAGGATTCCTTTTCTCGTAGGATTTTATGAGCTTGCTGATTACTGATCGCACGCCCATATTGAGCGAAGAGTTCCTGGACGCTATTCATGCCTGGCTGACCTTCCCGGGAATACACGTCATGGTGAGAGACCCGCACGCCTATTTTTGCCAAAACAGTCCTCCAGGAACGGTAATGCTCTGGCATGGTATTGGTAATAACCCCATCCATATCAAAGATGATGGCATGGAGCTTTATCTTTCGCTTCATTATCGACGTCTTTGCTGTAATTCTTCTCGTTCCCTTCTTATTCGCTCTAAAGCCTCTGATAATTTTCTTTGGCTTGCCCGCTTTTTTTCCTCTGCTGCCCTCTTTGCCGCTGCCGCTGCCTCTTCTTTTTGTCGTTTTTGCTGCTCTTTGCGTATTATTTCCGCTTGCTTGCGGGCCGTCTCTTCTCGTTGCTTTATCGACTGTTCTTGATCTTTGCGTTGTTTTTCTTCTCGTTGTTGTTTCTTATATCCAGATAGAAAGGCCTCCTGTTCTTTTGGGGTGGCGTCATCCCAGGATTGACCATATTTTTTCTCATACTGCGTTCGTGCTTCAATCGTTGCTCCTAAGAGTAATTTCCTAAAGCCCCCCCCACCATCTTTCTTTTGGTCTCGTTCTACTTGAGTATGTTCAGTAGTTTTCTGTACAAAATCGTGTTTTTCATCTGTAGTTGCCATTTTCCATGATTTGCCGGTTTCCTCTTGGAATTGAGCCTTTAATTCGTTCATCGTCATGGCGTGTGCCGGGGGGATACGATTTATTCCTATCCCAGCGAGAAAGAATATAGCAATAGCCAAGACCTTCACAGGGCTGTTATCTTGTTGTAAGGACATAACATTGAAAATATAGCATATTTTTTTACACCGTCAACCTAAGATAGGATTTTGTGGCGCTGATTGTTTACGGGAGATTATTTGTGCGTACTATGTTTAAAATTGGCTAATTTATGTTTAGTCTTATCTAAAGCGATCTCTTTTTCAAATATTTTTATATACGCCAAGGCTAATTCCTCTTCTAGGACAGCCCTACGGCGGCTGCTCGTCTCAATTCGCTGGGTCGCTTCTTTAAGTTTTTCCCGATAGATCATAAGGACACTCTCCCATTGGGTGAGCGCCTTGTCTTTATCGTTCAATGTAGAGGTAAATGTCTTCTCGCGGTCTACCATTTGCGCCTGTAGGGATGCCAGGCCCTCCTGCAACGATTGAATCCGTATGCTTTTTTCTTGGATGATTTTTTGTCCCAGTTTTAGGCGCGATTGTAACTCAGCATGCGTTGCCTGAGAGGAACTAAGGGCGAGGACCTGTTCACTTAAAATCATTTCTTTCTCGGCTAGTTTGAGCGAAAAATCAACGATTTCTTTTGTTAGCACAACGATCTTTTCATTCTTTTCGTTAACGTCTGCTTTTAGATCTTCAATCTCAAGGTTTAATTGAGACAATGCCTTGCGAAGGTCGTCGATGGTCTCCCAGGGGATGGATGACCGAACGACAATAGGAGTTGCAATGAACTCTTGCGCTCCTGACTTAATGATTGCGGATATGTTGTTCTGGAGATCGGCTTCAATCGTTGTCTCGCTCGCACAGGAAGATGTGCTCTCGGATACACACGTATACCAGATTAAAAGAAATATTAAACAATAACGCATGTAGTTGATAGCTTTTGACGGATGTGCAATTAAAAAATATTGGCGTTACGCAACGCATTATAACACGTAGGTTATACAGTTGGCAAGTTTGAGTCTTATGGTGTCTTACGGTGTGTTACATCTTATTTCTTGGTGGAGTACTCAAAGGGGATTTTTGTTTGGGCATGTGGTAGTCCATCCAGGCCTGGGAGAACCGTTCCAGCCAATCCAGAGAAGCCCGTTCGAAACCAATGTCACAACCGACCTTTTCACTCTCAATCCAGCGGTGACGATTGATTTCGTCAATAACTTCTCTATTGGTGAGTAGTTTCTTAACTAGTTCTTCGTTCATAGGATTAACTCAAGTATAACACTTTTTATGTTGTTGTCAAATACTCGGGCCCGGTGGGTAATGTACACTAAATTGTGTAAATATGTTTACAAGCAATAAAAAGGGCGTATTCTTCCAAAAAAGAGACCAATCTTTAAATGGAAAGGAATACGCC
>SBBO01000034.1 GCA_005239675.1 Planctomycetales bacterium
AAAAACCCCCGCCCAATAGCGCCCGCCCCATAGATTAATATTTTCAAAGGCATGTTTATATCTTGGTAAATTCCTTTTCGCGTAACTTACGCCTTAAAATCTTTCCCGAAGGCCCTTGCGGGAGTTCTGCAACAAATTCTATCTCGGAAGGGGTCTTAAAATCTCCCAATAATTTCCGGCAATGCCGTTGCAGCTCTTTGGTATCCAGCGTCTTGGAATCTTTTAAAACGACATAACTCTTAATAACTTCTCCTAGCAACATATCCGGCTTACCTACCGTGGCCGCATCCCGGACAGATTCGTGCAATAGTAAGGCCTCATCGACTTGAGAAGGAACGATGTTAACACCGCCCTTGATGATCAAATCTTTTTTGCGGTCCACGTAATAAAAAATCCCGCCTTCATCCACATACCCGATATCTCCGGTCATAAAATAACCATTCTTTAAGCAGGCCTCATATTCGCTGGTATTTTTATAATAGCCGCGCAATAAGCTGGGCCCCTTGACGGCAAGTTCTCCTGTCTGGCCAGGCTTAACCTCGCGGGCGTCCTCATCGAAGACTTTTACCTCCATGATATCCAACGGCCTCCCAATGGAGCCAGTTTTACGATTGGGCAGAAATGGATTGTCGAAGTGTGTCGCCCCTGTCTCCGAGAGGCCGTACATATTCGCCAGCGGCACATTAAATTTTGTTTCAAATTTTTCTTGTAAATTTTTGGATAGGTACGCTGAACCGCACCCGATGAATTTCAGGCTGGCGATGGTCTCTCTATTGAAATCCTTATAATCCGTATTTAATAGCGCAACAACGATGGAGGGAACAATCTCGACAAAGGTGATCTTATATCGTTCAATGATTTTCCAAAAATCCGTCCTCGCCTTCCAAAACGATTCAAACAAAATGACCCGAGAGCCGGTCAAAAGACATGGCCAGATGGAATAGCGAATAGCCGCGGTGTGCCCTAGCGGTAAGACACATAGATGGGAGGAATCTGGCGCAATAAAGGCACTCCTTAAGAGAGAACCCATAGCCAAGATCTCACTGCGAGTCGAATATTCGATGATCTTGGGCGAGCCAGTCGTGCCCGAAGAGTAGTACAAAAAGGCAGTATCATCGGGATTAATAGAAGGATGAGGGTATTCACTGTCCGAGAATTCTTGAAGCTTATTTGCCATCATCGATTCTTTGTCGGACTGGACAGTCTTGACGTTGAGGCCTTTGCTAGATATCTTCTCGGCTTGCGCGGCATGTGCGTAAATAACCTTAGGACCGATCCCCACCAGCTTCTCTTTGATCTCTTCGCCACCTAGATGAAATGGAAAGGGACTGATGACACAACCCATTTTTAGCGTCGCAAAGTAAAGGATCAGGTAGTCGATGGAATTTTTTAAGATAATGGAGACGATATCTCCTGCCTGTACGCCATCTTTGGCGAGCATGCGGCAACATTGATTAACGAGCCGATTGAAGGCGTGAAATGAATATTCTCTGTTTTGCTCAACGAGAAAAATCTTTTCAGCGAAGACCTCAGCGGCATCGGCTAAGATTTCAGGAAAACTCTTATGTTCCTCTATCACCTTCATCATCTTCATTGCTGCCTCGTTAATTAGAAAATCTCGGTTGTGTCACCCATGGTAAAATACCAGTCTTCACCGTTAAGCACATCTTGGTATTTTTCCTTATCCAGATTAATCCGGCATATAAAAGGCCTGGGCCTAAGAAGGACAAACCCCTTTTGGGACAAAAGATCATGGTATAGCCGTGATCCGACTATCCAAGCACTTTGAATATTGGTTTGATGTTCCACAAAGAAGCCCTCACTACCCTCCAATAAGGCCAAGGCGATGTCATCGCGGCCTGGCAAAGACATGATATCGATGATATGCCCTTTCAAGACGGCAGCATCCTGATATAATTTCAGAATAACATAACCGGTTAACGTATCAGCCTCGTATAAACCAAAGGCATAATATTTCTGATCCGGCCTTTCCAGATATCGCCAATTTAGATAAGCCGCATCACGGATAACAGCAATCTTATGCTCATCTTTGACCTGGTCCCACAATGCATCCACCGATTTGTCGAACTTTTGTATCGCAAGAAACTCAAATCTTGAAGTACCTATCTTGCGGATCGGTTGATCATTGGCATTGGTTTGTTTCTCCCAGGTGCTTATGGCCATGACATCGCTATATCCCATCAATTTTTTATGCAGATCATGGGCCAATAGATTAGGAAAGCCGTAAGAAAAAATAATATTCCTCTGAGAGACCTCAACGAATAATCGATCAGCAACAAATTTGATTAAACCCTTTCCCTGATAGGACGGTAAGACCATGGACCCTATCGAATGAGAGCCTAAGACATCCTCTCCAAAGACCCGCAGTCGATAGGGGACGACAGCAAAATGCACGATGATCTTATGCTCGTTTTCCATCACATAAATGATGGCCCTGCCAGCGGGATTATTCCCGGCGTATTTCCAATACCAATTATCCAGATTTCTTTTATTCCACGGGTCAGGAAACAACAACCAATCCATCTCCAGGATCTGCTGCTCATCTCCAGGGGCATAGGGTCTAATATTCATAAGTCAGCAACGCCTCCCTGATCCTCCTTGCCCCTTGTCCATCGACTAGCTTTGTCCCGATCCGGCCTCGCCTGGCCCTCTCTTTTTTTGAAGAGAGCTTATCGAACCCCTGCGTGATCTTTCGTTCATAGTGATCATAGTTGCCGGCATATTCAATGAAGCCCTCTTTGTCCCAGCCTTCCAGATTGAATTGCTGGTTCGGGGCCTGGAGAAAGGCTACCGTCGGCACACCCATACGCGCTAGTTCATATAAAGTTTGTCCACCGGCAGAAATCGCGACATCACAGTGCCCCATCACTTCTTTCATCTTTGTCGCATCTGGAGAATAAACAAAATCTGTATGACGATCGGCCTGTTCCTTAATCTGTCCCTTATTGGCAAACGCGCCACCAATGATGACTATTTTCTTCAAGGCCGGATAATACGCCTTGAGAAATTTTAGAATCTTAGGCATCATGTTTAAAGGATCTTGGCCACCGGTTGTTACCATCACAACTTTTATCTTCTCGCTAACTTTAGTCGCCCCTACTTCCCAAAAGGCTTTTCGCAAACAGGCATATTGATTTCCCAGTAAGCATCTAATATCTTTTCTCTTGGGGTAGTTCAACGTCCTTGCACAGATACTGCTGTTGAGGATAACGCCTGACGGATAATCCAAACGTTTATGGTCATCTATGTAAACTGGGATCTTGACCAACACAGAGAGTCTCTTATAAAAATCAACCCCCCCCAAATAAGAATCCATGACAACGATATCGAATTCCTTGGCGAGCGCAAAGAGTTTATTTTTTTCTTTAAGCCAGTTGGCGATCTGACAATCCTCTCCTTGAATTACTTTCTTAATACTGTCATCACCATTAATGACGAATCGTGGTCTTATTCCCTTCTCTTGAAAAGCCTGGGAAATTGCCAAACACCTCTGGATATGGCCTAACCCGCCAATCTTGCCACCCTCGGTCACTATAAGAATTCTCAATCTGACTCCACCCTTGAAGAAATCACCCGATCATTCTTTAAAGATTTAACGAGGCCTTCATTACGAACAATGTCCGCATTAAGCCGCAAGATATCATCATGGGCATCCAAGAAGGTCTTAATGTCATCTATCAAGAAGCATTGCCGCTTTTCCCGTTTAAAATGTTCAAAGATCGCCGTAGCTACCAAGAAATCCCGCTCTTCATCAACGGACAACCGATACCGGCTGTCATCGGTCTTATTATCTAATATCAATGTTTTAAATAGTTCCGGATGATTATAAAAATAAAGCGTGACGTGTTCCCGTTCTGACTGAAGGCTCGCCTCGTTCCAGGCCTTGGCCAAGGCCTGGAAGGTACACACCTCGCAGTCTAATCCTTCCGCGAACGTTGGCCCTGTTTTCCCATAATCAAATCTTCCTTTCTGAAAGGTCGTGATCAGCTCCTCACAGACCTGAGGGTCGATCAAGGGGCAATCGCCGGTTAGTCGTACGATGATTTTGGGATGATCTTGTTTAGCCACCTGATAAAATCTGTCCAAGACGTCCTCTTCACTGCCTCGATAGACCGCTAGCCCTATATCTCGCGCGTATTGAGCCATTGGATCATTTTCGGGTAGAACCGAGGTGGCCAACACCATCTTGTCGATACTTTTTATCCAGGACAATCTTTCTAATAAATGCCCGATCATCGGCTTACCTGCGATCTCTTTCATGACCTTGCCGGGTAAACGGGTTGACGACATCCTTGCTTGAATAATGGCTAGGATCATAAGTTTTAGGCCAGCCTCTTGAATCCAGAATGGCAGACCGGCCCCTCCAGCATATCCTCTAAGGTCCCTGCCTTTAAGGCATCGGCAATCCTTCGCCAGACCTTATTAGCAACAACCAAGTACCGATCGATGATGGCCATGGTGTGAGCGTACGATACATAAATAGTGGTCGTGGCTAGAAATCCTTCTTTGAGCATCTCTTGAGTAAAGATCGTCTTTACAACCAACGGTTTCTCTAGCCTAATAACCATCATTGGAACCGAGACAAGCCCTGCCATATCGATCTTCAAGGAATATTTTTTGAAGATATCAAGAAGCCCTTGGGTAAGATATTCGCCGGTCTCCATGAGTTTCTTGGCGACTTGATCGCGCTCGAATATCTTAATGGTTTCCAGCGCCGCTACAAAACCTATCCGCTCCGTCCAGTAAGTACTACTAATAAATGTCCTTTGTGCTGCCTGCATGACATCGCGGATACCAATCACAGAGGAGATCGGATACCCGTTGCCCAAGGCCTTACCCAGAACCAAGATATCCGGATTAATCCCATAGACCATGTGCATTCCCCCCGTTGTTACCCGAAATCCAGAGGAGACCTCATCAAAGATAAGAACCGCACCGATGGCCTTGGTGATCTCTTTTACTTTCTTTAGAAATTCCACAGCAACTTTTTGATGACGGCCAACCTCCATAATGACGACACCGATTTCATTTTTATTCTCCTCAATTAACCGCTGAAATCCTTCAGTGTCGCCATAGACGAAAGGGACTGCTGAATGGGCGAGTCCCGCGGGGACACCACAGGGCTCCAGGCCTGGTAATAGCTGGCCGTCCAAATTCTTGTCATCGGCCAGATTAGAGGCAAGATACCAATCCCCCCAGCCATGGTAACCGCAGAAAGCGACCTTATCTTTTTTAGAAAAAGCCCGCGCAATGCGTACCGCGATCATACACGCCTCACCTCCGCTTTTGGCATATCTAACCATCTGGGCCCAGGGGTGGAGCGTAATCAGTTTCTGGGCCAACTGGATTTCTTCATAACAATTCAAGGTCGACATGTTCCCCTCAGCAATGGCTGCCATGACCGCTTGGTTGACTTCATCATTGGCATAACCCAAGACACAGGTGCCCACCCCCATAATGCTCATGTCATCATAATGCCTATCATCCAGGTCCCAGACCTCGACTCCTTTAGCTTTTTTATAATAAGATGGCCATTGATCTGGTAAAAACATCTCAGAACGTTTTGACAAAAGCTGGGTTCCCCCAGGAATAAGTTGTTTGGCCTGTTGGTATAATTCTTGAGATTTTCCCATAGTATCAAACCTTAATTTACGCAAGCATATTGTTTCAAATTACTATTAATCGAAAAAACCTTGTCTTTACCCCACAGGGCACTGTAACGCTCGGCCGCATCGGACAAAATTGTCTCCCGAGGCAGTTTGGCCTTGAACCCTTCCATGATCCATTGTAAATATGCGCCCATCCTCTGGGCGGCACGACCATCACGGAAAGGGTCCAGTTCATCAATCATCGATGACCAGTCACCAAATCGAGGCACCCCGCTTGGATAGGCCCAATGGTCCTCACAGGCCCTCCAAAGTTCACCCCAATTTTTAAAGATGACTCGCCCTACACCCAATGCATATAACGGACTTCTCGAATAGCCCTCCCGATCAAGCATAAGCGTTGGTGTCCCTGTTAGCGCGGATTCAAGGCCAGCGGTGGCAGCAAAAAAATGACCGTGGATAGCCAGATCCGCTGCTAAGGCCGCGGCCGCAGGTGGATAGGACCCAAACACATTATTTTTGTCAAAGACAAAACACCGTCCGGTCTTTAGGGCGCAGTCAAGAAGCCCAGCCACATTCCCCAATCTCTTCCTTAGGCTGGAAACGACTTTGGGTTTCAAGATGAGTCCTAACCACGGTTTTTCCAAAACCTTATTCAATAAATAGGTATAATTCTCCTGGGTTACCTGATGGCCAATATTCCACCGATCATCATCAACAGAACTCTCATCAAAGTAGGCTATAATCTTTTGGGCTCCAGCAGCGCGCAGGCGGGTCTTAAAATTTTCCGCTTCTTTGCGGATCCCGGCAAAACGGTACTCCCCCCAATATCCGGTGACAACATAATAAGGAATTAAGGAATCGACATCGTGTCCTAAATGAGCCCCTAGCTTGGAAAATCCAAAGACCACATCCGCTGCGGTCACCGTCCATGGATTCGAGGCCATTTCAAAGGAGCGCTGATAGATAACCCCCACACCACCGCCCTGACGCAAGGCATCTGCCAATGGCAAATAGCCCGATTCATATTTATACCAGGACACATGCATTTTAATATTGTACCGAGCAAAAAAGTGTGCCCAATAACGACGCTGTTGATCATAATCTCCCAACTGTTTGCACAGATCTTCTTGGATAGCAGCCTCATCTTGATTCATGGTGCTGCTGGGATGAGAGTCAACCTTGACTTTCGGGCTATGGTAGTTGAAAATTGGTGCGCGAGGGGTGCGCGCGGCCCTGGTATTGAGAACAACCGCGGACATCCCGCAGCTTAAGATTTCCTCCAACTCTTTATCCGAGACCGGGAAACGGGTATGCTGAAAATAAATAAGGATGTCCTTACTGGCAATTGTTGAATTTTGGTAAAAGAATAGGTCGGAATTCAGATAAGGAGAAGACAAATTAAGGTGTCCGTAAAATTCAACCGCTATTTTAGGAGACGAATCCTTCGAAGGGTTATTGATGGCAATATCCATCAGCGATTTTTGAAAGATTGTACACATCCTATATTTTATCTTCATTCCATGATACATCATTTTCTTAATGAAAGACTTTACAGGACCGGATTGTGCCACAATCCTTGCAATATTACAATCAAACCCGATACCGCGCATGGGAATAATAGCAACATCCTGCTTTTGGATCGCCCATTTCCCAACTTGCGCCAACCATGGTCTCTGTCCAGAGGAAAGGAACATAGTGACAGGGCCTTGACTGTTCAATCGACAAGAGGCCAACCGAATAAGCAGAAGAATCCTGGTCAGTCCAAATGGACTTAAATCAAAATATAAAATACGCCGCATCAAAAATAGCAACAGATGCTTTTGGGTCCGGTACTTCTTCAGGAGGTCCTGGAATGCCAGGTGCGTCATCATGTATTTCTGGATTTCAACTAGGTCTTCGAAGGCGACTTTCCACCACAAGAGATCCCCCTGGCTATCTTTGGAATCAAATAAAGTAAAATCCAGCCGCCTAACCTCGGCCCTTATGGTCGGGGACATCCCCTGAGCCAACTTTAACCCCAGCCAGGAGGCATCAATATAATATAAAGACAAAGATACCTTGAGTGATTGTTTTAAAAAGTAGGGAAAGATGAAAAACAACCACGAACAAATGGTCAATTTTTCAATATAAAAAACTTTTCTATCATTCATATCATTCATACGCTCTTTTTAAACTTTAGCGGGCCATTGGCACACTTTTCAACTAATACTGTATCCACGTATCTTCCTTTGAATAATACATGCCTGGTTAAGTGTCCTACTTTCCGATAGCCAGCCTTTATAAAGGCCTGGTATGAGCCTACATTGTCAACAATCATTCCGGCCGTCAGCTTATTCAAACGAAGAGCCTGAAACGCATATTGCGTCGCCAGGGCAATGGCCTCTGTTGCATAGCCTTTTCCCCATTCCTCCTTGCAACCGATGATTAACCCCAGATCGGCAAACTTATGCAACGCATTTACGTTTCCAATCTTTATGTTACCAATATGCTGATATTTTTTCTTAAGAAAAATCCCAAACAAATAATCATTGGGGCTCTTACGCATCCGCGCAACATATCTTTTAAGTTCTGCTCGGCTATACCCCTTGTCCCGACCTGTTAAATAGCGAAGCACTTGGGGATCCTGCATCCAACGAATATAGTCTGATGAAACTTGTTCCTCGTTCAACGGATTTAAGAAAATTCTTTTGCCGGTAATTTTAACCAAATTTTTCATTCTAATCTACACCTTAAGGGCCCACTGGTAAGGCAAAAGGATCTCTTCTCGCTCAATTTCTATAGAGTTTAACTGAGAATAAATTTGCCTAACCTTATTTAAGAGATTCATTGCGGCCACATTATTTTTTAAATGAGCCAGGCTATCCACACCGATTACCACCTTATCAATGGCCGGATTGGATAACACAAAATTTAAACAAAGCGCCTCAGCTGGGATTTTCTCTCCATGGGCAATCCGCTGTAAATTGGCCAACGCTGGTCTGGCCTCTTGCAAGAATACCGGAAGACTATCCAAATTTAAGAAGGCCACTCCCTGTAAGAAGACCGACCGGGCATGGACTGCTATGCCTTTTTTAGCCAATGGCTCAAAATATTTCTCAAACCGACGATCAAAGATGCTGTACGGAATCTGGACCATGTCCAATTTTATTTCTTTATCCAATAAAAAGACCAATTCATCAGGAGAATACAAAGAGACGCCTACCTTCTCTATCTTGCCTTCTTCCTTAAGCATGGCGAGATCTTTCCATATATCCTCATTAGCTACGATATCCTTAAACCGATGCACCAAGTATCCATAAAGTCTATGGACTCCCAAGCGTTGTAGGCTCTGCTGAAAAAATTCAGCAATTTTTCCCGGGACATATTGACCGAGCGATGGCAATTTGGAGACAATTTTAAAAATGCCCGGTTTATCCCGAAGACATTCTCCAATCACTGACTCACTGTCGCCATAGGCCCAAGCCGTATCCAAACAAAAAATGCCAACCGACTGCGCGTAATTGAGGATGTCGGCCACCTGAGGCTTGGTTGCCTTACCTAAGCTGTTGGCAATGCCATAATCCTGCCCGAATTGGGCGGTCCCCAAACAAATCTTTCCTGTCGTGTTATCTACTTTTGTAGACATAAATTTTGCGATCCCGCGATTAATTGCCTTATCGTTGAAATGACTTTTTCCGTATCGCCTGGCGTTAACTGAGGATGAAGCGGGATAGAGAGGCACCGCTTATAATAATGTTCCGCCACAGGATAATCCCCCCATTTCGTTGCAAAATTCTTTTGATAAAAGGGTTGCGTGTGGATCGGGATATAATGAACTTGGGTCTGGATTCCTTTTTTCTTCAACTCGGTCATCAGCCAGGCCCTGGTTATTCCAATCCCTTGAAAATCAAAACAAAGGACATAGAGGTGGAAATTGCTCTCGCCAAAGTCTGCCTCATAAGGAACGATAACCCCCGGGGTGTCCCGAAAGGCACTATTGTATTGACGAACAATTGCTTTCCTTCTATCGACAAATTTAGGCAATTTTTTTAACTGAGAAATTCCTAAGGCACACTGGATGTCGGTGATTCTATAGTTATACCCCAAACAATGCTGCTCATAATACCAAGGCTTCCTGATGACGTTGTCCTGGGGCCCGGGAGAGATTTCAAAGGCCTCTTGCCGATAGATAAATTCTTCTGGGGAACTCGTAATCCCGTGCGAACGAAAATAACTTAATTGTCGGTGTAATTCTCGATCATTGGTCAAGACGGCCCCGCCTTCGCCGGTGGTGATATGCTTGACTGGATGAAAGCTCAAGACCGCCATATCCGAAAAGGCGCAGGAACCAACTTGCGTCTTTTGATAGCGAGAACCCAAGGCATGGGAGGCATCTTCAATAATATAAATTTTATGCCCGTATTTTTTCTCCGCTGCTCTAACAAGACCCTGGATTTGCTCCATGGCACAACTCTGTCCAGCAAAGTGCACGGGGATGATCGCCTTGGTCCTCTCATTAATTCTTTTGGCGATCTCCTGGGGCGCGATGTTGTAGGTCTGCGGGTCAATATCCGCAAACACAGGCCTTCCCCCGCAATAGACAACGCAATTGGCTGAGGCCACAAATGTACTGGGCGATGTAATCACCTCATCGCCAGGACCAATCCCTGCCGCAAGACAGGCAATATGCAAAGCCGAGGTCCCAGAATTTACCGCGACCGCAAAGGCTGCCTCTGTTTTTTGGCAAAGGGCTGATTCAAATTCTTCAATCTTAGGCCCTTGCGTAATAGATCTTGATTTTAAGACTTCCACAACCGCAGCGAGATCGTCACTTTCAATGCATTGATGCCCATATAAAATTATATCTGAGGAAGGCAGTGTATTGTTTAAAACAATATTAGATTTGATCACCCGAGGAATTCCTTCCCGGAAATCTTCTACAAAACGTTTCATGGAATGATCCATAGAGGGGATATCAACCGAGAGGGCCTTGGCTAGTTTAGCTGTGTTAAGATTTAATCTCTTGCTACGTCTCGCTTTAAACCCGAAATCATCCACTGAAATCGGTTTGATTAAATTCGTATTAAGATTGAGTCTGGTGGCAATCTCCTTTAAAAAGGTATATTTAGACATCGATGTTGCACTGGCACAATTATAGATTCCCGCAAGATGTTTATGAATCGCTAGATCCAAAATCCTTGCCAACTCAAAGGTATAGATGGAGGAAAAAATACAGTCCGTAAATCCTTGGATCTCTCTTTGTCGGGTTAATTCATGAATCACCCACTCCCCGATACTGTATTTATCCTGGATATTCCAACCAAAGAAATTGGTCCTTAAGACCAAGGAACCCTCGCGACGCAAGACCTCGGCCTCGGCCTTGCATTTGGTTATTCCATAGCAATTGAGAGGATTAGGCCGGTCCTCCTCGCAAAAGTCTCCCCTAAGGCCATCATAAACCAAGTCGGTTGAGATATAAATCAATTTGGTTTGTGGGTAATTATTCAAACTCTCCACTAAATTCCTCGTCCCGAACACATTAATACGTTCAGCTTCTTGGGCGCGTTCTTCGCATATATCCACATCTGCCTGAGCTGCGCCGTGAACAACAATATCAGGGCTAAATCGTTTGATCAGGGCGCCAATGCCATCACCGACCGTTAGGTCTACCGCCTGCGTTGATATCCCATCTATCTCAACCCTGCAGGAATGGTAGAGCCCTAAGATTTCATAAGAGTCTCTTAGCGAAAAGGCTAAATTATTGCCCAAGAGACCACTGACACCAGTAATAAGCATTTTTTGTTTTTGCATTTTTACTCAATTTTACCCACGATCGTAAGCCGCTTCAGGGATCTTCGCCATTTTACGAAACTGTTGATTATTGGCTAAAAGTTCCTGATAAGTGCCATGATCGATAATTTTACCTTTATCCAGGAAATAAATGATATCGCATTCTTTAACGGTGCTAAGCCGATGCGCAACGATGATAATAGTTTTTTTATACACCAAGCGACTAATCGCTTCCCAGATGGCGTCTTCGGTCACTGCGTCCAAGGCGCTGGTCGCCTCATCAAATACCAAGATCGCGGGGTCATGATACAATGCCCTCGCAATACCGATACGCTGCCTCTGCCCACCACTCAAGCGAATACCACGTTCACCCACTCGTGTCTCATACCCCGCCGGAAGTTCCTTCTCAATAAAATCATGGATATTGGCCAATCGTGCCGTGCGGACAACTGCCTGACGATCAACATCATGATCGTAGACGCCAAAGGCGATATTGCGGGTGATCGTATCATCGCAAAGATAAATATGCTGGGGAACATATCCCAGGTTCTTCTGCCACCTGCGGATATTGTCTTTGTCCACATTCTTTATAGCATCAATGACCATAACCCCTTGCTGCGGCTGCAATAACCCAAGGATGATGTCGATCAGGGTCGTTTTTCCTGCGCCGGTCTCACCGACAAAACCGATCGTAGTATTAGCCTTGAGTAAAAGACTTAGGTTCTCAATAACAGGCCTTGGGGCCTTGGGATATTGAAATGTCACGTTGCACAATTCAATGGTCTTGGTAAAAGGCATGGGCTCAATAGGTTGACTGGCCATATTGGGCTGGTCGTGGCATTGAATAAAATCATTGTAAATGATATCCAGCGCGGTGCGGTTAAAACGTATGGACGTTACATCATGAAAAACCTGCTGTAAGGCCGGCATCAATCGGTACGCGGCCAATGCGTACAATCCCACCAAGGGCACGAACCCTTGATAATCCTTTTTAAAGATGACAAGGTACATCATTATGGCCAATATCCCACCAAAGGCCATCGCCTCGAACGCATAGCGAGGCAATTGGGTGATCAAAAACTGCGAACAGTAACAATCAATAACTTTCTTTGCCGGCTTGGCATATTGGTCGATAAACATCTTTTCTTTTCCCATTAGCTTGATATCTTTAATCCCGCCAAAAGATTCGTTCAACGCCTTGTACATAGTCTGGCTACAGGCTGACAGCTCTTTTCCAGTTTTGGTGAGTCTTGCGCGAAAGAACAAATAGATCATCAGGTATCCTGTGCCAATGACGCCCAAGACCAACATAACGACAAAGGGATCTACGAAAAATAACAGCCCCACCACAAAGATAATCAATAGAAGTCGGGCAAACAACTGCAGAAAAGGAATAAGCGTGCCACTAATGACTCTAGCGACTTCCGACATCAGATAAGTCGTTAACTCTGCACTGTTGCGATTAAGGAAAAAAACATAGGGTTCATAGAGGTATTGCGATAAGAGACGCTTAGAGATGTTGTAATGTTTCATCCAGCTAAATCGTATCAACGCCTTGCTGACTACCGCCCGCAGGATATTGCTGACCACCAAAAGGAAAAAAGAGCTGGCACCCAGGGCAATCAGAAAACTATCTTTGTTGTTAAACCCCATGACCTCATAGAGCCATTTTAATTTCGAGCTGGTAAAAATGAGCTCGGGGCGGGAGATAATATTCAAAAAGGGAAATAGCGAGGCCACCCCGAGCATGTCCAACAATGACATCATGATGATAGCCATGACCAGCCCCCACAATCTCTTTTGATCATCAAGGGAAAGTAAAAATAATATTTTATTAAGGGTCGTTGTCATATCTCCCACATTATTCGGCAACGGGACAGGCCTCCATTGGCTGGGATAATAAAAGTTCAGCATGTTCACGCAAAAATTGCCGACCTAGCCGGGCATGGGCCACCATAGCTAATCCGCCATAGAGCTTTGCGCATTGAGCGGTCACTTCCTGGAACTGTTGCTGTAGACTTTGATCTTCTTGACTATATTGTAATGTCCCCGCGCATCGCTCCAACATCTCTTCTACCACGGCCTGTATCTCTTGGGCATTATTGGCCCTGATCTGGAGATGACAATGATCGTAATGAGATTGGGCGCTCGCGGTGCCGACAGGCGGTGATATTAATTCGCGGAAATTTAAATACCTTTTTTTATCCTCGAAAAGACAAGGCCTAGGGATGAATAAATCGCGGCTCGTAAAATGATACACCCCATACCCCGGTAATAAGTTAGTCATAACCAAAGGAACACCAAAGGCCGCCGCAATGACGCACATCCCCGATGAGGTCCCGATCATAAAGCGACATTGCGCGCACAAGAAAATGTCCATCCAATCGCTTTTGGCTGAACTATGCGCATAATCGATGACCTTTGCCATCGCAGGAAGTTTACTCATGCCAGGGTCACCGATACGTATAACCCAGCCTCCGGCATCGGTGATGGCCTTGATGGCGGGAATATAAGTCGTAATATCGGCATTGCGAAAATTCTCCTCTCGGGAACCACTGTCTCTCCAACCCGGCTCACGGACATGCATGGTAACAAACCATGCCCCTGGTGGAAGACCAAGCGAGCGCAAACAGTCCCAGCCTCTTTGATAATCTTCATCGGAAAGCGTAAAAAATGGCTGACGCCCTTCCTGGATCCATTGTTCCCTCAGGGTCCCCTGGATCACGTAGCTCTTAGACAAATGTCCACGGAATTGAATAAACGAAATGCAAGAAATAAGCAAGGCCTTCTCCAGCGGGGCGAGCATCTCTATTAACCCAGGATCAGAGATGACGGTAAGATATTTACCCCAATATTTCAGATAACAGGGATTTGTAATGCGGGACTTAGGATCCATAAGAAGAATCATTTTTTTATTTGGACCAGACTCCAGCGTACGGGCCTTGAGGTACATCTCAAGGAATTCATAGACACCGATACTACCTACGGGCAAGGCGCGTGGGACAAACTCAAGGCCTAAGTCGTCTAATTGATACGCCTTGATGATATGACCCTGAACCTGCCCCATTTTCCGGCAAATCTCCAACGAGGCCTTGAAATCATTGTTCATGATATAAAGATTCCCTAGCAATGTGCTCCTTTGCCTCCAATCCGGCCATTGGTGCAAATCAGGCTCGCGCCAAGTATATTTCTGCAGATAACCGATCAGTTTATTGATGAGCTGGTCAATGAGCGGGCTGCCGCCCTGGCGTACGCGAAGCCTTTTAATCTTCTTTAAAATTTTATTGACCAAAAAATCATAGGCCGGCGGCCATTCGATTTTTAAACTCACCGCCAGAGGGGCCAACACGCTCATCAACAATAATATTCTCGCCTTCTTGACCTTACGATGCAAGGCGCGCAATCCTTCGGATTGGATCTGCGCCCATTGCCTTTGAACAAATAAAAATATTTTCTCTATCATAAAGACTCTGCCGTAGCCGATTATTCAATAATCAAGATAGCAATGATTTATGTTGCTGTAAAAATTTGGCCCCAATACGAGCCTGGGAGGACTTTAATCGACGGGGGCCGAACAATCCCCAAAAACGCTCTTGCAACTCCTTATCTTCTTGAGTTGTCTGCCATGTCCCCTTCAAACGCTGTTCCATCTCAACAATCGTGTCCTTAATTTCTTCTGGACTATTCTCAATCAATTCTATCCCCTCTTTGCGTAAAAAGATCTTGCCCTGCGATGGGTCAAACTCAAGATCCATCAATTCAGAAAAAGTAAGCAAACGTCTTTCCCGACAGAGATAAAACTTTTTGAAAATAAATATCCCCTGAAGAACCCAAGGAGATATGCGTTTAATCAGTGTCCAGTTTGTGTAGACAGTCGGGCGCCTAAAGACCTCCGGGACAATGCAAATCCCCGCATCGGAACATATAAAAAATTCACATTTGGCACTTAAATAAATATCCAAAAAATCCGTTCTCTTGCCATTCAAGGCATAATCAATAATGGCGGGATTGGTCGTCTTAAGTCTCTCTTTAACAACCGCACCCATCCTGATTGCACAGTAACCTCTCTTAACAAGATCTTCAACGCCGGGGATATAATGTTCGATACTGGAATCCCGGTAATCGTGATAATCCCAAGAGATCCTAGCATCCATTGAGCCAAGATACGCGCTATCCCGCGCATGAAAACAAACAAAAGGTCGTCCCTGCGCAATACCTAATTCTCTAAGTGCCTTCTGACCAAAGGCCTCTTCTTGCGCTGTGAAAGAAAGATGTGGTTTGCTATATGCCAAAATAGCCTTGAGCCTGTTATAATGTTTGTCGATTGGTTCATTGCCAATCGGGATCACATGACCCAGAGGGACAACATGAGACTCATCTTTAAATACTTTCTTAAGAATTTTATCCACCATGGCCGCCAGACCCCAGAGAGGAAATGGAAAAAAATGTAAGACACGTTTCCACAGATGTAACCATGTTTGGTTGCAAACAACCCCTAGATCCATCACGCCATAGAATATGTCAAAACATCTCTTTCCTTGAATTCCTGCAGAACATTCACTCAAGTACCAATCTGCCCCATATATGGCTCCAATCCGGGACATATTCAGCCTCCCGAAGCGTATAGTGACAACAGGCCGCGATATCCGTATAAATAACGCGAAAGGAACGGCGCAAATTGCCAGAAATAATTTTGACACCTTAGTCCATAAGACGCGCATTGTCTTCCTAATCATCTAGGCCGTATCCTGCCGATTGCCGACTCTTAATGACCTTGCCCGGTACGCCCACAACAGTCACATGGTCAGGGATATCATGAATAATAACCGTCCCAGCGCCTAGGATAGAATTTTCGCCGATCTTGATCCTATTTTTAATAACTGCACCCGTATGAACCCGCGTAAAGGCCCCAATCGTCACATTCCCGGCAAAGACAACGCCGGGATCTATCGTCGCGCATTCTTTGATCACATTATGGTGATCGAGATGGGCGCTGATAACGATTGCCCCAGGAAATAATTCCGTCCGGTATCCCACAAACGTCCTGGGATACAGGATAATATTGTCATGAAGGATGACCTCTGCCATGATCGTCACGGTAGGATGAATGGCATTAATCAGTCGTAATCCTTTTTTTCTTGCCTGATTGATCTGCTCAGAGCGCTCGTAAGGGTTATCAGTTGTAACCAAGACATTTTTTATATTCAAATCGACTAAGATAGCCGCCCAATCCTTGGCATTAATAAGGGGTTTATCTTTAAAGGTATTCTCCGTAGGATACGAAAAAACCTTGCAGTCCCTGCGGATCTTGGCTGTGTCTATACTCAATGGTTCATCACAGGGGTTAATAAAACAGGCAACCCGATAGTCAGACCCCTGATCCAACCATGACTGGATCTGACCAGCCGCACCGTCGTGCCAACCCACCATGGCAACGGAGTTATCTTGCGTATTGATGTCCCATTTCATAATTCTTTGGAAAAAAGTTCCAATTTTTGTACCACATAATCAATATTCTCCAAGGGCTGATCGGGGCCGCAGGGTAAGACCAACCCTTGCTCACTAAATGCCCGGGAGTTAGGAAATTCATCAAAAATTTTCAGATGAGGTGCAGTATCGAGATCCGGATAAAAAGGCCGTACTTGGATATTGTGGGAGGCCAAAAAATTAATCAACGATTGGCGTTTCTTGCAAAGCACTTCGATATAAATCGGGATTTCCCCCTTAAGGATATCCACCGGGATCAATTGAAGAAAATGGAGGCCTTTGAGTTTTTTTTCATATAGAGAATAAATCTTCTTTAAGTTAGCAATCCGCTCCTCCAGCTGGTCCAGCTGACCCAGGCCTAGGGAGGCATGGATATCAGTAAATCTGAAATTAAATCCCATTTCATAAAATGTGCAGGTAATGACGTCATCCACGCCATGGGTCCTTATTCTTTTTAATCTTTCGTAGATTTCCCTGTTCTTTGTCGCTACAAAACCCCCCTGCCCTGTGGGAAGCAATTTGGCTATCGATAAAGAGAAACAACCAGCGTCCGATCCGGTCCCTATATATCCTCCAGCCCGTTTAGAAAAAAGCCCCTGGGCCCCATCTTCGATCACCGTAAGCCCATATTCTTTAGCAATGCCCCACACCTGCTCCATATCCACTGATCGGCCATTAAGGCAGACAGGCATGATGGCCTTGGTGCGGGTGGTGATCTTTTTCTTGATTTGCGCAACATCCATCAAGGGGACATCGGGCAAGACATCGACCAAGACAACTTTGGCGCCGAGCATCATAGGGGCGTGGGCGGTTGCAATCCATGTCCGATTAGGGATAATCACCTCATCGTCACGTTTAATCCCCCATGCCATCAAGGCCATCAATAGCGCCACACTGCCACTAGTGGTGGCTACGATATAAGGAACCCCCAAGGCTATCGCAAGACGCCTTTCAAACTCGGCTACGACCGGCCCCTGACTAACACATCCCGAGGCTATCGCCTCGGTTACCCTGCGGATATCCTTTTCTGTAAAATTTGTCCGCCACCAAGAAATCGATATCTGTGTCTTTGTATCTATCATTGATGCAATCTTGGGGTAGGAAGTGGCGTAATAAAATGTCCGTTGTCTTGCAGATATTTTTGGTGTTTCTTCATAACAATCTCTGCGAATCTCCAGGCCAGGATAAGGATATAATCGGGTCTTTTTTCATAGATGGCCTCTGAGGCGAAAACGGGGACATGGAGTCCGGGACTAAGCGTATTATGTTTGCGCGGATTATCATCAACGATAAAATCCAAAAACTGCCCTGTAATCCCAAAATAATAAAGAAAGGTCGTAACGCTGTGGGACGCGCCGTAACCGGCAATGGTCTTACTCTCGGCCTTGAGTCTCCTTAAAAGCCCCAGCAATTTTTCTTTCTGACAATTGATATTACCGGCAAATTCCTTGTACATAGCCGGCCGATAAAATCCCTCCCTGATTTCCGTCTCGATGAATTCCAAAACACAGGCCTCAACTTTCCTGGAGCCGCCAGCCACCTGAACGGTCCCCCGAATTGATCCACCCTTGGTGGGGGTGCGGTCGACACAGATCAGTTCCATACCGTGTTTTTTAAAAAACGTAACCAACGGCTTTACAGAAAAATAAGATATGTGCTCGTGGTAAACATTATCGAAAACGAGGTTATGGACCGAGTCTACCCAATAACCTGTTTCAAAAATAAAGATCCCTTGAGGAGACAAAACATTGCGCACGCCTTTTATAAAACTGTCTAAGTCATCAATATTGGCCATGACGTTGTTGGCGATAACGACATCCGCGGGTCCCTTTTGGTGTTTTATTCTTTCGCTTAAATCAACACTAAAGAATTCTGGCCAGGTCTCGACCCCGGCCTGGGTCGCACGCTGGGCAATCTCCCGTGCAGGATCAACCCCCAATACGCATAAGCCTCGACCACGAAAAAAATTTAACAACGTGCCATCGTTACTGCCGATCTCCAAGACTAAACTCCCGGGGGAAAGTTTAATCCGACTTAAAACATCATCGGCATATTTTTGAAAATGAGCGACCAATCCGGGAGAAGTCGTTGTTTCATAAAGATACTGGCGGTAAATCAATTCGGGATTAACCACATCGCATAGATGCACCAACCCGCAGCCCTGGCACAAATACAAATCCAAGGCATAACAGGCTTGGGATTCGTCTTTTCGTTCGATGGAAAAATAACCATCGGCAATCGGGGTCGCGGGTAAGGGCATGACCAAATCGAGATTCTGGCTGCCGCAGAGCCGACAAGTATCGCGCTTATAACAATCGACATTGTGTTCAATGGGATTGTTGAGTGTATCTGCAGATTGACTCATGCATTTCTCCCTATATGTTTAATCAAATTCTCCCTATAGGCCTGGCAGGATGCGGCATTATCTTCCTGCGGTGCCCATGGCGCTAAAATCGTGTCCGATTTCTCAAAGGGCCCCTTGGTAGTTTCATGAAATACTAAAAAATCACTATGGATGATCAAGGTGTGATAGTGAGGTGTTACCATTCGATAGTAGAACTTTCGCCCCGAGGAAAACTCTCCAACAGAAATCACCTTGGTAACGAGGCCATATTCATCAAAAAGGACAACATCGGCACTTCCTTCCAGGATGTGTAATGATTCACTTTTGTTGAGATGTTTATGGGGCCTCACATAGGCGTCTTTAACGTGGATAATCAGCATTTCATGGAGAGAGTCACTGACGTTACGATGACAACACAAGCGGATGCGCTTGCGGTCATTGGCCATGGCCTTCTCCTTGAGTATGGCAATATCACTGGCGCAGACCTTGAGCAAGGTCTCATGGGTGTGAAAGACTTCTCCTTTATATGTTAAATCTGGAAGCATCATTTACTCGTCAATGGGGTAATGTAATGGCAATTGAGCTTGAAGGAAAGATGGAAAGAAAATCACCTTCCCAATCCTGGTGGGCTTGCACAATTTTACTTTCATTTAACGGATTCAGGCTTAAAAGACAAAGCCCGACATTTTCTCTATGTAGCGCACCAGAATCATAGATGGGCCGTTGACAGCCCGGCATAAAAAGTCCGCGCTTATTTGGATTGTCATCCACAAAGAAATCGATATAATCCTTAATCCCCAACATATTCACAAACGCACAGGCCAGGTGCCCAGCGCCGAACAAAGCGATTTTCCCCTTCTCTAGGCGGTACTCCTTAAGCAATTTCTGCAGGGCATCAGCTTTCCTGGGTAGCTCATGGGCAAAACGGTCGGCACGCGTAAGCTCTTGGTCCAGAATTTCTTTGGGTAAATGCGGTTGTTTAATCGTTGTGGTTACGCGCACAATTCCCACCAAAGAATTTTCAAACGGATAAGGATAACATTCATAGCGTTCTATCATGAATCCCGACACGTTTAAGGCATTCTTGAATGTCACTGGCGTAAAATAGAGCGTGTGCTCCTCCCAAAGGGTTGTATAGTCGTAAGTCTCTAAGGACTTGCTACAATCGGGCACCTCAAAAACGATATAACCACCATCGTTCAATAAACCCTTTAACGCCCGAATAAACCCAGCGACCTGATGAACATGCTCAAGGATGTGCCGAAGGATAACCACATCAAACTTGCCTGACTTCTCGACAATGGCTAGGGCGCGTTGTGGGGTTAAATGTGCTTGGATTGTCTCTGCACCAGCACCCTTATCCTTAATATCCAAATCGACGCAGGGGTCTAATCGTCGCGTCTTAGAAAAACCTAGCTTCTGAAGACGAGCTAATGTCGAATCATCTTTAAAGGTGATCCCACAAAATGTTGAATCTGGCCTGATGCCTGGCAAATCTCTGATGATCTCCACCAAGCTGTCTAGATGCCTTTCGGGTTCACTATACGTAATCCAGTCATAAGGTGGGCGTAATTCGCTTGCCGGCACCGGCTCATTGACCTGGATAAGTCCGCATTCTCGACACTGGTTCATAACCAAGGGATAAGTCTTTTCGCTCTCATCTTGATTTTTAAGGAAACGGTTAGAAATCGGTTGTTGGCCTAAATCCAGAAGCTGGGCAACATTGCTTGAATGGCAGAAATGGCACGTGATCATCGCGCCTTCTCCTTAAGCAGTGACCGTTTCATTGAGCCTAATGTGTGCGTTGAAGGTCTTGCGGATGCCTTCCTCCAGAGAAGTAAACTGAAATCCCGGCATCCATTGCCTAAATCGCTTATTATCAAATGCATTGTCTATCTTGTCCTTGGTGCGCGGTTTAGAAACAATATCCAAGTTTTCCACATACCGTGCGATGATCTTCAGTGCATCCTGAAACGTATAACTCTTGCCACTAGCAATGTTGATGATACCGTGAAAATCATTGCTTAATAAACTACCGACAATCCGCACTATATCATCCACAAAGATAAATTCCCGCAATTCCGTCCCATCGCCCCATAATACAATCGGTTCTTTATGAACGGCCGCTTGAATGAATCCTGCCGGCCCGTAGGTCTTGCCCAAATCGCCAGGGCCATAAATCAAAGGTGGTCTTAAGATCACGAGAGAAGTCTCTTTTTGTCTACTGATAGTCTTGGTATACATGCGCTCGGCCGTATATTTAACAATCCCATAATAGGACGTTGGGCATACCCGTGTTTCCTCAGTAATATGCGTATCATGAATATCCTCTCCGTAGACTGCCGAGGAACTAAAAAAGATAAAATGCCCAACGGGATGGTTCTCCAGGACCTGGCACAAATGACTTGTCATGCTCAAATTTTTTTCAAAGACCTCGATTGTATCCCCAAATTGCCGCTTGATTGCCGCAGCCATAATGACGGCCGTTTCTAGATTAAAAACATGAGATAATTCTTTAACATCTTCTCTTTTGGTCAAGTCAAACGTTGGCAAGGATTTCCTGATGATCTCAATTTCTGGACACAATGCCTCAAAGGCCTTTTCCAGATGGCGACCGATAAAACCTGAATGACCAAAAACAACGACACGCCTTATCTTGTTTTGACCTCGACCGCTGATGAGACTGGGCTTAAGGGTAGTCATACGAGTGCCCCCTGCTTGCAGACAATCTTCATTTGAGGCAAAGGGATGATGAATTGCCCGCCCTGATCCAGATACAACTGATGTCTTTGAATAATCATTTCCTGAAAACGCCAAGCCAGGATAATAATATAGTCGGGTTTCTTTTGATAAATTTCTTGTGAGGATAAAATCGGAATATGATGACCGGGGGTGAAGGCATTGAATTTTGCCGTGTTGTCATCAAACAGAAACTCCAACTCTTCACCCAAACCAAAATAATAAAGGAAGGTCGTCACGCTATGGGAAGCGCCGTAGCCGGCGATTGTTTTATGCCCTTTTTTTAAATTACCAATCAATGTTAAAAGTTTATTCTTCTGGGTATCAAGGCGCTTTTTAAGATCAACAAAAACTTCACTGGTGTCCAGGCCAAATTCATTTTCGGTTCTGATCATCTCATCGACCGATGGCAATCTCCTCCGGCGGCCGCCTTGTAACTGTGCAACACCCCGTAGAGATCCACCTTTAGTAGAAACACAGCTAGCGTCGATTAATTCCATCTGGTTATTCTTAAAAAATAAATCCAGCGATTTAACCGAAAAGTAAGACAGATGCTCGTGATAAATGTTATCAAAGACCATGTTTTGAACCAATTTGAGCAAATAGCCCGTCTCAAAGACGAAAATGCCGTCTTCGGTCAATAACTCCCGGATGCCTTGAATGAAAGCGGTCATATTATCGACATTGGCCATCGTGTTATTTGAAGTAATGATGTTGGCAGGCCCGCGTTTATTTCTTAACTGACGGGCAAGCGTCAAATCATAATATTGGCCGAGCGTCTCGATTCCAGATTCTGTCGCTCGTTGGGCAATCTCGCGGGCTGGATCTACTCCCAAGACACACAAACCTTTTTTCTGGAATTCTCTTAAGAAAAGTCCGTCATTGCTGCCCACATCCACGATCCGCGCTTGTGGCGGCAGCGGAAAATTTTTTAAAATCGAATTGGCATATTCGCGAAAATGCGCTGCCAAATCCGGAGAGCTTGAGGAGACATATTTAAAATTCTTGTATAAAATTTCCGGCTCAACGATATCGAGGATGAATACACAACCGCAGCGTCGGCACAAGGCCACATTCAAGGGATATATTTCCTGAGTCTGGTTCAACTCATTTTTAGAAATATAATCACCGGCAATGGGAGTTGGCGCAAGATTCCAGACGACTTCGGGGGCGGTTTCTCTGCATAAGCGACAATTATTTCTTGTGTAAGATTTTTGGGTCATGGTCGCATAGAAGAATGAAGATAGTCGTCTACCTTTGAAACCAATTCTTTCTGGAATTGAGCAACCTCTCTGGGATCCTCTCCCACAACCGCCCAAGGGGCGTAAATGGTGTCCGATGGCCTAAAAGGACCATCAATCGTTTCGTGAAACAACAAAAAGTCGGAACGCACCAGTGGCGCATAATAATAAACTTCATTAAATCGATAATAAAAATATCGTCCCATCCCGTATTCGCCCATGGGAATCACATCCACGATCACACCCTCCTCATTGAAAACGACCATATCGGCAATCCCCTCGATAATATGGTAAGACACATCTTTGTTAGGATGTTTGTGTGGGCGAATGTAGGTCTGTTGGGAATGCAGGATAAACATCTCATGGACGCAGTCATTAATGCTTGTATGCATGCACAAACGGATGCTTTTACGATCGTTGTGCAGTACCTTATCTTTGAGGAATTTGATTTCCTCTTTTCCAATACTTACGAAAGAGTCTTTGACGAAAAAAACCGCATCGCTTTCTATCTCTAGATTTAAATTGTCCGGCCTGGTCATCAAATCAATCCATGGCAATGATTACCCGTCCCGTCTCGCCCCGACGGATGGCATGAAGGGCCTCATTAATCTCAGCTAGCTTAAACTCGTGCGTGATAATCCCTGCCAAGGTCATTTTGCCACGTTTCATGAGGGCAAGATAGCGGGGGATCTCCAGATTGGGCTGAACACTGCCCCCATGCGAGCCCTTCAGGACCTTCTTAAAATGGAGCGGCAAGGAATAAATGGAGATATTGTCGCCTTTGCGTGGGACCCCAACGAGGATGGTCTTCCCATCAGCATGGGTCAATTCATAGGCGGCTTCAATCACCCGTGCGCTACCAGTCGTGTCAATAACCACATCCGCGCCTTTTTCGCCGATAATCTGGCGAATTTGCGCAAGATAATCTTGGGCGTTCTTCGTATTAAAACAATGCGTGGCACCAAAATGTTTGGCCGTATCTAATTTTTTATCAAAAAGATCAATGGCGATAATCGGATTAGCCGAGACCATGGCAGCCGACTGGACGATGTTGAGCCCAACGCCGCCAATACCGAAAATGACCACCGATTGCCCGACCTTTACTTGAGCATCATTGTTGATAACCCCCATGGCGGTCGTGACGGCACAGCCAAATAAAGGCGCGATCTTCATATCGAAATCATCGGGGATGACCGTGAGCCTGTTCTCGGATATGATCGCGTGATCGTTAAAGGTCGTAACCCAGCCGGCGTTCACTTTCTGGCCGTTCCAGCTATAACTAGGTGGCTGGGATTGGATACCATCGCTTTGGCGCCAATGCATGACCACATGATCATAAGGGTTAACCCGTGTCACCCCTTCCCCAACGGCCAAGACCGTTGCGGAACCCTCATGCCCCAATAAGTGTGGTAAAAATTTGTCAGGCCCCTTGGCACCTTCGATCTCATTAAACTGGGCCCCACAGATGCCGCTGTAATGGACCTTGACTAAAACCTGCCCGAAAGACAAACGGCTGGGCAATTCGATTTCTGCTACGATGAGCGGTTTGTTTAATTCCACCAAGATAGCCGCCTTCATGGTCTTTACCGGCAGTGTTGTTTTGTCTAATTCCATTTGTGCTTGAGTCATGGTATTTTCCTTATTCAAAGAAAATGAATTCATAATCACCCGTGTATCCAAAATGCCTCAACAGCCAGATCCATGTCTCTTTGTCGAAAAAGGCCTCGGCGGTCAGCGCCCAGCATTGAAGGTTAAAAAGCTCTTGCTCATTGCGGAAACTTTCTACCATGATGAATTTATTCTTACTGACCCGCTCGATTTCCTGGACCGCTTTCTGCAGTTGCGGCAGGCGCAGGTTATGCAGACAGCCTAGAGAAATAACCAAATCGAAATATTGATCTACCCAAGGGTATGGGACGTCCTGCGCCTTGCGCTGGGCTAACGACTTACGGATTGGCTCAGGCGCGTCAGTCAGGCCATGCCTTGAAATGTCAAACCCATGCAGTTCTGCACCGGGCAAAAGCTGTTTTAATTCATAGAGAAGATGGGCCTTCCCACAGCCAACGTCCAAGATTTTTGAATGGCTATTAAGGCCGTATTGCTCAATGAGCCTGGCGGCGACCGGCCTCCAGCGTCCATCATAGGTATAGCCGCCGTAGCCATAACGACGGTCACCATCCCAATAATCGGCCTCGTACTCTTTGGCTTTTAGCATGCAATGAACTTTGTCATCCATCATACGGTCGATATATTTTCTCTGCGTTTTCTTGTGAAGAGGTGTAAAGACCTCAACCAAATTGCCCATATTGCTAAATCTCCTTTACCAGTTCTGGTTCAATTAATTTCTCTGATGAATCTTGGAATCTGAGTAGATTCTTTATAGTGGCAATGATATTCTCTGTGGTGATGCCAAAATCCCGCATAAGGCTGGCTTGAGAACCATATTTATCCGCAAAGATATCAGGGATACCGATGCGTTTAAATCGTTTAACCGTTGGTAAGTTCGCCTCACTTACAATCTCAGCAACCGCACCTCCCAGGCCCCCTAAGATGTTGTGTTCTTCAACGGTAACAATGACGGAAACCTCAGCCGCACAGCCCACGATAGTTCGATAGTCCAAAGGCTTGATTGTTGGAACATGCAGGACACCCGTATTTATTCCTTCTGATCTTAGCCGGGTGGCTGCCTCTAAACCGATCTTTAAGGTAATGCCTGTTGTAACAATCAAGGCATCTCGCCCCGGACGTATTTCAAAGGCCTTGCCGATTTCAAAAGGGATTCTATCGTTGGTCACTATAGGGTCGCCGCCCTTAGCCACGCGGACATAGATGGGCCCCTTATGGTCAAGCGATTGCAGCATGACCCGACGCATTTCATCGGCATCCGCAGGCGCGATCACCGTCATATGGGGAATCGTACGCATAATCGCGATATCATCAATTGCTTCGTGAGTGGGCCCCAGCGGCGCATACACTAAACCTCCGCCGTTTCCCAGGAGTCGGACATTAAGATTGTGAAGCCCCAAATCGATGACCACCTGCTCAAAACAGCGTCGGGTCAAGAATGTTGCGATGGTGTTAACGTAAGGAATCTTTCCTTCCATCGCGAGACCCGCGGCCATGCCAACCATATTGGCTTCGCTGATGCCTTCCATAAAAAAACGTTCGGGCATTTCATCTTTAAATTTCTGCAGCGTGCCGATCCCCAAATCCGATCCAATGAAAAAAACACGCTTATCCTTGCGCGCGAGCTCATAGACCATATCCAAACAGGCCTTACGCATCAATAAACCTCCAGGGCTTCCTGAAGTTGTTGAATTTCTTCATCGCTAATTCCGCTTTTGTGATGCCATTTCATATTGCCTTCAGTGCAGCTCATCCCCTTGCCTTTAAGTGTATGACAGATGATGGCCGTCGGTTTATTTACCTCCAATGGAACCGCTGAGAATGCGGCCTGCAACGCCTTTACGTCATGACCGTCTATCTCTCTGACGACAAAACCAAAGGCCTCCCATTTCCTGGCGAATGGTTCCAGATTTTGAACATCACGCGTCGGGCCATAAGACTGATATTGATTATAATCAATAAGGACAGTTAAATTGCTCAGGCGGTGTTTAGCTGCACATAATGCCGCCTCCCAAACCGACCCTTCATTGCATTCACCATCACCCACAATCACAAAGACACGATGGTTGGCCTGCTCATGCCTGGCATGGAGGGCCAAACCAATACCAATGGGCAATCCATGTCCCAGACTTCCCGTGGAGGCCTCAACCCCGGGGACCTTGACCTCCGGATGTCCTCCTAGCAGCCCATCCTCCTCGCAAAACCGCCATAACTCTTGCTCAGGGAAAAAACCCTTATCCTGTAAGACAACATAAAGGGCCAGGCATCCATGGCCCTTGCTTAAAATGCAGCGGTCACGGTCAGGCCATTGGGGATTTGTAGGATCGTAACGCAAAATCTCATCATACAAAACGCGCAGGATCTCAACCAAAGACAACGCCGCTCCCACATGCCCGCGGCGGGTGGCCTGCAGGGTGGCGATAATACGATGGCGCAAATATTTGGATCGCTCATCGAGCTTGATTGTCTTTGTCTTATCCACGGGCGTAGGGAAATTCCTCATAAGTATCTTTAATTTTTTGAAATAAATTCTTGCTTTTTAACAGTTGCGTCTGATGGACCTGACGGCGATCCAAGGGATTCGCCGAGGCAAAGACCCGACGGGAGAAATCATTGGCAATGAATTCATTTAAAAAGATCATGCACCATTTCATTCCAAATAACGGGTAAACCAACCTCACCCTCTGAGCGAGGCTACTATTCTCTTTAAAGATATCAAGCATGCCGGAGATGAAATTTTCTTTCATCGCTTCGCTTAAACCCATGGCCGGATGCAAGAGATAATCGACCACCATCTTTGCGGGATCGTCCCAGCCGAAGTATTCAAAATCCAAGAAAATAATACGGCCGTCTTTGGTGCGCAAGGCATTATGGAATCCAAAGTCCGATGGACTTAAAGTTCTTTGTTCTAAAGGTATTTCTTCGCCAAAAGAGATATTGCTTATAACACACTGCCCTGGAACCCATTGCTGCAAATGATCCAAAAATGGCTTAAAATTATTATTAAGAAAATATTCTAATTCGCGATATTCGGGCTCACGACTCTCTAGTAGGGCAAACCGATTCAGCCTTCCTACGACATCGGCAATGACCGCTTCAATGGAAAAACAGGCATCAGAGGCCGCTGGCATATCTTCAGAGAATGCCGGCTTATTGAGTCGTTTTAGATCAGCGACAAAACTAAGGGCGCACTGAATATCTTCTTTCTTAATATCGCTGGGTGTAATCTTGGTACCTTCAATAAATTCATAGATAGCGCAAGATTCATCAAGGCTCATCGCAATTGGCCGCGGGATATTCGTGATTCCTTGTGATGACAGAAATGAAAAGCTGTTAAATTCAGTCTCCAGGCGGTTACGTTGATCTATTGGATTACGAAAATAAAATTTCGCCACATACCGATGGGCGCTATCGCAGGTTAGCTGATACACCCTGTTATTCCCGCTGCCGCCGATCCTTTTCACGGCGAAGACGGTCGCATTCAACAAATTAGCCGCGATGCCGGAAACGCTCATTGTTATCTTATCTATTGCCTCATCGGTATAATTGACCATGCCTACCTTTCACTATGTAGAAAATAGTCCTTGATCTCTTGCCAGGTCCTAAAGGTCTTGACTGAACCATCCCGCAAAGGACTTAACCTCTGCGGACTATAGAGCATTTTATTTACGTTACCAGGAAATGACTCTTCCAGGAATGTCTCTGGCAGATCATCAATAAAGTGCGTGCACTCTAGTATCTTGATGCGGTTAATCTTTCGTTCTCTAGTCGGTTCGAAATAAACCTGATCTTCCGAGACCCCCAATCCGGTCTTATCAAAAAATTTATTCTTCTTCATCCATGCTAAGGCAGCTGTACGAAGATTGACTTTCTTGTCACCGATAGCAAATTCCGTTTTGTGGCTTATAATATACGTATCTAGTTTTGTTTCTTTACAAAAGCTAAAAAATTCCTCAACACCCTCGATCAAGACCGCCTCATCCATGGCCTTGCCATAAACGTGGGCCTGTAATTGCTGCCATTTTTCCTCGCCAGCAGACCCATCACGGATTGTGTCCCGTATGCTTTCTTTATGTCGGGGCCCTTGAGGAAAGATTAATCCCATCTGCAGGGCGCTACGCCAAAAAACTTCATCATAATTAACCAAGGTGTTATCAAAGTCAACACCGAGTATATAGGACATCTTCTTTGGTGCTCCCTCGGCCAGCCCGGTAGAACTCATGCACACACCCAACCACATAATCAATTTGCGCTGAGATTAAATGTTGATGGACCGGCAGACTGATGATGGTCCTGGCATCTTTTTCACAAACCGGGAAATCCCCTTCTTTGTATCCAAGATACGCGGATGCCTTTTGCAGGTGAACAGGGATAGGATAATGGACCTTAGCCTTAACACCGCGTTCGATGAGATACCTTAAAAGTCCATCGCGGTTTTTAACGCGCAGGACATACGTGTGATAAACCTGTTGTGTGTTAGGCCTTCGCAAAGGGATAGTAACAAATTCGTTCAAATCCCCAAAGGCCTTATCGTACTGCTGGGCATTGGCAATGCGTTTGGCGGTTATATCCGCCACTTCATTGATCAAACGGTTACCAATCACGGCCTGTAGTGAATCAAGCCGCGAGTTGTGCGCGAACATCTCAATTTCGTCACGGGTCGTCATCCCGTGATTGCGAAATAATCTTAATTTCCGGTAAAGTTCTGGAGAACGGGTCACGATGACGCCACCATCGCCCCAAACATTAAGGTTCTTCAAGGGGTGTAGACTAAAACAGGCGGTCTGGCCCCATGACCCAACGTGCCTGCCGTTAATCTTAGCGAGGATAGCCTGTGCGGCATCTTCCACGACTAAAAGTTTATGACGCTCAGCCAATTCCATAATCCGGGGCATGTCCGCTGGGGCGCCAGTTAAGTGGACCGGCACAATGGCCTTGGTCTTGGGGGTGATGGCAGCAGCAATCTTGTCGGGATCGATGGTGTATTCCTGATTATTATCAACGAAGACAGGCCGGGCGCCCACCATAGCAATCGCGCCAACGGTGGATATGAACGTATTAGGTGTAGTGATAACCTCATCGCCGTAGCCAACGCCGATAATCTTTAACGAAAGAATCAACGCATCGGTCCCAGAGCCAACCCCAATGGCATAAGGCAACCCACAGAGTTTAGCGAAGCGCTCTTCAAACTCGGCAACGGCTCCCCCCAGCGTAAAATCCCCGCTTTGAACAAGACGGCGGATATCTTCTAAATAATCATCGATTTGGGCGAACTGCTCATCGAGATAAGAATAGGGTACGTTCATTGTTTTCCTTATATTTGGTAAAAGTCTTTTATAGTATTGACGACATATTCGAGCATTGCGGGTTGTAAGGTTTGTGAAACCGGCAGACTCAAGACACGCCTTGATAATTGCTCGGTTATAGGCAGGCTTCCCTTGGTATAGCCTAGATTGCTCGCCATCGGCTGAAGATGAATAGGGACGGCATAGTGCACTTTGGTCCCGATTTCTCTCTTGGCCAAAAATGCCTGGAGTTCATCCCGGCGGTCAGCCTGAATAATAAAGGTGTGATAGACGGCGCGCATATTTTCTTCAACTGGGGGGACTTGGACCTGCGCAAGATGGTGTAGATTCTCTTGATAAAAATGCGCGTTGGCGCGCCTGGCCTCAGTCCAGGCCTCCAAATAATCCAATTTCACCAAAAGCATAGCCGCATGAATCGTATCAAGCCTAGAGTTATTATTCCAGTAGATACATTCATGACGCTGGTGGAATCCGTTATCGCGTAATGCTAAAATCTTTTCATACATCTCTTTATTATTAGTGGTCAAGATACCACCGTCACCGCAGCTATTGAGCGTCTTTAGGGGATGCAGGCTAAAGCATCCTGCGTCGCCAAAGGAACCAACCTTATGCCCAGCATATTCAGCGCTCACTGCCTGGGCAGAATCCTCAATAACGGCCAGCTTATGTCTCTTGGCAATCGCTCCAATAGCGGCCATGTCCGCTGGCCGCCCGGTCCAATGGACAGGCAAAATCGCCTTCGTTTGTCTGGTTATGGCATCCTCCATTAGCCCTGGATCTATCAGATAATCTTCACGCACATCCACAAAAACGGGTTTAGCCCCTACCTGCACGATGCAACTCGCCGATGAGACAAACGAATTGGCTACAGTAATAACTTCATCCCCAGGACCAATGTCAAGGGCCCGCAAGGCAAGGATTAAGGCATCGGTACCGGAATTAAGCCCCACGGCATAGGATACGCCACACAATTGGGCAAAACGGTGTTCAAATTCGGCAACCTCATCGCCTAGGACAAACTTTCCATGATCCAGGACATTGCTGACAGCCTCCAACAATCTTTCTTTAATAGGGGCGTGCTGTTCAGCCAAATCCACATAGGGGATATTCATTAAACAACGCATGAAGACTCCGACGATTTGAGCATTTTAATGTTGTAATAACGAATATTGTTCATGGGATCCTGAAACTTGCCCGCCTTAAAGGCCTTGATGAGATCGCGCACGGCATCTTCGATAGTGTGTTGAGGGATGAAATTCAATTCGCGCTTGATTTTCTCGGACGAAATACGGTAGGAACGGATATCATCCGAGGGCCGAGTTTCAATGGCAATCTCGGGCCGCTCAGGGAGTTCCTGGCGTATCACTTGACGCACGATCTGGGCGATATCGGCGACCGACCGGTTCTGATAGCCAGCGTTATAGGTCTTACCGGCAATTCTCTCTTTGGGCAACTCTAAGATAAGACAATACAAATCCGTCATATCCTCAATGTGGAGGTTGGGTCGCTCCTGAGTACCACCAAAGACCAGGATACGATTATTATTATACGCGTGGTTCGTCAAGATATTAACTGTCAGGTCAAACCTCTGGCGCGGGGAATACCCGCAGACCGTCGCCGGCCGGATAGTGACTGCCGTAAATTCCGATGATTGATACTTCCAAAGAATAGGTTCGCATAATCCTTTATATTTATTGTAATCGGTAATCGGAAGTAGCGGATGATCTTCGGTTACGTTTTCGACATCGCTGACACCATACACGCTGCAGGTAGAGGCATAGATAAACCGGCGAACGCCACTTTCTTTGCTGATTTTAACCAACGGCTCAAAGGCATCGTAATTAACCTTACGACTTAAGGCAGAATTTAGCTCAAAGGTAGGATCGTTCGAGATACAGGCCAAATGAATCACGGCGTCGCAACCGCGCAGGCTTTGCCTGAGCAAATTGGTATTGCAAATGTCACCTTTCACTTCTTCAAGCTGCGCCTTATCTTTGATACCATCAAAGACATCGGTCCCGTATGTATATAAATCTAAAACTTTTACCTTATGACCTTTGTTTAATAATTTAGGGACTAAAATACTGCCTACATATCCTGCGCCGCCAGTCACCAAAATAGTCTTCAATGCATTCATCGTAACATATCCTTTCTTACTTTAATAACCTCGTGATGAATTTAATGAGATCCACCATCTTCACCGGCTCCCGGTTGCAAACGATTTGTACTGCTAGCGACCCGACGACATTACCAATGAATGATACCACCTCCTGTGGCATCTTAGCGGCAAAGCATGGGGCGATGAAGGCGAAAAAGGCGTCCCCTGCGCCAATGGCATCGATGACCTGGCTGGCAAAAGCCGGCGTTTCATGAAAACCACTTTTAGCGGAATAACATAAGGAGCCAGAGGACCCACGGGTTGCGATGATATGTTCACAAGACATCTCTTGGTATATCTTCTTGGCGTGGGAACGCAAATCACTGAAGCGATCGTGCGTTGCATAACGTAATTCCAATTCATCAACACAGACACAATTGGCTCGTCGATATTTGGTCACCAGGTTAAAACCGATATTGGCACTATTGGTCTGAACATTCAAGGCGAGATATCTAGCCCTCGCGCAGATCAAATCCCGAACACGTTTGGTTAAGAGTCCATGCCCATAATCAGAGACAACAACTAAGTCGTAATCTTTGATCACTTGTTTAAGATGTTCTATAATCTTTTCTTCTTCGCGTTTGGCGATATCCGTATCCTCAATGAAACATATCTCAAAAAGTTTTCTGTTTTGGGGCTTACTGACATACCTTCTTTTGATAATGGTGCCGGTATCGGGGCGAAAGAAAAACTTGGCTTGAACATTTGGACTTAAATGGGCTTCAATAAAATCTTGGCAGGATTTCTTCGCCCCCAGGATAGTCACCAGATCCACCTGGCCACAAACGCTCGCCGTATTATTCGCCGTGGCCAAACTCCCCCCAGTAAACATTTCCTTAGATTCATAACGATTGGCGACCAGATGCTCTTTGGAGGATTTACCCATCGGCGTGCAATAATAATACTCATCAATAATCGTATCCCCAACAATCAAGACCTTTAAATTCTTTAAGGCTTCAAGGAATGCAATGATATCATCAATAGAATAACGTTTGCCCAGCGCCTTTAAATACTTAACCGTGCGCGGTGGATAGCTATCAAGATAGTCATTGATGAGCTTGGAAGAACTAAAGGTGATATCATCCGTGAAGAAAATACGGCCCCCCACTGCCCTGATCGCTTCTTCTTCATCGAAGATCTTTTTCGTGACGTCTTTATCCTTGACCTTGTAATCAGGACCCTTGGCATAGATATCAGGCCTGATTTTACGGATAAATTCCGTTGCCGTAGGGGCGTCCACAATCGACACAAAATCTGTTACAGCCAGCGATGCCAATGTCTCGGCACGCAGACGATCGCTAAAATAAGGACGGCCGGGTCCGCGCTTGACGTATTGATCTTGGGTGACCGAGGCGATCAAGACATCACCTTCCTTTTTGGCCTGATTAAAGTGGCGAATATGCCCCAGATGCACGATATCAAAGACACCATGACACAAGACGACCTTTTTCCCTTTTTTCTTGAGACCAGCAACAATAGCCGCCAGTCTCTCTTGTGTTTGTATCTTTTTTAAGATCCCGTTATTCATTTAATTCTTCACCAAATATTTAAACCAATCTGCGGTAGCTTTTTCAATGGTCTCTGGCGTCCAGACCGGTGCGGCTTTCCAATAATCGATATGCTCCAATATCTTGGCAACCCCTTCCTTGAAAGAAACCTGCGGTTCCCACTCCAAGAGGGTTTTGATTTTTGTAATATCCGCCCAGGTACAATCCGGCTCCCCTGGGCGTTTGGGGATATAAATCTTTTCTCCTTCTAACAAAGAAATCAGCGTGTTGACACTTTGTGGATTTCCTGTACCTACATTGAATACCTCATTTTTAACCGATGAAAATCCGGCAGCAACTAGGGCATTAACTACATCAGTCACATAAACAAAATCTCTGGTCTGGCTGCCATCACCGACTACCGTGTACGGTTTACCGTCTAATTTCTGGGCCAAAAATACACCGAACACGGCCCCATACGTTCCTGATGTCCTTGAGCGCGGGCCATAGACGTTAAACGGTCGCACAGAAACAACGGGTAGGTCATAGACTTGTCCCCAATGGAGGACTGTTTGCTCTCCCAGATATTTAGTGAGGGCATAAGGATACTGCGGGTTAATGGGGGCCGTTTCAGGGGTAGGATAGAATCCCTGAGGGGGAATACCGTAACAAGAAGACGAGGCGATGTAAACCAACTTTTGAACATCGGCTAAACGCGCGGCCTCAACGACGTTCATCGTCCCCAATACATTCGAGGTATAATACATAGTGGGGTTGACAATGGAAGGGACGATATCAGCTAAAGCCGCTATATGAAATACGAGATTGATACCCTTGAAATAATGGGTAATAACACCAAGATGGGTGATATCCGCCTCAATTAGCCGGATATTACCCATTTGATGCGTAAGATTTTCTGGCCGGCCGGTCGAAAAATTATCAATGACCGTGACCGCATGACCGTGATCCACGAGCCAGTCGACCAAATGACTCCCGATAAAACCCGCACCGCCAGTTACCAAAACATTTTTCTTCATAAAACTATTCCGGGACATCGTCCATGGACCAGCGCGACCGCTCTATGGAATAATCGTCGGCTATTTTACTGACCAAAGACCGCAAGTCTTCAACCTTCATCCAATCGGTATTGTTATCGGAAGAATATCCAAAGCCATCAGGGCATGGCTGTCCCTTAAGATAACCTGAACCAATATGTTCGAATAAATTCTTACGCAAATGGTGATTGTGCTGCACGATAAAACATTCTTTAAATTGCACTGCATTTCTCGCCTCATCTTCACTCAAAAGCGTCTCATGAACTTTTTCTCCAGGACGGATACCGATGATCTCATGCCGACAATCTGGATCAACAGCCTTGGCTAAATCGGTGATCTTCATCGAAGGGATACGCGGGACAAAGATCTCGCCACCCTTGGCCCTGACCAGCGACATGATGACAAAATGAACCGCCTGGTCCAGCGTGATCCAGAATCGCGTCATATTAAAATCCGTGATCGGCAATACCCCGGTCTTTGCTCTTTCCTGAAAAAATGGAATAACCGAGCCGCGGCTTCCCAAGACATTACCGTAGCGTACCACTAGAAAACGGGTATTGTGCCTTGCCGCCTCAGAGTCATTGGCAGCCACAAACAATTTATCAGAACATAATTTTGTTGCCCCATATAAATTCACTGGATTACAGGCCTTATCCGTTGACAAAGCGACCACTCTGCCCACTTTATTAGTGATCGCGGCGTCAATGATATTCATCGCACCAATAACGTTCGTTTTGATATATTCTTCAGGATTTCTTTCAGCAGCGGGAACTTGTTTTAAGGCAGCGGCATGAACCACATAATCAATACCTTCGAAGACACGCATCAGTCTGTCTTTATCCCGGATATCGCCTAAAACATATTCTAGGCAGGGATACTTGGCGAGACTCCACTTCTGCGCCATTTCAAATTGTTTTAACTCATCACGGCTAAAGACAACGAGGCGCTTAGGTTTAAATTCTGCCAAGACGATCTGGACCATCTTCTTGCCAAAAGAACCCGTACCGCCTGTTATTAATATGTTTTTATTGTTTAACATTTGAAGCCCCGTTATCTTTAGTTTCCTTGCTTTAATTCCATCATTAAGTAAGAGACGATCATGTGATTTAAAATTAAATGGATATCTTCCACGGGACCATACTCACCTTTTTTGCTTTGGATATGAACGACATGGTCACAAATTTTCGCTAGTTGGCCACCGTCAAAGCCGACAAGACCTACTGTGACCCCTTTTTTTGCTTTAGCTAACTCAACGGCCTTGATCACATTAGGGCTGTTTCCACTCGCCGAGATAACAACAAGGATATCCCCGGGATCAAAACTCTGCTGGATTTGTAATGAAAATACATCATTATAGCTATAATCGTTACTGATCGCTGTTAAAATAGAGATATTGTCATTAATGCTGCGGGCTCGAAAACCCTTGCCTTTGATCTTGCGGCCAACCTCACTTAAGTCCTGGGCAAAATGTGATGCCGTTGTCGCACTGCCACCGTTACCGGCGAAATAAATCATTTTATCACAACGCCGGCCCTCAAGAAGACAATCGACGACTCTCTTAACTGATTCGATATCGATGGTGGAAATCAATTGCCGAACATAATGACAATACTGCCTGAAATAATCTGTTTCCAGGGCACTCTGTTCAAAGATTTCTTCTAGGGTGTTCATATCCCTCCCTATTTATTATTTTATGCTACCGCTATATCTGCTGGTGCATTGAAATAATAATGCTCTTTGGCTAATTCCCGAATCAGATTTACGTGCCGATGTATCGCTAAATCCGCTTCATGGACATTTTCGGTACAGATTAAAAGAAACACCTTCATGGCTGTCCGCGGAATTTCCTGTGTTATAGAAAAAGTGCAGCCTTGCAATGGGATGTCTTTAGCAGCCATTTCAACCAGAAGACTCAAGTCCGATTTGCCCACAATCAGAAAATCTCTGGCACCTTCTCTATGCAATGCGAGCAATATTTGTTGGACCCGAATTTTAATCAACCCGATAGAATTGATGGTCTTTAAGGTATAGTTGATGGATTTGCGCATCTTTTCGGCAAATCCTTGAGGGGTCAAGATATAGCGGACCTTACGTTGATTAAGTTGCTCAATGCGGATAAAGCCTTTAGCGATGAGCCGGCGGATGAGCATGTTGGTCATGCCCAGAGAAAGATCTAAGAGGTTAGATAAACGCCGCTGATTGGTCCCGATTTCAGCACCGATAATATTGATGAGCTCGAATTCACGCTCATTCAGAACTTCTTTGACCATAATGAGTTTTACTCTCAGATTGAGAAGTCCAATACTGTTCAATATTTGAACGTGGCTACTATTATAAAAATAAATAAATCACTGTCAAGGAAAAATTTACGCAGAAACAGGAGAAATGGGTGGGTGGGAGATATATAAAATTTTTCCCTCTAAGATGGCTCAGGAGAATCGAACTCCTTTTGGTCGACAGCGTCTTTGGCCACGCTTGGGCTGGCAGATCTCTCGAGGATTGTGACCTTACGGCCCCTGATTTTCAGGCGCCCTTCCACAAAAAGTGCGATCGCCTTGGGATAGAATTTGTGCTCGATTTTGTGAATCCGCGCCTCTAAACTCTCCAAGGTCTCCTTGTGAGATACCTTGAAGGCCTGCTGTAAAATGATGGGGCCATGGTCGATTTTATCATCAACAAAATGGACCGTTACTCCCGCGACCTTGACGCCGTAGGTGAACGTGTCTTTAATGCCCTGCATCCCCTTGAAGGCCGGCAAAAGCGCTGGATGGATATTAAGGATCCGCTGATAATATTCCTTAATAAAAAATGGGGTCAGAAGGCGCATGAAACCAGCCAGGACAATAAAATCTATCTGGGCCTCTTTGAGGTATATTAGTAGGTCACGGTCGTAGCTCTGGGGGGAAACGTAATCCTTGCGCTCTAGGCACAACGTCTTGATACCGACGGCCTGTGCACGTTTGAGGGCAAAGGCCTTGTGATTATCTGAAAAAACTAAGGCAAGCTCGGATTTAATCACACCTTTTTGAACAGCCTCGATAATGGCCTGTAGATTAGAACCCTGGCCCGAGGCGAAAACAGCAAAACGCATAAACGACTCTCCTATGGCTATGTCGTAATGACCCCCGACACTTCATTATGCCATGCCTTTTGACGCTCTGCAAGCCGTGTTCAGTTTCATCCGCAACCCTACCAGGCCAATGACAAGACAGATCGTGCCGACACCAACAAGGATCCATACTTTCGGGACAAATCCAGCGAGCCAGGAACTAATGAGCATCGCAGTCAAAAAGGCGCAATGAATAACAATCTCCAAGGCGCTAAAGACCTTGCCTCGCATCTTATCGTCACTGACTACATGTATGATCGTGTTGGCAGTAATAAACATCGGACCAATCACCAGCCCCAACCCGAAAGAAAGTAGCAACGCGCTTAAAAGCTGCGGCCGCCAATGAATAAGAAGCGCGAAAGTTACCAGCAGTATCCCTCCGGTGATGAGGCTAAAAAATATTGTCTGGTACCAGACAAAACGCTTGCCCCAGCGCCCACAGAGAATCGCGCCGACAAATAATCCTATCCCCAGAAAGATAGCGATGATGCCTAAATCTTTGGTGACACTCTGAAACGATTCCTGGGTAAAGACAATGATAACGACATAGACCGCCCCAGCGGCGCAGAGTATGATCGCGATCATCGATATGATAAACCGTAACTCGCGGTGTCCTCGGAGATATTGTAGGCCTTGTTTTAATTCATTGGCCACGGATCGGCGGATGGGACCGATGATCTCCCTACCTGCCTGAAGGATCCTGGCCCGATCGACTTTCCATTGCTGGGAAAGATTGATGGGAGAAATCAACAAGGCCGAGACAAAAAAAGTGCCTGCATCGATCAAGAACCCCATGCGTGCCCCGTACCGGTCGATGACAAATCCCCCCACAGCGCACCCCAAGATAAAGGCAATCATGCCGGTCGTGGTAACTAGCGAATTGGCCATAAAAAGACTTTCTTGCTCGACCAGATCAGGGATAAGGGACATCTTGGCAGGTGAATAGAAGCGACTGCAGGCGAACGCCAAGAAGACAACGATGTAAATGGGCACCATCGACTCCCATGCAAAGAATACCAGCGCAATCGACAAGACTAGAAGCCCCCGGATCACATCACACACAAGAAGGGTCACGCGCCGGTCCCAGCGGTCAATGAAGATACCCGCAAAAGACTGCAGGAAAAAGACAGGAATGATGGTAAATGCCATCAACTTTGCCAACCCCATCACCGACCCGGGCACCCGCTCAGTGATGAGTCCCACCAATGCAAGCTGGTTGACCCGGTCGCCAAACTGAGAGATAAGCTGCGCCCACCAAAGCCTTTGAAAATTGCGATGCTCGTGATGAAGCAGGAGCTTGATCATTGGACAGTGCCCTCGTCTCTCTTTGAAGTGGCGATCCTATCGGCTTTCTTTCTGTAGACTTTAGCCCGGTGGTATTGGCCTTGGCGTTCATAAATGTTGATGAGATCGCGGTAGGCGCATTCGGTCAAGTGGTCATTGCTACGCCCAAAGGCGATCACCCGCCTAAAATAGCGAGCGGCCTCCTTAACCGGGCCTTGCGCCTGTGTCAGCAAACCCAGATTGTACAATGCGTAACGGTTGCGCGGGTTAAACTGCAGGGCAGCACGGTATTCGTTCATGGCCTTAGGCAATTGACCTCTCTTGGCATAGATGATCCCGAGACTATAATGAAGATGGCTATTCTCGGGGTCACGGGTAAGGTCATCGCGGTATTGGGCAATAACAACATCATATGTCTCATTCAAATTTTTATCCAATAACATCTGCAGATTGCCAGCCTCACCAATAGCCTCGTATTCGGCGATCGCCTCCAGACATTTATCCTGGTCGCACAAAGACTTGGCAAGGTTGATCCGTGCCCGTACGTCCCAGGGCTTGACGACCAGGATCTTGCGGAATTGGTCTTCGGCCTGCGCAAAGAGCCCCGCCTTGGCCAGGGCAAGGCCGTAGGAAACCAACACCCGCGTGTTATGAGGATTATACATCAGCGATTGTTTGAACATACTCAATTCGTAAACAGCATGTAGGTTTTGTCCAAAGGCAATAAGCATCAGATAGCCATAAAGTGCGACAACGCAAGGCCGCGTGACGTGAGGCGATATCCTATGCCGCTGAGCACGGCACAGGATATCATTGACGACCAAGGCCGTCAATGCAGCGAGACCTGCTAGCGACACATACAGAAAATGCTCAGCGGTAGCGGCGTATCCCGAATGTGCAGACAAAGGAAAAAACTGTGCGACAGGTAAAAGGGATATACCGGCCCAAAACAGAAAGAACTTGACACGGCGGCTAAGTTTGTCTCGGTAATACATAAGAGCGCAGACTGCCATCATGCTTATACCCAACGTTGCCCACAATTTAACATCAAGGGAATCTGTAAAATAGGGAATCGCGCGGTCAAAATGCAAGTCGAGAGGAAGAACAAATAGTCGCAGGTACACCAAGACGCTGTATAAAAACGTGGCAATACCCAGAAACATCGATCCCCATGACGACCACATAGGGACGTTGGTGATATGCAGGGCGTTACGCAGGAGAAAATACGCCAACAAAAATACCCAAAACCAAATGAGGCGCCCTCCCATCTCCCTGGGCAAGCCGGTCTTAGAGGGCCCTCTGGTCAGCCAAAATTCGTACCCTGCCAAGACAATGGGCAGCACGATAGCGGATTCCTTACTCAAGAGCGCCACCGCAAAGGCAATCAGGGCCAAGACATAGTCACGCCGGTGCCGTGTCTCAACATAAAGGAGATAAAACCAAAAAGATGCGAGCTGACCAAAGGCAGACAAAAGAATAGAACGTCCAGCGATGTTGGCCACGGCCTCCCAGTGAAGGGGATGCACCAAGAAAAGAAGCGCCGTCGCAAAGGCGAGACCTCTTTTCTTCAGTAACACATTAAAAATAAATAATAAAAAAATAGTATTACCTAGGTGCAAAAAAATATTGGTCAGGTAATATAGGGCTGGTCTTAACCCAGCCAATTGGTATTCCAGCATAAAACTCAATGTAACGAGTGGCCGGTAATAGATCGCTGTGCCAAAAAATGACTCAGTTAAAATGTCTTTTAGGGAAGAGAGATGGCGAATTTTCTCGTTGTCGACAATAGACACCTCATCGTCGATTGTCTTAAACGAGCCCGCTAGGACGACGGCGTAGATCGCGATCGTGCACAGCGTCAGGGCAAGAAGTATCCCACAAAATGTTTTAATTCTTTCTTTGGCCAATGGCCGTACGTGTTGGAAAGTCTTGCGGATCATGAAACAGCGATCGAGGATGGTTTATTGTTATTAGGGGGGTGTTCCCGCTTTTTTAAAAATTAGAAATTATTTCATAAAAATTGCGGGTAATAGCAATACAGATAGAGACTATATCGTAAATTATATTCCTTCTTTATTTAATAGGGTATTTGGAGATAAAGGTAAATTATTCCTTTCCAAGAAAAAAGATGTGGGTTATTTTACCATTTATGGAAAAAATTATGTGATATTAATGAAATCTTTAGGTATGGGTGTCGGCAATAAAAAAATAAATAATCAAGGCATTCCAGATTGGATTAAGAATGACTCAAACCTTCTAAAGAGATGTATAAGAGGGTTAATTGATACAGATGGCTCTATACATGTTATATCCAAAAAAAATCTTAATATGAGGATAGACTATACAAGTTACATACCAAATTTAATAAATGACGTTAGAGCTGCTTTTATAAGGTTGGGCTTTTTTCCATCAAAGATAATTAATAATAAACATTTTTTCTTGTCCAGGCAAGAAGACATCACGAAATATGTTGAGGAAATAGGATTTGGTAATCAAAAAAATTTAAATAGGTTCAGAGAGTTTGAAAAAAGAGCCCCGATAGTTCAGAGG
>SBBO01000044.1 GCA_005239675.1 Planctomycetales bacterium
CAGCCTTCAACGCATTATTTATGCTGTCTTTTTTCGCTTAAACACAAACTGGAAGGCTAAACCCTTAACCCAATTTACACAATTTATTTGACATTACCCAAATGTGCAGTGTCATCTAACAATTAAAAGTGGACACCCGTTTTTAGGTCATGCTTGAAAGAAAAAGGAGATTCCAAGTATGAGTCGTAGACTGTTCACTTTTGAAAAAATTGGTAACACCCATTGACAATTATATTAAAAAAATAGCCAAGGATTAAACCCTCAGCTATTTCTGTAACTACTGATTCCGCGTGAAAGGCAGGCCTTCTCTCCCACCCTTCACGCCGGATCAGGACCGTTGACCTCTTGGGGGATAGTGCAAAAATCTCTCCACAAAATCTGCACATTCAGGCAATGATGGAAATATACTCGAGCGACAATACCGCCATTAGTCGTATAGAAATTTCCCTTAATCTGAAACGTAAATTTCTCTTTTCTTTGCTCGGTATCAAATGACTTACGGATATAAATCTCTGGCGCATTGGCCACCACATTTTTATCCGGCGCGCGGGTGACGCGATATAAAAAGCTCTTACGCACACGGGTCGTACTCTCCTTGTCCTGCGTCCGGGAGTTGATGGTAATGAGCTTCTGGCCTTTGTGTAGATCTCGATATCTTCTATGCAATAATTCTTTCATAATATCTCCCTTAAAAGTACTGCAATTATTTTAAGTATATCACGCCATTAGCCTTCATGGGGGGCTCAGAGGCATCTTTGAGAAAACGTTTTCGCATTGACTCCCGTCGATAATCTAATGTTAAGGAAAGATTAAGGCAACCAATGGCATTTTTATGTCCCCGGAGGTGAACAAAAATGACGAAAATAGGAAAGGATACTATTTCTTCTTTAAAAAGGGCAGCGGCGCACGCGGCTCCTGTCCGAACAAGAGGCGTTTGATGTTGGGGCGGTGGCGCAGGACCACAAAAAGGCAGAAAATAATCCCTAGGATGATCAATTCAATGTCTTGATTGGTGACGACCATCAAGATCGGCAAAGAGACGCTGGCCGCGATAGAGGAAATGGACACAAAACCGCTGGCCAAAAAGAAAATAAGCCATACCATAACAGCCCCCCCAAGGACTGGGCGCAAGACAGTAATCTTAAGGGTAAGGCCAATAAGGACGCCTAAGCTCGTTGCGATGCCCTTGCCCCCTTTAAAATTCAGAAATACTGTCCAGTTATGACCAATAACGACAACGGCACCCAAGAGCAGCCGCCCGATTGTCGTCGTGAGCCCAAAAAAGTCAGCGACCACGGTGACAGCGAGCGTCCCTTTGAGGATATCCAATACAAGGACAATCACACCAGGCCATTTGCCTAGCACACGGAAGACGTTCGTTGCACCAACATTCCCGGAACCGTGCCAACGGATATCAATCCCTTTACAGAGCTTGCCGGCGATGTAGGCCGTAGGGATTGCCCCCAAACAATAACTTGCCAAAATACCCAAGATAAAATTCATGCAATATTTCCATTGTTGATGATCTTGATGCCTTTGCGGATATAATCCACCCCCGAGATGACCGTCAAGACAATCGTCGGATACCATAATACATTAAACCACGACCAGCGCAGAAAAATCCCCAGGACACACAAGATCTGAAAGAAAGCAGTTGCCTTGCCCCAGACAGTCGGCTCTACCTCAAAATCGCCGTGAAAAAGACGGATGATGGTCGCACCGGATAGAAGTATCACATCACGGCTGATAACGCCAACGACAAGCCATATAGGAAAACGGATGCCGTCACCTAGAAATGTCCCAACTTTATATAGGCAGAGAAAAGCGCTGATCAAAAGCAGCTTATCCGCTACCGGATCAAGGATGGCCCCGGCCTTGGTGCGCTGGCGATAGCATCGGGCCACATACCCATCGATGGCATCCGAGATCACGGCGAACAAAAAAATTCCTAAAGCGACCCAACGCAGATAATCCTTCTGCGGTGTGTAATACAATACCGTCGCTATAAGAAACGGCACGGCCAGAATCCGACAAATGGTGATCTTATTGGCGAAGGTCAATGCCATCTTAATCCTCAACCGTTTTCAAAGGCACTTGGTGAACCGGACAAAGGGTTATATTCGGCGCATAATGTTCACCACCCACCGGGCAATATTTTGCCCTCTTGGGCTGCGCCGTTATTATCTCAATAGCGCTGCGACCTTCCTCTAGGCGACCCTTGCCTGACAATGTCGTACATCCACCCAAGCCAAGGATGTTTGCCCAAAAGAAAATAATAATAATAAACATCTCTATCCGATTATCTTTTTGATTCATGGGGATTAACGAATCGCATACGGGTAAGTGGCCAATAGACAAATTCAGCCCGACCGATGATGTTAGCCTCTGGGACAAAGCCCCAGTACCGACTGTCGCTACTCGAGGCGCTGTTATCGCCCAAGACATAGACGCTACCTTCCGGAACGCGAATAGACCTGCCTTCATGACCGTATGGACCGCGATTGTAGTAATAAATTTTACCGATGGGACCATGATCGATATGTTTGCCGTTAACGTAAATGTCACCGTCTCTAATCTCCAAGGTCTCCCCACCAAAGGCGATCAGGCGCTTAATAAAGTCACGCTTGCCATCCTCAGGGTAAATAAAAACAATGATATCCCCGCGCCTTGGCTTTGCAAGGCCTGGCAGGCGTTTATCCGTAAAACGAATCTTGGCCCCATACCAGAGCTTACTGACCATCAACCGATCACCGATAAGAAGAGTCGGGATCATGGAGCTGCTGGGAATCTTGAAGGCCTGAAAGAAAAACTCCCGAATAAATAGCGCCAAAAAGACGGCGATGACAAAAGACTCGATCCATTCGCGCCATACTGATTTTCTGATTGGTGGTTTATCCGCCATAAGCGAATTGCAAATCTTATAATTTTAAAGCAGCGAGAAACGCCTCTTGTGGGATCTCGACATTCCCCACCTGTTTCATGCGCTTCTTACCCTCTTTTTGTTTCTCCCAAAGCTTTTTTTTACGCGTGATGTCACCGCCGTAACACTTGGCGGTCACGTTCTTCCCCATCGGCGCAACCCGGGCACTCGAGATAATCCGCCCATCGCAGGAAGCCTGGATGCGAACCTCAAAGAGCTGCCGGGGAATAAGTTCTTTTAATTTTGTCACTAAGGCCAAACCCTTGTCATAGGCGGAATCTTTATACACCAGGCACGAGAACGCATCGCAGACCGAATCGTTGATTAAAATGTCCAGTTTGGTAATCTTGGCGGGTAGATATCCCTTCAATTGATAATCAATGGAACCATAACCGCGGGTAACGGACTTGATCATATCGTTGAAATCCACGATCACCTCCGACAGCGGGATATCAAAAATAATCCGCATGCGATCCGACACATATGCGCTCTGGACAAAGATCCCCCTTTTGTCCTTGGCAATCTGCATGACTTGATCCATATGCTCAACAGGCGTTAAAATCGTCACCGTTAGATACGGCTCCTCGACTTTCTGGATATTCCCGCTATCAGGTAATGCCGATGGGCACTCCAGATCAATTGTCTTGTCATCTCGAGTATGCACGCGGTAACGGACATTGGGGGTCGTCAAGATAAGATTCAAGTCATACTCGCGTTGCAAGCGCTCATGAATGATATCCATATGCAGCAATCCCAAGAAACCGCAGCGAAAACCGTTGCCAAACGACTGGGAGCTCTCTAGTTCGTACACAAAACTCGGGTCGCTTAAACGTAGCTTTTCAATAGCCTCACGCAGCAACAAAAAATCCTTAGAGTTGACAGGATACACCCCACAAAAAACCAATGGATTAAGCTGTCGATACCCCTGGAGGGGTTTGGGCGCAGGTGAGATAGCATCGGTAACAGTATCTCCCACGCTTACCTCCCGAGGTTCGTGGATATTGCAGGTGATGTAACCGACTTCTCCAGCCGTTAATTCCCTGACCTGCACTGCCTCAGGGGTAAAGACGCCGACCTCTTCAATGGTGTACTGCCTTTGCGTATGCATCATCTGAATACGCAGGTTGTCCCGCAGGACCCCGTGGACGACCCTAACGTAGATCACAATCCCCTTGTAAATATCGTATTTCATGTCAAAGATGAGCGCCTGCAGCGGCCAATCGTTTTTACCCTCTGGGCTGGGGATAAATTGAATAATCTTTTCAAACAGCCCCTTGATGCCGAGGCCCTCCTTGGCCGAGACAAGCTGGATGTCGCGCTCTTTGAAATGAAATATCTCTATCATCTGCAGCTTGGCGTGGTCAATATCAATATTGGCGATATCAACCTTGTTGATGACTGGAAGGATCTCAAGATTATTTTCAATAGCAAGATAATAGTTAGCGACCGTCTGGGACTCCACCCCCTGGGAGACGTCCACCAGGAGAAGCGCCCCCTCACAGGCCCGCAGTGATTTTTCCACTTCATAGGAAAAATCCACGTGTCCAGGGGTGTCGATAAGATTAAAGACATATGTCTTGCCACTATCGGCCTTGTAATTAAGTTTAACAGCAGAGGCCTTGATCGTAATACCGCGCTCGCGTTCCAGGTCCATGTCATCGAGCATCTGGTTACGGAACTTGCGCTCATCAATCGCCCCTGCGTGCAGCAAGAGCCGGTCCGCCAGGGTAGACTTACCGTGGTCGATGTGCGCAATGATAGAAAAATTACGGATTAACGATTTGTCCATGATGATTATAAGATACTGCTCAGGCAATACGGTGGACAGGCTGTAGGTGTCTCATGATGACAAAAACGGTCTCAGCAATAGTAAGGTGCGTGGTGTCGATCGTGATGGCATCAGGGGCGATGCATAGCGGCCCCACCTTACGGGTGCGGTCTTTGTTATCCCTATCCTTGAGCTCTGCCCTTAGGCTTTGTTGGTTAACCTCAATCCCTTTTTCCTGCAACTCCAGGATACGCCGGCGACTGCGCTCCTGAAGACTGGCATCTAAATAAAACTTATACGAGGCCTGCGGAAATACAACTGTCCCGATGTCCCGGCCCTCAATGACGATAGCCTGACGTTTGCCTATCTCTCTTTGCCATTGGACCATGATCTTGCGCACACCAGGGACACGCGCAATGTAAAAGGTCTTGTTGGTCACATCGAGGGAACGGATTGACTCACTAACATCTATCCCATCTAAAATAACCTTGATGCCGTCCGTATGGTTTCCCAAATTAATCTGTGTCTGACGCGCCAATTCAACCAATGCCTGTTCGTCTTCCAGGTTAACCCCGTTACGCAAGGCCTTGAGAGTGAGCGCCCGATACATTGCGCCCGTATCCAAATAGAAAATTCCTAGTCGACGGGCCAATTCTCGGGCGACCGTACTCTTCCCTGCCCCCGCTGGGCCATCGATGGCGATTGTGTATATATTTCCTGTCAATGAAGGCTATCCTGTTTCTCTTTGGCCCTGGTGAAAAATTGGAACAGATTCTTCTGATCGCGCTGGATGATTACCTTACGCAAAAAGGCCAATTGCTTGACTGTCCCATCGAGGGCATGGAGGATATGCTGGGCATTAGTCAAACAGATATCATCCCAGACTGAAGGTGAGGACGAGGCAATGCGGGTCAAGTCTTTAAAGCCCTGCAAGGCGTGCCTAAGGGATTCGGGAGGAATCGATTCCATTAAGGCATAGGCCAACAGATGCGGCAAGTGACTTATCTGCGCAAAAATCTTATCGTGCTCGTCGGGAGAAAGAAAATCTACCCTCATCCCTAGCTTGGTCCATAAAAACTTTATCTTCTCCTTGACGACAGGATTGGTCTTGGCCGTTGGGGTCATAATGCAACGTGTGTTCTGAAATAAATCCGCATGCGCATGCTCGACCCCATTTTTCTCAGAACCGGTCAAAGGATGCGAACCAATAAAGAACCCTGCGGTCAATAAACTCTCTGCTTTTATAACAACCTCGGATTTGACGCTGCCCATATCCGTCACGAGACACCCGCGCCTCAGGTGAGGATTGATAAGGGAGAAATACTCAATGATCGTCTGCACCGGGGTTGCCAGCACTACCAATTCGGCGTTGGCAACTCCCTCTCTGACATCAGTAAACCCTAAGTCAATGGCTTGGGCCTTAATCGCCCGATCCAGGGTCTCCTGATGCAAAGATATGCCAACCACTTCCCGAGCAAGCCCCTGTTTCTTGAGGGCCATCCCTAAAGAACCGCCCATAAAACCAACTCCTACGATAGTCACCCGTCTAAAGATGTGTGTTCGTAACATAATCTTGTCTCCTAAATCTCCCGACCCATGGCAGAGGCAATTTTCTGCAAATCTCTCATCAGGATCTCGAAATTCTCTGGCTTCAGAGACTGCGGACCGTCTGAGAAAGCTTCTTCCGGGTTTTCGTGAACCTCGATGATAAGACCGTCGCATCCAGCAGCAACCCCCGCCCTGGCCGCGGGAGCTACCAAATCCCATTTTCCCGTTGCATGACTGGGATCCACGATGACGGGCAAATGGGACAACTGTTTGACGACGGCCACGGCATTGATGTCTAAGGTATTACGGGTGGCGGTCTCAAAGGTGCGGATACCGCGCTCACACAACATCACCTTAAAGTTTCCATTGGAAAGGATGTATTCAGCGGACATAAGCCACTCTTTAATGGTGGCGCTAATCCCACGTTTCAGGAGGACCGGTTTGTCCACCTTACCGACTTCTTTTAACAAAGAAAAATTCTGCATATTGCGCGCGCCTATCTGCAGGATGTCAACGTATCGGCAGATCAGACCAACGTCGCGCGGGTCTAAGACCTCTGTCACCGTTGCCAATCCACATTCGCGTCCAGCCTCGGCCAAATATTTCAACCCCTCCTCCCCCAATCCTTGAAACTCATAGGGAGAAGTCCTTGGTTTATAGGCCCCTCCACGCAAGATGGTCGCGCCGGCCTTCTTGACCTTGTGAGCGATTGCCCGGATCCCTTGCGCACTCTCGACCGAACAAGGACCGGCTATGACATGAAGACGGCCACAGCCGATCTGAATCCCCTCCCGGATGGTGATGATAGAATTTTCTTTATTGAATTCCCTAGAGACAAGACGGTACGGCGCCAACACGGGCAAGACCCGCTCAACACCGGGAAACACCTCTAAAGGGATTACCTGAAGAACGTCCTCAGGACCTATTAATCCGATGATCGTTCGCTCAACCCCGCGAGAGATGTGCGTCTTAAGCCCAAGCTTCTCAACCTTTCCAAGGATATGACTAATCTGGCTATCTGTTACATCGGATTTAAGGATAATGATCATAGAATTCCTTTCAGACTATTTAAAAAACGTTTATTCTCTAAGGGGGTGCCGATCGTCACACGGATAAAACGGCCCAACCCCCAAGGGCTCATGTCGCGGACAATCACCCCCTTGGCTAAAAGGGCCCTTACAACCAAGCCGGCCGGCCGGCCCATATCAATTAAAACAAAATTAGTACAACTTGCAACATATTTCAGACCTAATCGCTCAATACCTGCGTAAAGAATTTTACGCTGACGGGCGATCTCGCGGGCGAGGTCCTGATAGTAAAGGGGGTCATTCAAGCATGCCAGCGCCGCGGCCTGAGCCAGGGAATTGACATTAAACGGCTCGCGCACACGGTTGAGGCAATCAATAGTTTCTTCATGAGCAATACCATAACCAATCCGTAATCCCGCAAGACCGTACATCTTAGAGAACGTACGAGTCACGATGATATTCTTGTGCTTTTTTAATAATCCAACTGAATTCACATAATCAGGGGCCTGCACGTATTCATAATAAGCCTCATCGATAAAAACCAGGGTACGGGGACTGACGGCGCGCATAAATCCCTGCACATCATCTTGTGTCAGATATTGGCCCGAGGGGTTGTCGGGGTTGCCCAGAAAAACCATCTTCGTCTTAGCCGTAAGACACCGTTTCATTCCTTCCAGGTCATAATAAAAATTTTTCAAAGGGACGGTCTTGATCTTGGCCGCAGCAAGCTTAGCGGCAATAGCATAAATCAGAAACGATGGTTGGGCAATGATCACCTCATCGCCTTTCTGGACAAAGGCGCGGGTGGCGAGGACAATGACCTCATCAGAACCGTTACCGAAAATCAATTGACGAGAAGAGACCTTAAGCCGCTGAGCGAGTGCCTGGCGCAGATCATAGCAATCACCATCAGGATAACGGTTCACCTGCTGGGCGGCGCGGCAGATGGCCTTAAGCGCCTTAGGACATGGTCCATAGGGGTTTTCGTTAGAGGCAAGCTTGATGACGCTCTTTAAACCTAACTCTCTTTTGACTTCCTCAATAGGCCGCCCTGGGACATAGGGCTGGATTTCAAAAATCGTATTTTGGGCGAGCGAACGCATGGGCTAATCCATGACCGGATAAGAGCCGACCACTTTGAGATACTTGCACATGCCCTCCAGCTTCTCTAGTGCCTTGCGGACATTTTTTTCAAGACGATGTCCTTCGAAATCAACAAAAAAATAATAATCCCAGGCCTTTTTCTTGGCCGGACGCGACTCAATCTTGGTGAGGTTGATCCTGTTGTGTGCAAAAGGGGTGAGCATCGCATGCAGCGCCCCTACCTTGTCTTTAATGGAAAATAGAATCGTCGTGCGGTCTTTACCCGTCCGAGGGGCATCATGGGCCGCCAAGACCAAAAACCGCGTTATATTATGGGCGATATCCTCAATATTACTACGCACGATAGGAAGGCCGTAGAACTTCGCGGCCAAGCTCGAGGCAATCGCGCTGGCCCCTTTTTCCTTGCTGGCCCGGCGGACCGCCTCAGTCGTCGAGGCAACGGCAATCTGTCCGGCCTGGGGCATATTATTGAGAAGCCAATTCCGGCACTGCCCAAATACCTGCGGGTTTGAATAAACAGATTGGATTCTCTTAAAATTATGAGTATGCGCTAATAGATGATGGGAGACATTCATTAGAATCTGGGCGCAGGCCTTTAATTCGGAATCAACCAAAAGGTCGAAGGTGTGTGTAACTGCCCCTTCGGTCGAATTTTCAATGGGGACAACACCGTAATCGCAGTCTGCGTGTTCGACTTTCTGGAATACTTCAGCAATACCTTCGCAAGGAACATACGTCACCCGTGAGCCAAATTTCTTGTTGGCTGCTAGATGCGTATGAGAACCTTCTGTGCCCAGATAGGCGATGCGTAATGACTTTTCTAAAGCGAGCGAACTCGACATAATCTCTCGGTAAATCGCTTGAAAATCCTCATACGACATCGGTCCTTTGTTCAACGCCTGAATGCGCCGTAGGACCTCTTTTTCCCGGTGAGGCGAGTAGATGCCGCTACTATTTTTTGTTTTTTCTTCACCAATAGCGAGACTAAGTCCTGCCCTTTGATTCAGCAAAGTGACAAGCCGGACATCTAGCGCGTCGATTTTCTTACGTAAACTATGAAGAGTTGTTTTCATCGTTAACGAGATTAACGCAATGATCGGTGGGTTGATCCCCTGCGGGGTTCGTGGCCATAACACTTTCTTTTTGGGCCTCCTGGACCACCGACTGCCCCGGGGATCCTTGTGTCTGCACAGGGGTAATCAATGTCGGAAATTCCTCCAGTCGAGGAAGATCCTCCAATGATTTCAATCCAAAATATTCTAGGAACTGTTTAGTCGTTGCATAAAAAAATGGTCGACCAGGCACGTCTTTACGTCCAACAGGTTTAATGAGCTCCTTGGTTAGAAGAAGCGCAATGACACCATCGCAATTAACCCCGCGAATAACTTCAACCTCAACCTTAGTGACTGGCTGCTTGTAAGCGATAATGGCCAACGTCTCCAATGCTGGCTTGGATAGTTTTTCCTTGTGCCTTGTCTTATAAAAATCATGGATGTAGGAGGCGTAATCAGGGTTACTAAGCATTTGATAACCACCGGCAATTTCCAAAATCCGGATACCGCTGTGTCTTCCTACATACTGAGCATTCAGGTCCTCAAGGATGCTCTTAATTTCAGGGATACTGACGGTCGCCAATGCCTTCTTCATTTGCTCGATGGTCACTGGCCGTTCATTGACAAATAAAAGCGCCTCAATGATGCCTTTAATGTAATCGGACTGTTCTTGAGTCCCTTGCGGTGTTTGTTCTGTCATCGTATTCTCAGTTGCGTAGGGCCTGTCTCGTCCCTACATTATCCAATTAATTTGATGGGGTATGGACAGTACGAATTTTTTGGTTATAAATTTCATTCAACAATTCTTCAGCTGTTCGAATATTTTTAGAGCGTTCCAATGTCTTGGCGATCATCTCTTTGGCCTCCTGCCTACGGTACTGGAGCTGGAGCAGGATATCGAGCGCCTCCTTCTGCCAGTCGACCGATTCCCCGGTCGAAGACAAGCAAACGTTTTTGCCGTGGTCCTGGATGAGCCCAAATCGACCAACCTTTCCTTGGAGTTTGGCGATGATCTCCTTGGCCTTCTGAATGCCGATGCCAGGGAGTGTCTTGAGATACTCGGTGTCACCTTCATGGATTGCCCGGGTGATCTGGGTGATAGGCTGGTTTAAGGCCCTGACCGCTGCCCGGGGTCCGATGCCGGAAACCTTGATGAATTGAAGAAAGAAGTCTCTTTCAATATGATTGATAAAACCAATGAGTGTAGGGATAGCGGACGACGGTCCAATCTGTAAATAATGATAGATGATCAAATGCACGTCACCTTGAGAGTCTTTGGTCTCATCGATATGCTCGAGCACAAATGTCGGCACCATGATTTCATAAAAAACGCCGTGGACATTGACAATAATGGAATGATCTTCTCTTTGAACCAATTTTCCGGTAATACGTGCGATCATGGGCGTCGTACCCCACCACCATCCACACGAATATATCCCAGGGCTAGGGCCAAGGCGTCGCTGGCGTCCAAACTCAATTTTGCCTCATCGATGGCCAGGAAAGAGGCCACGAACCGTCGGATCTGCACCTTAGAGGCATTGCCGTTTCCGGTTAAGACCTGACGAATCCGCTTGACGCTATATTCAACCAGTTGAAGCCCCCGCTGCGCGCAGACAAGGCAAATAACGCCGCGGACATGCCCCAATGTACTCGCGGTGATCGGATGATTGTAGTGAGCGTATAATTTCTCTAGCACCAAGGTCTGCGGGCCATGCTCGATGATCAATTCATCAAGAACATCATGAATAGTCTTAAGACGATTTTGGAGCAATTCTTTTTGTTTCGGCTCAATCGTTCCTACCTCCAGCAGGCTCACTAACGATTGTTTACATTCCACCACCCCATAGCCGGTTGCCCGTAGGCCCGGATCGATGCCCATGATTATCATTCTTCCCTAAGCAATCTTATCCATCTCTTCATCAGGAATATCGAAATTAGCGTAGACGTTTTGGACATCCTCTTGCTCTTCGAGGGCCTCCATCAACCCCAACAAAGTTTTTGCCTCTTCGCCAACGATGCGAACATATGTACTGGGCAGCATCGTCATTTCAGCGGTTGCTATTGCAATTTTCCTAGCGGTGATCGCGTCTTTCACCTTTTGAAAGCTAGCGATGTCGCAGGTAATCTCGTAATTCTGCCCTTCAAGCCTGATATCTTCTGCACCGGCATCAAGGGCGATCTCCATCAGGGTCTCTTCGTTCCCCTGGGTTTTATCAACGGTGATAAAACCTTTTTTTGAGAACAAATACGACGTTGCCCCTGGGCCAGCCAAGCTACCATTCTTCTTAGATAAAATATTACGAATCTCGGCGGTAGTGCGGTTTTTGTTGTCCGTCAGACCCTCAATCAGCATCGCCACGCCACCCGGGCCATACGCGTCAAAGGTGACTGTCTCATAAACGACACCGGGAAGCTCACCGGTCCCTTTCTTGATGGCATTGTCAATATTAACGAGCGGCATATTGATTCCCTTGGCACGGTCGATCGCCGCCCGCAGGCGCGCGTTGGATTCGACATTGCCCCCGCCATCTTTGGCTGCCGCTGTAACCTCTCGAATCATCTTGGTAAAGGCCGCCCCACGCTTCGCGTCTGCCGCAGCCTTTTTATGTTTAATACTTGCCCATTTTGAATGACCTGACATTGCTGAATACCCCCCTCCATTGACCCTGGTTAACTTTTACACGAATTCAAATGTCAGCAGGCGCGAATAAGCCGAGTTATGTCCTCTCCTCTATCGAAGAGAGTGATGGTTATTGAACTAACTCCGAAGATCGCTCTCCGGACTCTTGCGGCCTACCCAGGAATGCTAACGGGACGGATCGCCCCTCTTCCCCTATTCGGCCTTGCTCCATGCAGAGATTGCCTCGTTGCACCCTTTAACAGCGTTCCATTTTAAGCATTCCCTTTTAGGGAAAGATGAATAGAAAACGCTGTTAAAGTATCGTCACTGTGGCTCTTATCTTTCCAACCATTATAAGGGCTGGAATCCTGGATTAACAGGATGCACTATCCTTTGGAGCTCGGACTTTCCTCCGCGCTGTGGTGAAACAGCGTGGCAACCATCTTGGCCTGCTTTTTAATGATCGGTGGTGACAAGGCCCCTGTGGCCAATTTATCAGCGTGTTGGTTCTTATCCCGCGTGACGTGCACCAGCTCAACGTTATTGAACCCACGCTTGAGCTGCTGAACTTGATCATACAAGAATTTAAGCCGTTGGTCCTTGACTTTATAGCTTCCAGTCAACTGACAGAACATGAGCTCGCTATCGGTAGAAATTCTAACCTCGTGAACTTTACGCACCAACGCCTCTTGCAGGGCACAAATCAGCGCGGTATATTCAGCAATATTGTTAGTCGCCTCTCCTATGGACCTGGCGATTTCGGCAACAACCCGATCGCCCTCCTTGAAGACAATGCCGATGGCCGCTGGTCCCGGATTACCACGACAAGCTCCATCAACAAATATTTCTAACGCACAATTAGAGATCATCCTCGACATATAAAATGCGCTGGCATATCTCACAAATGATGAGCTGGTCATGTGTCTTGATCGCATTGATGGTCTGGGGTGGCACGTTCATGTGACAACCCATGCATGAGTTGTTCTTGATGGGGACAATCGCTAGGCCGTCCTTATGCGCCAAAATCCGCTCATAACGGGCAAGGCAGGCCTCATCAATGCCAACGAGAAATTGCTTACGCTGTGACGCGAGAACCTTGCTACGGTCCTCCAATAAGACGATATCGTCTTCAATAATCTTTTTTTGCGTCAGATACCGATTTTCTTGCGCTGCGACGACTATCTTTTCTTTGTTTATATCCGCCTGAACTAGGTCGGCCTCATCGTAAGAGATCAGTATCTTTTCTTCGAAAATAGATTTATCTGCCTGGATGCTGGCAATCTCGGTTAGTTTCGCCTGATATTCCTTGTTGGTCTTGATCAAAAAAAGTTGGGCGTTGAACTTGGCAATTTGGTCTTCATTGTTTTTTAAATCCAGCTCAAGCTCTTTACGCTTAAGCTGAATAGCCTTAAGCTTATTCGTGAGTGCATTGAAATGGGCCTTACTGGTTTCAAATTCTTTCTTTAGGCCTTCGATCAGTGCCGGCTTTTCAGTCAGATCAGTCCTGATTTGATGAATCTGCCCATCGATTGTCTGTAGATCAACGAGTCGCTTGACCTGATCTTTAACAGAGATTTCCGGCACGATACTGTGTCCTTTGCATCAATTAAAATGTCTAACCAAGACTATATGGACTCAGTAGGACTTGAACCTACGACCTTCGCCATGTGAGGGCGACGCTCTAACCAACTGAGCTATGAGTCCGCTCTAAGCCTTAGGTCGGGACCCCCAGCGTATTGATTTACGCACTTTTGCTTTTTAAAAGTGTGTAAATCAGTTGGGGGCTGAGCTATGCCATATTTTTAATTTCTGGGCCTACCTGGACTCGAACCAGGGACCAAGTGATTATGAGTCACCTGCTCTGACCGACTGAGCTATAGGCCCTGATATAAAAATGTCATAAAAGTCGCTTAAGCATATCATAAGCCTATATTAGTTTCAACAAAAGATTACCCTCGGAATCCGCAATGGAGATCAAGGAAGAGATAACCAACCACACAACCCTAACGCGGCCAGGGTCTTGGCGTCCATAATGCGGCCGGTGCGAACGAGATCTTGGACCTCTAATTTATTCAAAATTTTTATCTCAATAATCTCATCTGGATCTTTGACTCCTCGTTTCTTGATAAGGCGCTGGGCCTTAAAGATATGGATGATCTCGGTCGAATATCCAGGCACAGGATAAATCTTGCCCAACCGGGTCAACCTGCCTGCGGTATAATCGGTCTCTTCGATCAATTCCCGATGGGCGCAGACAAGCGGTCGCTCACGGGCGTTAAGAGTGCCTGCGGGTAGCTCTAACAAGAATCTACCGAGCACCGGTCGGTATTGATGCAGGAAGATTAATTGATCTCTCGTCAAGAATGGAAGAATGAGGACGGCGCCAGGATGCTCTACCACATCAACATCGATGCTGGAGCCATTGGGTAGCAACTTGCGAACGACCGCGAAATTAAACTTGCTCCCTCTACATCGAACCTTCATGATCAAAGACCCGCACCATAGAGGGGGGTCATCAATTCGCCTGATCCTCTTTAGCCGCCATGTCGAGGAATTGCTTGATCCTACGGGAGCGGGTAGGGTGACGCAACTTACGCAAGGCCTTAGATTCAATTTGACGGACGCGTTCACGCGTGACATTGAATTCGCTTCCAACCTCTTCCAATGTCCTTGTTGTCCCGTCATGGATACCGAAGCGTAATTCCAGGATCTTACGCTCCCTTTCCTCTAAGGTATACAATACATGCGCAATCTCGTCTTTGAGCATCGATTGAAGCGTGGCGTTAGCCGGGGAAATGGCCCGTTTGTCCTCGATAAAATCTCCAAAATGCGTATCACCTTCATCGCCAATGGGGGTCTGTAACGAAATCGGTACCTGAGAAATCTTAAGGATCTCTTTGACCTTGCTAACCGCAATGCGCATTTGTTTGGCGATTTCCTGGGCAGAGGGTTCCCGCCCGTATTCCTGGACAAACAAACGCGAGACACGGATGATTTTATTGATGGTCTCGGTCATGTGTACCGGTATACGAATCGTGCGCGCCTGATCCGCGATTGAACGGGTGATGGCCTGTCGAATCCACCAGGTTGCGTAGGTCGAAAATTTATAACCACGCTTATATTCAAATTTCTCGACAGCGCGAATAAGCCCCATATTACCCTCCTGAATCAAATCCAGGAAAGAAAGCCCACGGTTGATATATTTTTTAGCAATACTGACCACCAGACGCAGATTTGCCTCCACGAGAAGCTTCTTGGCCTTATTGAATTTGGCCTGCCGTAATTTGACGGTCCCCAACTGTTCTTTAACGATTCCTATGCCTTGGCCGAGGTCTCTGGCTAATTTTGTTCTTTGCGATCGTAACGACCGTAGATTGGTCATCTTTTTTCTAGCCTTTAACATCTTGTCCATTTTTTCGATGCGGCTTAGAATATCTTGAATTTCATGGACCACGGCTTCGTTAAAGGATGCTGTTAGTTTAAACTTGGCAAGGGTCACGGCAGATTTTTCCGAGCCGATCTTGGTGCGGCTGACCCCCTGTTTAATCTTCTTGAGATCCCGAATCAACTTGGGACGCCGTTCCAACTCGTCCTTAATGACATCTTCGACATTTACCTCGCCACATAGGACCTGACCGATCACCTTCAGCGCCGCCTTACGGGCATAGACCGTCTTATAAATGGCTTGGGCGAATTTAATCTCAGCGTCTTCGATCCTGCGGGCCAGATTGATCTCGTTCTCCCGGGACAACAAAGGAATGGAGCCCATCTGCTTGAGATACATCTTCACTGGATCATCCAGCGGGATAAATTTTTCCGCATAGACCTCTTCATCCCGATTTTCCTCGCGCACGCGGCGAATCTCCTGCTCACGAGACTCCTCATCAAGCTTATCGGTCGTATCCGGCTCTTCGTCTCCATCGGGATCAGGCTCTTCAATAACCTTGATGTCCTTACCGTCGAGGATATCAAAAACCTTGTCAATTTCCTCAGCGGAATGCACCTCATCCGATAAAGTTTCATTGACCTCGGTATAGGTCAAGAACCCTTTTTTCTTGCCCAACTCGACTAGCTTATCGATGTCGTTTTTAAAACCGCCTTGCGCTGTTGTCTGTTTCATGTTTTTTAAAAACCTCATGTCTTAACGAACCGATTAAATTGTTGAGTTAATTCACTAACGCGGGAAGAATTCCCCGCTGCCTCCGCTTCCCGAATCTGTTGCACAAACCCCTGGCGACGTATCTTCAGCTGGTTGTGCTTAATGCGATTAATGCAGTCCTGATACATCTTCTCACGGTCGCCAACGACCTCTGCCTCAGCTACAATTCCTGAGAGCATCTCTTGGATGGCGGCGTCCTTAAAACTACTGATCAGACTAACCGTGTCTATTCTTTTTCCATCTTGAAAAAATTCAAAGATCTTGGCAATAGCCACCCGTATGCTGGTATCTTGAAAATCCGACGGATGCAATTCCTGTTTGACCTTTGGAATGAAATCCCCCTCTTCCATCATGAGCTTGAGCAAACCGCGCTCAACGGCCTGACCCCGTAGCCCAGCCCCATGGGCCGGCAGTCCTTCCTGAATCTTCAACAAAGATGAAGAGGGCAAGGTCTGTCTGACTTTCTTGTATTCCCGAATAAGGGTCTCCTGTGTCACATCGAGCGCCCGGGCCAGCTGTTTGATATATTCCGCCTTGACTAATTCATTACCGAAACGGTATATCGTCGGGAGCATAGCTGCTGCTATCTTCGCCTTGCCATCCACGGTGTCGCTATCATGACGACGCGTCAAGACATCCAACTTATAATCGAAGATCGTCTTGGCCGCTTGGATACGTTCGCGTAACTTATTGGCTCCGTAGCGATGAACAAAAGAATCAGGGTCTTCGCCTTCCTCAAGCATGGCGACCCTTACTTCCATGCCCTCTTCGATAAGGGTATCGAGGCTGCGCATCATCGCGGCCTCTCCCGCGGGATCCATATCAAAAAGCATTACAAGCCGCGGTGTATACCGACGCAGCAACCGGATCTGCTCAACCGTCAAGGCCGTCCCCAAAGACGCCACGACATTCTGAATATTGGCCTGGTGTGCCGTCAGGCAATCCACATATCCTTCCACCATCACCACGCCATCTTCATCGGCAATCGCCTGTTTGGCCAAATGAAAGCCGTACAGATGGTGGCCTTTAGTATAAAGGATTGTCTCGGGCGAATTGATGTATTTGGCTCCCTCACCTTCAACCATGGCTCGGGCCCCAAAGGCACGGCAGTGCGCACGCGTATCAAAGATGGGAAAGATAATCCGATTGCGGAAACGGTCGTAATATCCTGAGCCATTTTCCCGCGCCACGATCAATCCCGCCTTTTCCATCAAGCCAAGACTAATCCCTTCTTGGCGAAGATGCGTCAAAAGCGCATCCCAGCTATTGGGGGCGAATCCCAACTGAAACCGACGAACTATGTCTAACTCTATGGCACGCTTTTTTAAATATTCCCGGGCGCCCTTGGCCGCGGCGGATTGATCAGCGAGTAATGTCTTATGAAAGAAATTGACTGCCAGGCCATTAATCCGCAGTATCGCCTGGCGAATATTTGTTACATGCAGCGCATGGGGCGCCTCATCGCTGGGAATCGTCACATTGACTTTCTGGGCCAACATGCGGATGGCCTCCGGGAATTCCAGTCGCTCCTGCCTCATAACAAAATTGACAATGTTTCCCCCAACCCCGCAGCCGAAACAATGAAAAATTTGTTTTTCGGGAGTAACGACAAACGACGGTGTCTTTTCATGATGAAAAGGGCATAGGGCCTTGAAATTACACCCCATCCGTTTGAGCGGGATATAGGAAGCGATAACTTCAACGATATCGCAACGATCAATAACTTGCGCCACGATTTCTTCAGGAATGCGCCCCATGGCTGCCTCCATCCCACCCTTCTAAGCCTTGTCCTTAATCCCTTAGCCGAAGAACCCCCTCCACTGAATAGATATCGGTAGATGCGCTGAAGTATAACATAGGCCTAAGATGGTGTCAAGAAAGCGCTTCCAAAAGGTCATCAAAATATACCTATCACAACTCTTTTATTATAAATAAGTTACAATATGATTATAAAATATCTATAGAAAATAATTAGAACAATCCATATTTTTGGCATTATTTCTTGCCATCGACCTGCTTGGCAGATAAAATATAATCGAACCCATGAGTACTAACCTTACAACTGACATCCTGGCTCTCCAGAAAAAAATTGCCCAGGCCAACAGAGAGCTGACTGTACTCTATGAAGTCAGTAACGCCATGCGCGCGACACTGGATCTAGATCACATCCTGTACATTATCCTCACGTGCGTGACGGCCCATACGGGTCTAGGGTTCAACCGCGGAGTCCTTTTCCTGGTTAACCAAAAAGAGCGCACTCTGGAACCTCAGATGGCCATCGGGCCTGAGTCGGGAGAACACGCCGAGAAGATATGGCGATATATCTCGACTATAAAACCTCACATTGAAGATTTGATCAAAAAAGAGAATGTCGCTGCCAACATAGAGCGCTCCACATTGTTTCAATCAATCAAAGATTTGAAAATCCCCCTGGAGATCAATAGCGCGAGTCCTTTGGTTAGGGCTTACCACACCGGTGTCGGTGTCCATATCACGCATGACCAAATTGGTCACTACATCCATGATGCATTCCTACAAAGATTTAAAACACATGAACTGGTCGTCATGCCCCTCAAGACAAAAAACAACGTCAATGGCCTTATTGTCGCTGACAATCTATTTACCCAAAAACCGATTACCTCTGATGACCTGCGCATCTTCACGATGCTCTCCAACCAGGCGGGTCTGGCCATCGAGAACGCCAATCTATACGAATTAGTACGCTCTAAAAGCCATACCGACTCCATCACCAATTTATGGAATCACGGATTCTTTCAAGAGCGACTTTCCACTGAGATTGAAGCCGCGCTCAAAGACAACCAACCCTTAAGCCTATTGATGATTGATGTCGATGACTTCAAAAGGTTAAATGATACTTATGGACACTATAACGGCGATATTGTTTTAAAAGAAATCGCCCAAATCCTAAAAGGATGCTCAAGGGAAGATAACTATGCCTGCCGTTACGGGGGTGAAGAATTCGCTATTATTCTTCCCCAAATACCCCGCGCCCAGGGGTTGGTCATCGCAGAACGTATCTGCAAGAAAGTAGCCGATCATCCTATCCAACTTGCCTCCCCGGAAGAAAAACTTCATGTCACAGTCAGTATCGGCATCGCAACCGTGCCTGATGAGGCGCACACCAAGGCAACGTTGATCGCCAAGGCCGACAAAGCGATGTACGTCGCTAAATTCAGCGGTAAAAATCGGATATGCTGTCTTTAAAAAGAGCGTACCGCAACCATACCCGCAGGGCTCCCTAGAACGACTGGAAATGGTCAGGAGCTACCTTCCTCAGGCGCTGGCAAGGGCTGGGGCCGGCTCTTCTTCCTTTTCGCTGGATAATTTGACCGAGACAATACGCGACACGCCCATCTCTGGCATCGTAATGCCATACATAATATCAGCGCTCGATATCGTCTTTTTATTGTGGGTAATAACGATGAATTGGGCGATCTTGGCAAATTCTTTCAAAAGATAGCTAAACCTGCCGACATTGGAATCATCAAGGGCGGCGTCGATCTCATCTAAGATACAAAAAGGGCTCGGGTTGACCTTGAATACCCCAAAGATAAGGGCAATCGCCGTCAAAGTTTTCTCCCCACCGGAAAGAAGGCTAATATTCTGCAATTTCTTACCCGGTGGCCGCGCGATAATATCAATGCCAGATTCTAAGACATTCTCAGTGTCTAAAAGAACTAGCTGTGCCTCCCCTCCCCCAAAAAGCATCTTAAAATAAATACGAAACTCTTCGCTCACCTTAGTGAAAGTATCCAAAAACATCTGACGGGTGGAGCGATTGATTTTAGTGATGGTATTCATCAGCTGCGATTTAGCCTCTAGAAGATCGCTTTGCTGTTGCGTTAAAAATTCAAAACGTTTCCTAAGTTCTTCCGATTCCTCAATGGCGACCAGATTAACGTTACCGAAGCCCGCGCAACGTTGACGCAGGCGCTCAATCTGCGCTAAGGTCTCCTCTACGTTGGCGCTGTCAAGCGGTGTCTCGGTCTCTGGCGATAACCCCATTTCCTCTAAATTCACTTTGTATGTTTGCAACAGCCGGTCTTTGAGCCCTTTTTCTTGATAGACCAGCCCTTGCTCTTTGAGCTCTTGGGCGTGAATGTCCCTTTGGATGCGGTCAACAGTCTGCTCGAGGTCTGCCTGGTTGGCACGGGCACAATCGATCTTCTCGCTCGCCTCCTTTTTTTGTCGCGCGTCATCAGCCAGCATCTGTGCTAATGATTCTTTTTTTCTTTTAATCACCTCGATGCGTTCAGACACGACCTGGTTCTCCTGTTCTAGCTGCACAACACGTGCAGCGCCAGCCACCAGCTCATCATCCATGCGCTTGATTTCCTCTAACCCGCTATCCAAATCCCTAGAAAACATCTCCAGGTGTTCCTGAGAATTCTCTAGTTTGTCTCTATACGATTCCAACTCAGCCTCTGTCTGAGCGATGGCGACCGTCACCTCTTCTTTCTCCTGTGATTTAGTGGTAATCATCTCCTGCTCAGTCTTGATATCCGCCTGAGACCAGCTGATCTCCTGATTGACCGTATCGAGCTGATAATTCAGTTGTCCTTCCTCCCTTTGGGCGCCAGCAAGAGATTGATCGACTTCCTGCAATTCAGAAATGACTAATTCTAGTTCTTCACGCAACTTATTGGCCTTTTCGTCTAAATCCTCACGCTGGGCCTGGACAACCGATAGGGCCCGCTCCTGGTCATGGATCGTCTGCTGGATATCGCGGAAGACCTGGACCTCGTGTTCAATCTTAGTTACATCGGCGTGTACGCGTATCCTCAATGCCTGCAGCTCGATCTGAATTGCCTCAATTTTCTTCGAGATTTCCTGTGGGTCAAGTTCAATGAATTTGGCTTCACAGGTAATTTCGTAGAGCTGCGCAACATCATGAGAGGCAAACGGTTCTTTTAAAAGACCAAGTTGATCGTCGTGCACAGTGTGTACTGCCTTGACCTTCCCGATAATACCCGTCTGGTGCCCCAATGGTGCCGCCGGCGTAATTAAGCGTCCCGCAACTACTGGATCCGGCATATCGTGATATTGAGCGTGTAGGCGTTCGATAAAATCCTTCTGCGAACTATAAAATAATGCCTTTTTCTCTAAATCATCAACGGTCTCCCTTAGGGCAGCCAAGGCAGAGCGCAACTGATCCAAGTTGACCCCTTGATCGTTTCTCGCTTTTTCCAAATCAAGTATCTTTTCCTTAAGCGCACGCATCTCTTCTTCGACCTGGGACAATCTCTTTTCCATATCCTTATTCTCGATAGAAATCTTCTCACGCTCAATCTCCAGACGCCGCTGACGAGCAAGATCGCCCTGGATCTCTTTCATGGTGTCGGTCAATTGATTACGAATAGCGACCTGTTGAGCGCTTAATGACATGATCTTCTCTTCGTTGTGCGCAATCTTGTCCTTCGCCGTCCTAATGGCAGATTCACAGCACTTAAGCTCAAGGCGCTTTTCCTTGAGGCCCTCTGCATTGTGCTGCAACGTTCCCTGGATTATGCTCAACTCCTGTCGTAAGTTCTCAATCTTCTCCTGTTGGAGGCGGCAGCGTTCTATAAGCTGTTTTTTTTGCTCTTTCATACGCTCGGCGTTTTGCTGGATCTCAACTACCCTCTCCTGGTTAAAGTCGATCTGACGATTGTCCAGATCGATCTGACCATCAGTTTTGATCTCCTGAGCATGGGCATCGCTCATCTTCAACTCTAATTGAGCAAGATGGTCCATTTCCTGTGTCAGTAACCCGATATGCTCCTCCAGTTGCTGGTTCGTTTCTACTTTTTTGTCTTGAAGTACCCGGATTGCATAACCAATCTCCTCACGCCTTTGACACAACGACCGTACCTCATAACGAGCCAGGCAAATCTCGAGACGCTCGAGATTCTTAAATTCCTCTTGAAACCTGCGCGCCTTGTTGGCTTGGCGGTCGATAGCGGCGATCTGCCGTTGAACTTCGATGATGATGTCGTTGAGACGCAAGAGGTTGTTTTCCGTATCACCCAGCTTGTTTAGGGCCTCTCTCTTTTTCGTCTTATATTTAGTGATACCAGAGGCTTCATCGAAAATCATACGCCGATCTTCAGGCTTGGCGCTCACGACCAAATCGACCTTGCCCTGTTGGATAAGTGAATATGCCTGCGCCCCAATACCCGTACCCATCAAGAGCTCCTGGATATCTTTGAGGCGCACAATCGTTTTATTCAGCATATATTCACTCTCACCGGAACGGAACAAGCGTCGGGTGATTGTCACCTCGTCATATTCAATGGGAAGCATGCGCGACTGGTTAGAAAGCGTTAGACTCACCTCCGCAAACCCCAGGGAAGATTTTTGAGCTGTCCCATTAAAGATAACGTCTTCCATCGCAGCGCCGCGCAGCTCTTTAGTGCTCTGCTCACCCAACGACCAACGGATGGCATCAAAGATATTGCTTTTGCCACAACCATTGGGGCCTACGATTGCCGTGATACCCGGCTCAAAATTTAAAACGGTTCTATCGGCAAACGACTTAAAACCAAATAGCTCCATTTTTTTAAAATACATTAAGCCCTCCCATCGTTGTTTTTTAAATTCCCCCTAGACGCTCGGGGGATTGCCCCGCGCAGGCAATGAATAACTTTTATTGTTTCTTTTTCAAAATATCTCGCACAATGTTGGTGGTCGTTCGTAGCGACGTAAACTTAGATAAGACCTCTTCTGGGATAACGATTCGGTATTTTTTCTCGATAGCGGCCAGGATTTCAAGGGCCATCATCGAATCCATCCCTAGATTTTTGACAAAATGGGCATCGATGTCTATGGCCGTCGACTCCGTTTCCAATATCTCAGCGACCAGTACCCGAATATCCTGTTCTACATTGATACTTGCTGTGTTCGTATTGTTCATGAACTCCTCCTTCTTCACCGCAGTAGTTGCGAAAAAAATCTTGCGCCTTGGTTTATCCGGCACTGTCAACCCTGCGACCTGGCCTTAGGGTTGATCCTAAGGAGAGGCGAGTTGATCAAGTGCCCCGGGACAAACCAGCAGAGGTAGCTTGCTTTTTTAGTGTCTTGCCATCTAACCAGGCATCAATTTTTTCTTTCTTAAAACGCCATTGTCCCACCGTCTTGATGGCGGGAATCTTCCCTTTCTTGAGCCATTCGTAAATGGTTCTTCGCTTTACCCGTAGGTATTTGGCTACTTCATCGATTGTTAGTAGTTCATGAAATTGCATAAAATTAAGGTCTTGACCCTCCAACCAATAGACTTCTTTAATTTAGGGCGCTGACTTAAGTATGTCAATATCTTTCTAATATTTTTCTTTTAACATCATTAAATAACAACTAATGTTAGTTAGAGTCATTAATTTACACTTATTTACATATTGTGATATATATTCCGTGGTCGCGCACATTGTAAATATTTAACGCAAATTCTACCCCGCCCCTGGGGCTACGCACGAGGGAAGCATAAAAAACGTGGGTGCATACTACAATCGAGGCTAAACGATGATGAGCGATAAAAAACTATTCATTGGGGATTTGAGCAAACGAACCGATGTCCCAGTTAGGACCATCCGCTATGATGAGGATTGCCACCTCTTGGATAGACCGGAAAGAACTTGGTCTAAACGGTTCACGGGTAAGACAAAGAAGGCAGCTTTTGTTCGGGGTCCACATCGGCGTTATAGTCAACCCCTTTGAGCCCAAAGCCAAAAAGTCTTAAAAAATCCTCGCGGTATCCATCTAAGTCCGCCAGCTGGGCGAGATTGCTATCGGTTAGCTTGTCCCAATTGTGTTGCACTTGCGCCTGTACATCGGGGCGTATTTCAAGGTCGTCCATGCGGATGAGGCCATGATTGTCTACCAAGATCGGGCCGCTGGCATAAAGACGAGTTCTAAACAACCGGTCGATTTGGGCAATGCAATCCTCATAAATACCTTTTTCTTTCATCGCTTTATTGAGCAATACAAAATAGAGTGGAATAACGGGTATTGCGGAACTGGATTGCGTCACCAGGGCCTTATTTGCCGAGACAAGTGCACAACCCTTGATCTTGTGGAGACGTTCATCTAGTCTGCGTGCCGTCATCTCTAGATGATCTTTGGCTCGGCCAATCGTCCCTTCACGGTAGATCGAGCGCGTGATCTCTGGACCAACATAGGAATACGCAACCGTCATCGCCCCCTCATTTAACAAGCCTTGCGTGGTCAAGGCATCAATCCAATATTCCCAATCTTCTCCACCCATAACCGAGACCGTTTGTTCAATCTCCTCTGGCGTGGCCGCAGGAAGCGTCACTGTCTCCAATGTATTAGTCGCGACATCGAGCGATTGACCCACGTAAATTTTCCCAATAGGCTTTAAGACCGATTTAGCGATCTGACCTGTTCGCGGATGTTGTCGGCGAGGAGCAGCCAGGCTATAAATAACAAGATCGATGGGCCCTAGGTCCTTCTTAATAGTGGCAACGGTTTTTTGTTTTATCTCATCGGTGAACGCATCGCCATTAAAACTTTTCGCATAAAGTCCCGCCTGTGCAGCCTTCTTTTCGAAGGCAACTGCGTTGTACCAGCCGGCTGAGGCCGTGCGTTTATTCTCTGCTTCTTTTTCAAAAAATACACCTACGGTCCCTGCGCCACAACCAAAGGCAGCCGCAATACGAGAGGCCAGGCCATAACCCGTCGAGGCCCCGATGACCAAGACCTTCTTAGGGCCTTGGGCGATTTTGCCTTGCTTGAGAACATAATCAATCTGTTCCTGTACATTTTGAGCACATCCCTGAGGATGGGCGGTAGTACAAATAAAACCTCTTATCTTAGGTTGAACAATCATCAATCTTTGCTTTAAGCAAACACAGGCATTTTTTTAGGGACAATTACGATCCCCGATGTAGTTAAAACAAAACGCTTCCTGTCGAGATTCACATCATAACCTATCTTGGTATAAGGTGGGATGGTTACCTCCTTGTCGATAATCGCATTTTGTATTTGGGCACCTTCCCCGATGACAACCCCCTCCATGATAACGGAATTCTTGATCCGCGCGCCCTCAGCGACCCTGACGTCCGATGATACAACCGAATACTCGATGTACCCCCCTTCAATAATACACCCCCCGGCGACCATGGAATTGATAATGGCGCCGTGGCCAGATCTGGTCGTGATGATCCGAACGGGTGGATACTGTTCATGGTAGGTGCGTATCGGCCAGGTACGGTCGTTGATATTGAACTCATTTTGGGAATTTAATAAATCCATATTGGACTGATAATAGGCATCACGTGTTCCGATGTCACGCCAATATCTAGGCTGATTATGCTCATCAACAAATCGATGCACATAAATCTTTCTCCCATGGCAGAGCATCTGCGGGATCACATTCTTACCGAAATCATGGTCGGAATCCGTATTGGCATCATTCTCAAGTTCCTCGATAAGGACATCGCGATTAAAAAGATAAATTCCCATGGAGGCAAGGATCGTGGTGGGATCTCCCGGGATCGTCTTAGGGTCCTGAGGTTTCTCCTGAAAACCGCAGACATGATCATTGTCATCGATCTCAACCACGCCAAAATTAACCGAACTCTCCTTCGGAAACGGGATACAGGCAACCGTGACATCGGCATCTCTGGTCTTGTGATGCTTAATCATATGCTGATAATTCATCCGGTACACGTGATCACCAGCCAAGATCAAGACCAATTGCGGATTGTAGTCGTAAAGGGCGTACAGATTTTGATAGATCGCATCGGCCGTTCCCTTATACCAATCAGAGTTGATGCGCTGCTGGGCAGGGACAATGTCGATGAACTCTCCTAGCTGGGTGGCAACGATATCCCAGCCCGCCAAGAGATGCTTCTGGAGGGAGAAAGATTTGTATTGGGTAAGGACATAAATGCGCCGTAGCCCCGAGTTAATACAATTGCTCAAGGTAAAATCGATAATTCGATAAATCCCGCCGAAGGGGACCGCTGGCTTGGTGCGGTCTCGCGTCAGGGGATCCAGCCGTTCGCCTCTTCCCCCCGCTAACACAAAGGTCAAAATTTTAGAAATATTATTCATAAAATTATTTTAACAGAACCATATTATAAATTTCCATAGGGTATTTTTCAATACAATATCTTAATCATTCTTAATCCCCAGCTCTTTTTTGATCTCCTCGTCCTGCGGATTGATCTCGATGGATCGCCGAAATTCCTCCAAGGCCTTGACCTTATCACCCATCGCTTTATAAGCCAATCCAATTTTTTTATACACCAGCCCCTGATCTTTTTTGGTATCCAAGGCTAGGGCGTAGGCCTGCTGGGCTATAGCCCAATTCCCCTGCTCAAAGATAACATCACCAACCCCCAGGATATCATTAACATCATCTGGCTGCAAACGATGGGCCTTGCTGAGGATTTCAAGTGTCTTGTCATATCGTTTCTCAGAGGCGTATGTCTTTGCCAGAAGAAAATATGCCTGCGGATCCGTCGGCCAGGTCTCAATGATCTTCTGATACTGTTTGATGGCCCCTTTATAATCCTTCAAATCAAAATAACAAAGCGCAAAGTTATGCCGTACCTTCTTGTCTTGCGGCGACTCAAGAGTTGCGATGCGAAAATGGACGAAGGCCTCCTCGTAATTCTTGCGCTTGGCGTAAATCTTCCCCATCAAATCATAAATCTTGCCGTAGCCGGGCGCGATCTTGACTGCCTCCTTGGCTTCGGCCAGGGCTGGTTCATCAAGACCCAACGATTCAAGCGTAAAGGCCCGGAAATAATTTGGAAATGGACTAACAGGGCTTGACCCTATCTTCCTTAAATCGAGAACGCGCGGCTGCCAGAGCGTAAGGTCAATAGCAAACCGATCAATATACGTTTGATTTTCCGGCACCCGGCGCAGCAATACCACCGCATCATAGTCAAAATACACGACCACCCAATCTTTATGTGTATAAAAATACTGCAACGTCTTTGCCGGGATGGGCGACCGGATGGAATTCAACAGCGCCCCGGTAATATTGTATTTTTGAATGATCGATTCTAATAACGGCGCATCGCCCTCATCCCACAGCTTGAGGTACTGTTCAAAAAATTGGGCACCGTAAACCTCGGTACGACCATCAATAAACACCTTGATATCAGGGAAGGCGCGGCCAATCAGATAAGCCCCGGAGTTAAAATCATTAAAAAAATTACCACGGATACGATGGGCGACCAAAAAATCAAGCGCCTTATTCGGATAATTTCTCTGGGAAATCCCGCCGAATTCACTTTTACGTTCATATTTGTCGAAATCATAATAACCGTTGAGGGTCATTCCTTGTACGTCTTGCAAGAGCCATATCAAAAACAATAATTTCATGACCGCTGAAGTCAGGTGCATAAATCTTTTCTTGGTGAATCTAAACGGAATAACGTCCTTAGGCGAGATGGTCAAGAGATTGGTCATAATGACCAAATATGCCGCCAAGGCAAAAAAGGCGATATTGCGCGCGGCCTTAAGCGAAAAGATCAAGAAGACAAGCCAGAATAAAAGGGCGCTTATATCAAGGCGCCGACGATTAAGCACAAACGTTACCAGCGATATCAAAATTAAAAGCTTGTAGTAGGTAAACTCATTGTTGGCAAAGATGTTATCCAACGCCAGGGGGCGTTGTAATTCCTGGATGTGCTGAAAGAATATTTTATTCTCACCAGCTAGCGAAAAAAAGACACGCAGGGGGTACCACGCCCCCTCCCAGGTGTGAGGATTAATGAAGCAGGCAGCTACAACCAAGACAAAAGTAAATTTCAACCGATGATACTCTTCGTTAACAAGGCGCCCTGAGGTGGCCCATTCATAAGGAAGCAGGGCGTGGCGCCTAAGCCATTCAGCAATCAGACCAATCAGGACAAAGAGTGGGCCAAAAAAGAAAAATCCATGTATATTCGTCCAAAGGACCTGGCTGATCAAGAGCACCAACGGTACCCACCTTTTGTCGATATGAAAAGAAAGTATAAAAATATAGAATGTTAAAAAAAACAGACTGTAAATATCAGGGCGTATGGTAAACCGTTGACTATACACCATCCCAACGAGATACAGCACAAAAATCAGCATCGACTGCTTATCTTTGTTGTATCCAAGGACAAGGAGGAGAAACATCGTCAGCGTCACCATAACGACCTGCATCTGAATCATTCCCTCAGGCCCCCAGGCCTGAAAGATATTGTATACAATGACCTGAAAGAGCCATTCATGGTTAACCCACGGTGTCCCGACAATGCTACAGGAGAGGATGTCATGCAATGGAATGATACCGTGAAGCGTAATAAACCGTCCAACGCCGATATGAAGCCACAGGTCAAGGTCTTTTATTTCAATATGGGCCAGATAATAGACCAGTCCGAAAATCGCCCCCAGCGGTAAGAGTCCGACCCAATAACTGAACTTTCTCCAGAAATTATCGCTCATCGATGTTCTCATCTTACCCTTCCATAACAAAGTGGCCAGACCCATGGTCAACCAAGTGGGTGGTGTGCTTAGAGGTAATGGGCCTTTCCCCTGAACTCACTCGATAGTCGATGGCCGCGGCCAACAGTTCTTTGGTATAGGGGTGCAACGGATTACCCAAGAGTTCCTGGGTGGGGGCTGATTCAACAATCCTGCCTTGATACATCACGGCAATCCGGTGGCTTATCTTCGCTACGACACGCAAATTATGAGAAATAAAAAGATAACTAACAGGAAACGTTGTCTGCAATCCTGTCAGGAGTTTGAGGATCTGCCCCTGGATTAAGACATCCAGTGAGGAGACAACCTCATCTAAGATCAGCAGCTGCGGGCTGAGCATGAGGGCGCGGGCAATCGCGATGCGCTGACGCTCCCCACCGGAAAACTCATGGGGGAAGCGATCGGCCACGGATTCATTTAACCCCACAGCGACCAGTAATTGACGAGTGCGCTCCCAGCGTTGAGCAACGGTAGGATACCGTGCCCCTTCTAATGACAGGGCCTCCTCCAAAATCCGGCGCACCGTCCATCGTGGATCGAGGCTGCTGTAGGGATCCTGGAAGACCATCTGCATTGACTTGCGGTAAGGACGAAATTGGTGGTGACCCATGGACGTAATATCGTATCCGTTGAAAATAATGGTCCCACAGTCGGGAGTGATCAACTTTAAAATAATCCTCCCCAGCGTCGTCTTGCCACAACCGGACTCACCAACCAAGCCTAAATTCTCGCCAGCCTTAAGGGTAAGATCCACGCCGTTAACCGCCTTAACAGGGGATGGTCGTGTCTTCCAATGACCGCCGGCAACCGAAAAAAACTTTTGAACGTCTTTTAGCTCCAGGAGCATAATTTTAAACGGCCTCCAGCAAGGCCTGTGTATACGGATGCTGTGGATTGGCCAATACTGTCTTGGTCGCCCCCGCCTCCACTACCTTCCCTTCCCTCATGACCACAACACGGTCAGCCATATGGGCAACCATCCCCAGATCATGAGTAATTAAAATGATGGATAATTTCAGCTGATCTTTTAAATGCCGAAATAGGTCAATAATCCTTGCCTGTAGGCTCACATCGAGATTGCTAGTTGGCTCATCAGCGATAATTAATTGTGGATTAACAGCAATCGCCTGGGCAATCATCGCGCGCTGGCGCATGCCACCGCTCAATTGATGAGGATAATAACGCACCACCCGCTTAGGGTCGGGCAACCCGACTATTTCCAAAAGGTGCAAGACCTTTTCTCGACGTTGCGATGCATTTAAAAAACTATGAAACCGTAGAACTTCCTCGATCTGATAACCAACGGAAAAAACAGGATTGAACGCCTGCAATGGCTCCTGAAAGACCATCCCAATATCTTTACCGCGAATCAAGCGCATGTCTTTAGAGGAAATCCCAAAAAGCTCTTTACCGGCAAAAAGGATCCGACCGCGCGTGACAACCAAGCCTAGCGGCAGCAGCCGAAGAATAGCAAGGCCCATGGTGGTCTTCCCGCTTCCAGAACCGCCCACCAAGGCCGTGATGCTTAACGCTGGTACACCCAAATGCGCATCATCCAATAATGTCTTGGTCTGGCCCGCCACCGATACCGTTACCGTCAAATGATGCACCGCCAGTAAATCATGAGCAACCATTTATTGCCGCATCTCCTCTCCTTTAAGAAGCGGATCAAAGCAATCGCGTAAGGCATCACCGATGACATTAAAACAGACGACCGTCAAAAAGATAAAGAACGCCGGCCACAGGATCCATGGTGCAAATTGAATCCGCACGATGCTCATGGCGTCGCTGAGCATATTCCCCCAGCTCGCGTAAGGGTCTTCAATGCCCAATCCAATTAGACTCAAACCAGATTCACCTAGGATGTATCCAGGAATAGAAAGCATAACAGCGAAAATCGAATAGGATAGTGTGTGCGGCAGGACGTGGTGTGCGATAATCTTGATATCCGAGACTCCCAAGGCCCTAGCCGCCAGGACATATTCCCTCTCCCGCAGCGACAAACACATCCCCCGGATAATCCGTGCTAATCCCGCCCATCCTATAAACGATAGGATGATGATAATAGCGAAATAGACTTGCAGTGAGTTGAAATCATCCGGCACCGCCGCGCGTAACGCCAACAAAAGATAAAATCCCGGCACCATCATCACCATCTCGCACAACCGCATCAAGACGTTATCGATCGTACCCCCATAATAACCGGCGATACCCCCCACCAGCAAGCCAATTATAAAAGAAATTAAGACCCCCAATGGCCCAATCGAGAGCGAGACCTGCGCACCATATAAAAGCCGCGAAAACAGATCACGCCCTCGGGCATCGGCCCCCAAGAGATAAATCCGGCCGGGATAATCCACGCCGAACAGATGATATCGGCATGGAAAAATCCCCAGCCAACGGTACTCATCGCCCTTGACTAAAAACTTAATTGGATATTTTATCGTGGGATCAATCGTATAGACCCGCGCATTATATTCATTAAACGTCAATTGCGTGGCCAAGGCCTGTGGCCATACCGACCTTCCGTTCTTGGACCATTGGATCGGGGTCGGCGGGGCATAAGAATAGTTCCGGTCCTCATTGTGGAATGAATATGGTGCCAAAAATCCTGCCCCTAAGGTAGCGGCATAGAGAATCAAGAGCGCATACACGCACCAGACCGCGAGGCGGTTGCGGGTGAAACGTCGCAGCGCCAATTGAAATTCACTCAGAGGTAACCTATCTTTTTTCATAGCGAATCCGTGGATCGGTCTTGGCAAGGACGATATCAGCCAATAAATTCCCGATAATAAATAGGATGCTGCCCATCATCATGCTCGCCATGACTAGATACACATCTTTGGAACGTACCGCCGTCAGTAAGAGAGACCCCAATCCGGGCCAGCTGCAGATAATCTCAATTAAGGCCGCGCCGCTTAAAAGAGACGCAAATTCATAACCCAACAGCGTAATCAATGGATTGATGGCATTGCGCAGCGCATGAGAATAAATAACCCGGTTCTCCGGTAATCCCTTGGCCCGGGCAGTCATGATATACTGCTGCCCTAAAACCTCCAGCATATTACCGCGCATAATCCGTTGCAAGGCGGCGATGGACCCAATCGATAGGGCTAATGTTGGGATTGCAAGATGTCTTAAGACATCTTGCATTTTCCCCAACATCGAGAGCCTTTCATGATTAGGACTATACATCCCACCCAAGGGCAAGATGCCTGTTTGACTCGCCCAATACAAAAAAATCATCGCCAGAAAAAAACTCGGTAAGGACAAGGCGATATACGAAAAAAACTGGACACTGCGATCGACCCAACGGTTGCGATTTAATGCCGCCCCTATTCCTAAAGGAATCGCAATACCCCAAGTCACCAACAGCGCGGCCAACGAAAGGGCGAAGGTATTCCATAGGCGCTCACCGATAATCTTATACACCGGCACATGATAATGAAAAGAATACCCCAGCTCAAGACGTAGGAGATTGCACACCCAAGAGACATATTGATGAACAAGCGATTTGTCCAGCTGATACAACGCCTCGTATCGCGCAATGGTCTCTTGAGAAAATTGTGGGTCCATGCGCATTGTATCCAAATAATTACCTGGGGTCAGGCGCATCAGCACAAACGTCAATAAGGTTATCCCCAAGAGCATGGGGATAGCCAATAATAACCGTTTTAAGGCATAACGCCCCATTTAACGATATTCCTCCTTGATATAGATTGCCTCAAGATTATGCACTATCCCGCCATAGTTAGTTGGTTTCAAGTTGCCAAATTTATTACGCACGGCATAAAGCCGTGCGCCCAACACGGTATAGATGAGAGGTAATTGGCGCGCGACAATCTGCTGGTATTCATCGTAGAGTGCCTTACGTTTATTTTCCTCGAGCTCCTGGACGCCCTGTGTAAAAATCGCATCAATTCTTTTCTCCCAAGCAGTCGCCGGCTGTTGTTGCATGGGATGCCACATATGGAGCTGTCCCGAGGACATCCAGACGTTGTTGCCAAAATGCGGTTCAATGCCACCCGTCAACCCTAAGATCATCGCCTCCCAATCATAGCTGGATGTTAATTTACTGACCAACGTATTAAATTCTAGTGATCGGAAATTGATCTTCATCCCTAAACGCTCCAAATCTTCCCGGATGATGCCAGCGATGTCCAGCCGCTCGGTGTTGCCGGCGTTCGTGTACAGGTTAAATTCCACCCGGTTGCCCTGTGGGTCTTCAATCAATCCATCAGTGTTACGATCAATAAAACCAATAGATGCTAAGATCTCTCTGGCCTTATCTGGATTATAATCATATTCTTCTACCAACGGATTATAGAAAAATCCTGACGCCGGCCCCATGGCGGAATGCTGCGGATAGCCCAAGTTGTTATGAACAATCTCGATAATTTTTTGTTTGTCAATCGCATGGGCCACGGCACGACGAAAATCACGATGCGTAAACCAGGCTAATTTATAAGGGGTGACAAAATCTTGTCCTGTCTTTAGATTCTTGCCGGAATTTTGATTAAAAAACAGAAACTGGCTTCCCATATCGGGCCCTAGGTCATAGACCGTGAAATTCCCTTTTTGTTCCAATGGTTTCATCAATGGATAGTCCATGCCCCTTAGGCTATAAATGTCTAAGGCCCCTTCCATAAATTTCAGCAAACCCACATCGGTATTAGGGACAATAAGATAAATAATCTTTTCTAGATACGGTAAGGAGTCGCCCTCCGGCGATTTCTTCCAATAATGGGGATTTCTTACAAAAACCAGGCGCTGGCCAGGATCATAACGGACCAGTTGAAATGGTCCAGTGCCGACAATCTCCCGCGGTGGCGCATCAATCCCCCATGTAAAATTAAACCGGCCTTCCTTAACCGCCTGTTCCAATTTGTGCCGTGGCAGGATTGCCTGGGACATGCCTCGCGCAAACACAGCGAATTTAACTGGCAACCTAAAGCGGACAGTATAATCATCGATTTTCTCAACCTCAAAGATCTTGTCATCAATGGTGAAGATATCACGCGCTGAACTCGGGATGTCAGGATTATAAATCAGATCATTAAATGTAAAGACGACGTCATCGGCACTGAATGGCTTACCGTCGTTCCAACGTACGTCCCGGCGCAGATGAAACGTCCATATCAGGCCGTCGTCGCTTATTTCCCATGATTGAGCAAGATTGGGCTCCACTTGAGTGGTGAAGGCATTGGTCGTAGTCAATCCCTCAAAAATAAGATCAGTGACGATAGTCGTCGAACTCTCTTTAGCAATAATATCGTTAAATGACTTGGGATCGGAGGTAGTGGCCAAGACGAGCTCTCCACCATGGCGACTAGGAGAACGCGTTGGTTGTGCCGATGCAGGCGAGAAGATAAAAACAACCAAAGAGATAACGAAGGCTTGTGTTTTAAGAGAAAAAAATTTTCTCTTCAAGGCATTAAGGGCCTGGGCTTGGTTCTGGTTGCGCTAAAGGTGCCTGCGATGTTGAAGGGGCAGGCTGCAAGGGGGCCTTCTCCACCACTGGCGTATTCGAGATCGGTGGTTCGGTTGCTGCTGGCGCCGACACTGGAGGTATTGCCTGATTTGCCATTAATGATTGCTTTCTTTGAGAAGAAAGGATCACCAGCCCCAGGCAGGTCACCAGAAAAAGTGTAGCTAATACCGTCGTTGTCCTGACCATAAAAATGTTAGTCTTGGCGCCAAAAATTGATTCAGCCGAGGCAAACCCCTCCGTTAAACCCCCGCGCCGGCCAGATTGCATCAGGATAACAATAATAAGAAAAATACAGACGACAACTTGAATGACTGTCAAGAATCCGATCATAGAAAGTTCCTATTTTAAGATGCCAGAAGAATTTCTAACAATTTGGATAAACGTGTCGGCCTTTAAGCTCGCGCCTCCCACGAGTGCCCCATCGATATCTGGCTGAGCCATCAATTCCGCGATATTCTCAGGCTTGACGCTTCCGCCGTATTGAATGCGTATTGTCATGGCGACCTTGTCCTGATACATCTTAACCAACCACCGACGAATGAATTGATGGACCTCCTGGGCCTGTTGGGGAGTCGCGGTCTTGCCTGTGCCAATCGCCCACACCGGCTCGTAGGCGATAATAATCTTCTTTATCTCCTCGGCAGTTAATCCGGCCAATGATTCCTTGCACTGGGTTTCGATTGTGTCAAAAGTTTTATTGCCTTCCCGCTCTTGCAGCACTTCACCGACACAGACAATCGGTGTTAAACCGTAGCGTAAGGCAGCACAAATCTTTTTGTTCACCGTTTGATTAGTCTCCCCGAACAATTGCCGCCGCTCGGAATGGCCAACAATGACATACTTAACGCCAAGCTCTTTTAAGAGCGGCGCCGAGACCTCTCCGGTAAAGGCCCCGGAATCCTCCCAATACAAGTCCTGCGCGCCAACAGCGATATTAGATTCAAAGAGTACATCATGAACAACAGGAATAGCGGTGAATACAGGACATACCACAATATCTAGCTCGGTTAGGTCGATAAAGACATTGCGCAAGGCCGTGACTAGCGCGACGGCCTCTTTTTCGGTATTGTTTAACTTCCAGTTCCCAGCGATAATCGACCTTCTCATCGGGCAACCAGCCCCTCTTTGTCTCTGAGCGCGACAATACCGGGAAGCTCTTTTCCCTCCAGAAACTCTAGTGACGCCCCGCCGCCAGTTGAGATATGCGTCATGGCTCGCTCTAAGCCAAACTTGGTTATGGCGGCAGCCGAATCGCCACCACCAATAATCGTCGTCACCCCTTTCAAGGTCGCCAAGTATTGCGCGATCTCTTTTGTTCCTTCGGCAAATTCATTGATCTCAAAGACCCCCATAGGACCGTTCCAGACAACTGTCTTGGCCGTGGCCAGGACCTTTTTGTACGACGCTCGGGTTTGGGGGCCGATATCGACCGCTTCCCATCCATCAGGGATTTCCTTGACTATCTTACGACCTTGCGGCTTATCAAAACTCTCCACAATCAGGAAATCCTCAGTTAGGGCAACCTGCACCCCAGCAGCCTTAGCCTTGACCATAAGCTCTCTAGCTAAATCAACCTTATCGTTCTCACAAATCGAATTCCCAATTTTCTTGCCCTGGGCCTTCAGGAACGTATACGCCATGCCCCCGCCGATAATAATCGCGTTGGCCTTGGGAATCAAATTCTCAATCAATAAAATTTTATCTGATACCTTGGCCCCACCTAAGATGACTACAAAAGGCTTAGGTGGATTCTGGATTGCCTTGCCTAAATAAGTGATCTCTGTTTCCAGAAGAAATCCGGCAACCGAAGGTAAATACTTGGTGATTCCCTCCGTCGAGGCATGCGCCCGATGCGCTGTCCCAAAGGCATCGTTGACATAAATATCCGCCAGCAGGGCGAGTTGGTGGGCGAAATTTGGGTCATTCTTGATCTCTTCCTTATGGAATCGTAAATTCTCCAACAAGATAACCCGCTCGGAACTGGTGTCGATCGCTTTTTGAACGGTATCGCCAATACAGTCTTCTAGCCGCAGAACTCTTTCTCCTAGGAGCTCCTGAAGTCTTTGGGCAACCGGCCTAAGCCGCATATCATTAATTGCTTGGCCATCAGGACGACCCAAATGACTCATTAAGATGACTTTTCTGGCCTTCTGTCCTAGAATATATTGGATGGTGGGTAAAGAGGCCTGGATACGCCGGTCATCAGTAATCTTGAGATGATCATCCAATGGAACGTTGAAATCAACACGGACAATAACCCTCTTGCCCTTGAGATTGATATCTTTGATGGTAAGTTTATTCATGCTAATAAGTTAACTCTTTTTGCTAAAAATTATTCCCAGACAAATGATGATATTATAACCAATTTTTTTATTTTGTCTAACGAATTGTGTTGAAATCGAAGAATGTTATATTCATCGCTCAAAAATATTTTATCAGTGGCTACGGACGAACCCTTAGTAAACTCGTGGCAAGCGACTACCAAGGCTACAGACAATCTCATAGTTGATCGTCCCTGCGGCATGGGCCAAGTCATCCGCAGAGACCTGCGCCTTCTGATCTTTTCCTAAGATAATAACCGGCATCCCTAGATACGGATTCTTAACCTTAGAGACGTCCACCATGATCTGGTCCATGGTAACACGACCCAACACAGGACAACGCTGTCCACTAATGAGGACAAAGGCCTTGGCGGAAAGTCCGCGTAAATACCCATCACTGTAACCGATGGGCAGAGTCGCAATGATCATGCGTCGAGGCGCAATAAACATGTGACCATAGCTGATGCTTCTTCCTTTCTCAATACACTTTAAGAAAATAATCCGCGAATGAACACTCATCACCGGACGGAGCTTAACCTTCTCTTTCAATTGCCGATGTGGGTAAAGACCGTAGAGCATCAACCCTGACCGCGCAAGATTGAAAATTCCATCCGGATATTCAACCAACCCCATACTGTTCGCGGCATGAACGCAAGGGATAATAAATCCCTCCTTCCTGAGTTGCCTAACGAGCCTGGTGAATTGCTGGATTTGCCTTTGTGTAAACGTGCGATCCGTATCTGCCGATGAAAAATGCGTATATATCCCCTCAACCCGCAGATTCGACAGGCGCCGTATATTGTCCATAAATTCCGCTGTCACCTCATGCCAAACACCAAAACGACCCATACCCGTATCCACCTTAACATGGATATCGACCGGGCGCCTCTGTTGACGCGCATAATTGTCCAACGCCCGGGCCAACTCAAGGGTACATACTGTTGGGGTCAAATCATAATCAACAATCCCCTTCGCCTGTTCGGCCAAGGTTGTCTCAAACAAAAGGACCGGTGTGCGGATTCCGGCCTTACGTAACGTTATCCCCTCGCTGAGATTGGACAACCCGATAAAATCCACCTTCTCATCGACGAGCAGTCTCGCCACAGGGATTATCCCATGCCCATAGGCATCCGCTTTAATCACGGTTAAGATTTTTGCTCTTCCAGCAAGTCGGCGCAGGACACGAAAATTATACCGGATGGCGTTCAAATCAATCTGTGCCCAGGTTAAATATTTGTTCATCATACGCCTTTCGTCCTCGTCCCGTAAAAATCCCTTTGCAATTATCAACCTGCCCATTGCATCAACATTAATGCAATTCCAATTCCATATACCCTCTACCCTCTTCTACCATCCTGTACTTGGCAATCCTGAGGATACAAATATAGCGGGACCAAACTTTCAATGGCATCGTATTTCCCCGCCTTGAACCGCTCGATAGCAAGTGTCGCCAGATGTTGGGCTTGTGGATACAGCAATCTTTTAGGAACAAAATGCGGTTGGATCGTGGTAATCTTTTTAATCGCTCCCTGAAAGAGTGGTGCACTGTCACCGATAAGCGTGATCTTACCCTTAAGTCTCCTTAATACATCTTCCATATCCGTTAATAAATATTTACTCTTCCTGCGTAGGGTCGACCCTTTCTTTTCATAAAGACAGGCATAGACGAGATTACGCCTCGCGTCACAGACCACGCAGACCTTGCCGTCATGAGGCACGGCCATCGCTAAGGCATCTAAGCTGGGAATTCCCACAACCGGCTTACGGGTGACAAAGACCAAGCCCTTAATGGTCGCCAGGCCCACCCGCAGACTGGTAAACGACCCCGGCCCAAGCCCAACGACAAATCCATTGAGTGCGGGTAGCGTCAGATGCGATTCCCTCAAAATCGCCTCGATCGCTGACATAATCACATCCGAAAGGACTTTCTTTGAAGAGATATTGCAGTAACGGACCAATACGCCCTCACGGACAACTGCCAAGCTAAAACGCTTAGTTGAGGTATCAATGGCTAAGAGATTCATAACGCCTCTACAACTTGATGGTATCTTTTCCCAAAGGCGAATAAATTAATCAACCGCTGATCTTCGTCCTTATGCATCAGTTCGATACGTAAATATTCTTGGGGAGTCAGATCGCCCAACCGCTCGGCCCATTCGATCATCGCGACCCCATCCCCATATAGAAATTCCTCATAACCAATTGCGTTTATGTCATTGACTGACTCAATCCGGTACAAGTCAAAATGGTATAACGATAGGCCTGCCTGTCCGGTGTACACGTTCATCAAGACAAACGTCGGGCTATGAACCTGCATGGGAGAAATCCCCAGCCCCTGAGCAACGCCCTTGATCAATGTTGTCTTACCGCTTCCCAACTCGCCTTCCAAACAGACGATGTCACCCTTACGCAAATGCCTAGCCAACTGTCTGCCCAATCGTGCGGTCTGCCGCGCGCTTGTCGATAATACCTGAATTGTCTTCATTAGAAATGGGTGTATCCCTGAGGAGAAATCTTGCTTAATATATTTTTTTGATCCCGAATCATCAATTGCCGGGGGGAGGCAACAATGGCACCGATAGGATACAATGGGAACCTAGGCTGTTTGCGTAAAGACGCGGCCGTGCGCGGTGGAATCGTAAAAATAAGCTCAAAGTCCTCCCCATCATATAGCGCCTGGCACGTGCTGGCGCCGGCGCGCCGGGGGATCAATCCTTCTCCCACCATAGCGCCCACTCGACTGGCCTTAAGAATATGTCCCAGATCCGCGGCCAGTCCGTCGGATATATCAATCATGGCGGTCGGCTTGAGGTAGCGCACCAGATACTGCGCCTCTTTAACTCGCGGGATAAATTTTAGATGCCAGCCAGTCGATAATGATCTTCCCAGCACACCCGTCACAAAAATTATATCCCCGGGCTGGGCGCCCTTACGGTAAATGACCTTGGTCTTCTTGGCCTCACCCGTCAAGGCGATATTAATCACAACCTTGGCGCTCTTGACCGTATCACCACCGACGATTGCAACGCCAAATTGACGTGCCAGGGCGTCCATCCCTTTATATAAATCACGAACAAAGGCCCAGGACAGCTCTCCTGGGACACCAAGCGACACCAACGCATAACGTGGCCTACCCCCCATCGCCGCGATATCACTTACACTGCACGCGAGCGCCTTATGCCCAATCAAATGCGGCGAGGTCTTACGTTCAAAATGCACGCCTTCTAAAAGCATATCTGTTGTCAAGAGAAGATACCTTTGGTCATCCAATGGGACAATAGCCGTATCATCTCCGATGCCCTTCATCACCGGCGCGCCGGAACCTTGATATCTTTTAAGAAGTTCAATAAGCCCGAATTCACCGAGCTGGGACAACCGTTTTGACATCTTCCTAGTCCCGGAAAGTTTTCTGAATATTGCGTTTAAATGGTGGACGGATGATTCCCTTTTCAGTCACGATTGCCGTAATGAGGGCATGATCCGTGACGTCAAAGGCGGGATTATAGACCTTAACCTGTTGGGGCGCCGTTAGACGGCCGCCAAACCCTAATACCTCTTCCCGGTTTCTTTCTTCGATGGGGATCTCTTGACCTGTGGCGATGGAAAGGTCAAAACTAGACTCGGGCGCGACTACGTAGAAAGGAATTTGATGATGTCGGGCCAAGACAGCAAGATTATAGGTGCCAATTTTATTGGCCGTATCACCATTGGCGGCGATACGGTCGGCACCGGTAAAGACAGCATCAATCTTGCCCTGCCTCATCAAGGTTGCCGCCATGTTGTCACAAATAAGGGTCGTGTCAATTTTTGCCTTCAAGAGTTCCCAGGTGGTCAATCGCGCGCCTTGCAAGAGGGGACGTGTCTCGCAAGCATATACCGCAAATTTCTTGCCTTGCCTTTTGGCCGTGTACATGACACCCAGGGCCGTTCCATAATCGACGGTCGCCAGGGCCCCAGCATTACAGACCGTCATCAGACGACTGCCCGAACGTACTAGTCGCGCCCCCCAACTGCCCATCTGCCGACAACGCCTGCGGTCTTCTTTGCCAATTGCTAATGCCTCTTTTCTTAAAAGACTTTTTAGTTGCGTAACGCTAGCCTCAGGATAACACCGGATAACCTGTTTCATCCTTGCCAAGACATTAAAAAGATTAACTGCTGTTGGACGGGAAGTGGCTAGGTAAGTGCTAATCTTATCAACGTGCCAAACAAATCGCTTCCTATCATTTCCTGGAAAACTCTTGATCCCCAATAAGACCCCTAATGCCGCCGCAACCCCCAGGGCTGGCGCACCGCGCACACTCAACCGACGAATCGCCTGCCAGAGCGTTTTAACATCACGGCAATGGATATATTCTAGTTTCTGCGGTAGTTGGGTCTGGTCAATAAGCTTAACACAACCCTTGTGCCAACTGATTGTTGCCATAGCCATACTGTATCTTATGTTTCTACCCGCGGGAAAAGCGCTTCATGACTCTTAAGTTTTATGCCCGCTTTCAACTTACCCCAAAGGGGTGCCGTCCCTGTTGCCCCAAGAATATCCAAGACGGTGTGCGTACGCCCTGGCATGACTGGCGAAAGCAAGACAGCGCTAATCCTTAAGGCCTCGGTTGACGTATAAAGAATCGTGCCTGCCCGGACCAGGTTAGTCTTAGCGACTTTCCACGGCGCCTGCACCTCTAAATACTTATTAACCTGGCGCACCAGCTGCAAGATCTCTTCAATTGCCTCATGAACGCGCATGGCGTTGATTAAATCTTGAATCTTTTGAACCAAATTATTGGCCGTGGTTCGAATTTCCTCTTCTGGCGTACCCCTTGTGCCTTCTAGAGGGACAGACCCGTTAAAGTACTTACCTATAAGACCACTGACACGGTTGAGAAGATTACCAAAATCATTAGCGAGGTCACTATTGTAGCGCTTGATAAACGATTCTAGAGTAAAATGGGCATCTTGCCCTAAGACCATTTCGCGCATTAAATAATACCGCACCGGATCAACGCCATATTGATCAATGAGACTCAAAGGGTCGATGACATTGCCTAAAGACTTACTCATCTTAGTCTCACCTATGAGCCACCAGCCGTGAGCAAAAATAGTCTTAGGCAATGGTAACTCCAATGCAAACAACATCGTTGGCCAATACACCGCGTGCGTCGTTAGAATATCTTTCCCAATCAAGTGTACCGAAGCCGGCCACCAGTTCCGGAGTTTCTCCTCATCCTCAGAGTATCCGGCAGCTGTAAGATAATTAATGAGCGCATCAAACCAGACATAGGTGACATAATCCTTATCAAAAGGAATCTCAATGCCCCAGCCCATCCGCGCCTTTGGCCGCGAGATGCACAGATCCCCCAATGGCTGGCGCAAAAACCCTAAGACTTCATTCCTGCGGTACTCAGGCTGGATGAACCCTGGATGGGTATTGATATAATCGATAAGTCTTTGTTGATACTTACTCATCTTAAAAAAATAATTACGTTCTTTAAATCTCTTAATCTCGCGGAATTGTCCTGATTCTTTTTCCGTCTGCGTGATAAACCGCTCCTCAGCAACTGAATACCATCCTTCGTACTCACTCGAATAAACATCGCCACCCTCATCAATCTTGCGCAAGGCCTTCTGCACTGCCTTGATGTGACGCTTCTGGGTTGTGCGGATAAAATCGTCGTTTTGAATATCTAGCTTTTGCCAAAGGCTTACAAAACTTGCTGCCAGTTCATCGCAATGGCTTTGCTCACAAAGCCCACGCCCCTGGGCAGCCTGCTGAACCTTCTGGCCGTGTTCGTCAAGACCAGTCAAGAAAAATACGTCCTGCCCCTGCCAACGGTGATAACGGGCCAATACGTCCGCCAAGATCGTCGTGTAGGCATGCCCGATGTGTGGGTTATCGTTAACGTAATAAATGGGGGTTGTGACGTAGAAATCGGAGCGTAAATTCATCATCATGACGGGAAGGTCTTTCCGGTGCAGATTGTCATTAACGTAGGGTACTTTGTTAAAAGATATTTCTTGCGTTCATCTCAAGATAAGGGCAGCGCGTGCACAATGCTATCTGCTTTATCGAAAAATTCTTGTCTCATTGCCCAATCAATATCCCAGTAAAGACCTACTAGGCATTGACCGGGAAAGCGGTCTTAACAATCTTGCCTTCGCCAAGGTCGATGGTGACCAGGCGTTTGAGGATATTGACGTCAATCACCCTTCCTTTTCCATCATCCATGATCATCTTGTCGCCAACATGAGGAAGGTCCTTGGAAAGCTCTTTGTACACCTGAAATTCATAGGCCATGCAACATTTGATGCGCCCGCAAACTCCCGATATGCGCGACGGGTTCAAGGGTAACCCCTGTTCTTTGGCCATCTTGACGGAGAGTGGATGAAAACCCTTCAGGTACGAAGAGCAACACAGTTCCCGGCCACAAACGCCATAGCCGCCAATGATCTTGGCCTTGTCACGCACACCGATTTGTTTTAATTCAATGCGCATGCGAAACACCTTGGCCAAGTCCTTAACGAGATTACGAAAATCGATGCGGCCATCAGCTAGGAAAAAGAAAAAAATCTTGCTACTGTCAAAGGTATATTCAGCCTTGACGATATTCATCTGAAGTTGGCAGTCGTTGATCTTACCCATGCACGCATTGATGGCATCCTGCACCTTGGTGCGGTTATTGGCAATCTGTCTTAAATCGCCTTCGGTTACCTTGCGTAGAATCCGACCGCTGACCTTGCCAGCTACCTTAGTTGGGCATACGGCGCTGATCGAAGAAACAACCTGGCCAAACTCAGAACTGTGCTCCACTTCGAGAATCACATAATCACCGCGATCGCAGGCAAGATCGTTTAAGGAGTAGAAGCCCACCTCACGGTATTCCCCTAATCGGACTTGGACAATTTGGCTCATATCATCTGCGCGATTAACATTAGCGGTATTTTGACATTAAGATTTTCAACACACAACCGGCACGTCTGGACAATTTCTTCATAAAGATTGACCAGTTCTTTGAAAGAAAAACGTTGCTGGAAGACCTGGATTTCTCGAATGTGATCGGCGTGTATCAGACGGATCTCTTCAACACCAGACTTGATCAACAGACAATCCCTTACCCAGCTCAAGAGAATATCTAAGAACTCTTTAGTCTTGATTTTATCCGATAATACTTCTTTAATGAGGGATTCGCGTTCACCCCCTAAGATAAAACGCCCGATAATCTCGTCTTTGGTTTTATCGATACCGCTTTTTCTTAAGGCACGCGCCTTGCCCGGGCACCCTTCGGCAAAATAGGCCAGAAAATGGGCCTGCCTCTTATCTTTATCATAATACTGAATCAGTCTTGCTGCAAGCTCCCTTTGTGACAGGGGCACAAATGACATCCTGCGGCACCGGGATCGGATTGTCTCAGGGATCCGCTCTGGGATCGCCGTTGTCAGAATAAGCAAACTGCCAGGCGATGGCTCCTCCAGTGTCTTTAATAAGGCGTTCGCGGCCTCGACTGTCAGATGTTCCGCTTCCTTGATAATGCATACTTTCTTCTCAGCCATAAAGGGCTGGAGTCGAATTCTGCTAAGGAGCTGACGGATTTCGTCAATTTTAATTGACTGATCCGGCCGACCAATCAGGATGTGCACATCGGGATGATTGCCTGAATGGATATTAAGACAGGCGGGGCATCGGTTACAACAATACGGTGAAGCGTCTCTTCTGTCTTCACAGTTTAAGAATTTTGCCACAGCAAGGGCGGTCGCGCCTTTACCGATATGCGTTGGCCCGACAAATAGATACGCATGTGCGAGACGCTCTTTTTTCTCAAAGATTACAAAACGATTTAAGACATCCTTATTAATTTCTATATCTTTTCTTGTCATCAATCCAATAAGTTATCCACCAGCCGACGTACCAGCAAATGAATCTCTTGTTTATCCCCATTGACGTTGATGACCTTGATTCGTTCGGGTTCCTGGTGGGCCAGCGCGAGATACCCCTGGCGCACCCGGTTGTGATACAGAACACTGCGTCGCTCAATACGATCTTTGGGGCCCTGAATGCGCTGTAGGCCAGCGCGTGGTTCGATGTCAAAGACAAGCGTCAAATCCGGCGTGATACCTGCCAGGGGATACCCTGCGATCTGACGAATCCACCCAACATCGACACCGCTGCCGTACCCCTGATAGGTAACCGTGGAATCTAAAAAACGATCACACAGGACAATGACGCCTTTCCTCAATGCCGGGATAATCTTCTCATGTACTAACTGTGCCCTTGCCGCCATGTACAGCAAGGTCTCGCATCTATCGCTCATCCTGACATTCTGAACATCAAGGAGGATACGACGGATTTTCTCACCGATTTTGGTCGCCCCTGGTTCACGCAGAGATAAAACCTTACGTTTTCTCTTTAAACTCTTCAAGGAAGAACTCTCTAAATACCGCTGGATCAGCGCCATCTGAGTGCTCTTCCCGGAACCCTCCGAACCTTCGAATGTAATCAATCTTCCCCTCACGCCCATCGCCACACCTGACCGTCTTTGGTATCTTCCACGATAATACCTTTTTCCCGCAACGCGTCGCGGATCTTGTCCGATCGCTTAAAATCTTTATTCTTTCGCGCATCCAAACGTTCGTTAAGGAGATTATTTTGCTCTTGCGTTAGATCGCTGTGCTTTTCTTGAAGAAAAAGTCCTAGGATATCCCTCGATAAACTCTCGACAGTATCCACCGCCCGGAAAATAATATCCAAATAATTACTATCCTTGGGCGCGGTGTCGATGAATTTATTGGTGTCATTGATCAAATTAAATAACGACCCCAGCGCCATCGGCGTATTAAAATCATCGTCCATTGCTTTGATAAACTCGTTACGGTGCCTGGTAACAAATTCGGCCTCAAGAGAACCGACCGACCTTTTAGTCTCCAGCATCTGATAGGCCTTCCAAAATAGGATATCAAATCGCTCCAAGGCCTTGCGCGCCTCGGACAATTTGCCTTCCGTAAAATCCATAGGACTAGCATAATGGGAGGACAAAAAGAACATCTTCCATTGGTCGAGACTGTATTGTTGAAGCGCCTGCGGCACGGTAATACAATTCCCTAACGATTTTGCCATTTTCTGACCATTGATCGTCAAAAGCCCATGGTGAATCCAATAGCGCGCGAAGGGTTTTCCTGTCAAAGGTTCCGCCTGGGCAATCTCGTTTTCGTGATGAGGAAAAATCAAGTCGCGGCCGCCGGCGTGAATGTCCAGAGTCTCGCAGTCTAGATGTCTTAGACTCATGCACGAACACTCAATGTGCCAGCCTGGTCGACCCCGACCCCAGGGACTCTCCCACCACGGCTCTCCCTCTTTAGATTTTTTCCACAAAGCAAAATCTAAAGGGTCGTGTTTTTTCTCGCTTAGATCAATACGCACCGCGTCGCGCATCTTGTCCATTGTCTGTCCCGAGAGCTTCCCATACCCCTTGAATTGACGTACCTGGTAATACACATCACCGTCGACCGCATAGGCAAATCCTCTCTGGATCAATGACTCAATATCTTTAATCATCTCAGGGATATTCTGGGTTGCCTGCGGCTCGATGGTTGCCGGCGGAATACCAAGACTCTTTAAATCTGCCGTATAGGCATCGATATTTTCTCTGACAACATCTTCAAAACTTTTTCCAGTCTCCTGGGCCTTATGGATAATCTTGTCGTCGACGTCGGTAATGTTGCGTACAAAGCGCACATCGTAACCCCGATAAGTCAAATAACGACGCATGACCTCAAAGACGTACAGGCTGCGGGCATGCCCGATATGGCAGCGGTCATACACTGTTACCCCACAGACATACATGCGAATGGTCTTACCCTCTAGGGGGACAAACTCTTCCTTCTTTTTGCTTAATGAATTGAAGATACGAATCGTCATGAAGGAGGAGTTCCGGGGGGTTCCGAGTCTTTGTCCTCAAGCGTTTTGACCCGCCGAACGAGGTCTCGCAGATGCTGCATGATAGGGTCAGAGACATGGATGTGATCCATCAACAGATCCATCTTCTTGCCTTCTTGTCTGGTGATGTGTCCTGGCACACCCACGACCGTGGCATTGGATGGGACATCCCGGATGATGACGGCATTCGCGCCGACATAGCTATTATCGCCAATGATGATATTACCTAACACCTTAGCGCCGGTACCGATGACGACATTGTTGCCTATGGTCGGATGCCTCTTGCCTGTTTCCTTACCGGTCCCGCCGAGCGTGACGCCTTGAAACAACGTCACATTGTCTCCGATAATTGCCGTCTCGCCGATGACGACCCCCATGCCATGGTCAATGAAAAGCCCTCGACCAATCTGGGCGCCGGGATGGATTTCTATCCCCGTGAAGAAACGTGTCCATTGAGAAAAGGCCCTGGGCAAAAATGGTATCTTCCATTGCCATAATAGATGGTTAATCCGGTGGGCCACGACCGCATGGAGGCCCGGATACAAAAGGACAATCTCCACAACACTCTTAGCAGCTGGGTCACGTTCTTTGGTCGACTGGATCTCAACACGAAAAAAAATCGACACCATTAAAATCCATACAACAAAGATCAAAAAAAACACCTGAAGAAATATCATGGCTGCCTCTCTAATAAGACGGTTGCCCAGCAGGCGATGCCTTGGCCCTGCCCGATGGCCCCTAGGCCTTCGTTGGTTGTCGCCTTAATATTAATAAGATCTTCATCTATATGCAAGATCTTAGCAATGACCGTGATCATTTTTGATTTATAGCTCTTTAAGTGGGGTTGCTCAGCCTGAATAACCACATCCACATTACCAACCGCATAATGCCCTTGCGCAACAAGGGTATACACCCGCTCCAGCAAGACGACGCTCGCAATATCTTTATATTGGATATCCGTCGATGGGAAATGTTCCCCAATATCACCCTGACCGATCGCCCCCAAGAGGGCATCAGCTACGGCATGAAGAACAACATCGGCGTCCGAATGCCCATCAAGGCCTTGAGGATAAGGGATCTTAATGCCCCCTAAGATCAGTGGACGCCCCTTCATCAGGCGATGGATATCATAACCTATTCCCACGCGATATGGAGAAGGCATGTTTAGATAACCGACGCGCGGGCATTCAAGAGCGCCTCGGCTATAATCAAATCGGTGTTGGTCGTGATTTTAATATTCTCGTAATCACCTTTGATAATCTTAACAGGCATCTCAAGCTGCTCAACAAGATTCGCATCATCTGTAGGAATGGTGCTATTTTTTCTCATTCGGGCATAAGCCTGCTGTAGGATTTCTTTCCTAAAGACTTGGGGTGTCTGGGCCTCCCATAACTCGTCACGACTCAAAGTCTCCTGAACCAACAAGGTGCGCGGATCAACTCGCTTAATGGTCGGATTCACCGGAACAGCAACAACAACGGCCCCATGAATAGCGCAGGCGCTGATGGCCTCCTGAATTGTGTTAGGCCTCACGAGTGGCCTGGCCCCATCGTGAACGACGACGATATTCGTCTCTTTACCCACCTCCTGAAGGCCGTTATAGACAGAGGCACAGCGCGTGGCACCGCCTTTGACAATACGCTCTACCTTCTGGAGCTTGTAATGATTCACCACATTTTCAAAGTCCAGGATATGATCTTCGTGAATAACGACAATAACACCATCAATACTAGGACATTGCTCAAAGACCTCAAGGCAATACACGCACAAGGGCTTACCGCTCACAATCACCAACGGCTTTGGGGTCGCAGTCTTTAGGCGCGTCCCCAAACCACCAGCCGCTATAATCACCTTGGTTATCATAAAAAATTAAAAATTACACCTAGATTAGTTTGGCAAAGATTATTTTACCGCCCTGAGTCGGTAGGATGGAAGTCACGATAACAGGCACCTTCTTACCGAGCAGGCCCTTAGCATCACTGACCACGATCATCGTGCCATCTTCCAAGAAGGCGACTGCCTGATTGGGTTCTTTGCCCTCCCGGACGAGAAGCACCTCTAACCGTTCGTCGGTCAACACAGTCAATCTAACGGCATTGGCTAGCTCATGGACATTTAATACCTCCACCCCTTGAAGGGTAGCAAGGTGACCCAGGTTTAAATCCGTGGTGCATATGCGCGCATCCATCATCTTGGCAAGTCTAACGAGTTTTTCGTCCACTTGGGAGATCTCGGACAAGTCGTCCTCGTGAATATAGATATGGACCTTGGTGTCATTCTGCATCTGGCGTAGCAATTCCAGGGCTCTTCGACCGCGCCCGCGCCTAAGGCTATCACCAGAATCAGCTATTTTTTGTAACTCCTGCAAGACACAGCGAGGCACGACCAATCTTCCAGATAGAAAATGCGTCTTATAAATATCCATTATTCTGCCATCGATAATGACGCTCGTATCAAGCAGGAGATCCTCTCCATGTAGGTCCTGACGCTTGAAGCGGACGTAAGGGATAATCACGCTAAATTCATCTTTACTGCGCAATGCCATGACCGCCCCGAAATACGAAAAAACAAGCGTCAGGATGACCCGCAAAACGGCATGCAGGGCCATATCAAGAGACAATAGCGCAATAATGTCGGAGATCAGTTTGGCCATGAAAATCCCCAGCAAAAGACCAAAGACCATACTGGAAAGCCCTTTGACCGAAACCCGCTGAAGGCGTTTCTCCACAAAGATGATCAGAAATCCACTTAAAAGACCGATCTGTGTGCCCAATAAAGAGTCCTGGGTGAAGGTGCCGATGTAATAGCCAACAACCCCGCTCATGATCACGAATAAACTGCGGATGAATAATAATGTCATTTAAAAATCACCAGATATTATGTTAGTCTATCTACAGCTTGCTTGACTGTTTCGACACCGACAACTTTTATCTTTTGGGCATTCAAGTCTATATTCATTCTCAGATTATTTTGTGGAACAATGCAGCGTTTAAACCCAAGTTTTTGTGCCTCATGGATACGGACAGCAAGCTGCGGCACGCTACGTACCTCTGCCGAAAGCCCGACCTCCCCCAAGATAATCGTATCAAAGGCAATCGGTTTGTCCAATAACGCTGAGGCCAGAGCCACGATGACCCCTAAATCGGCAGCTGGATCCATTAGTTTAACGCCGCCAACAACATTTAAAAAAATGTCTTTATCCTGGAGATTCAACTCTAATCTTTTTTCCAAGACCGCGACCAGCATGGCCAGACGATTAGGGTCGAAACCTTGAGCCTTATGGCGCACCATCCCAAAGGTAGAGCGGCTGATTAAGCCCTGGACCTCCACCAACAATGGACGCGTCCCTTCAATGATGGGGATCACCACTGAACCGGAAGTATCCACGGGACGTTCCGATAAGAATATTTCAGACGGATTGAGCACCTCCCGCAAACCATCAGCGGCCATCTCAAAAACACCTATTTCGTTGGTCGAACCAAACCTGTTTTTGATGGCCCGCAGCACCCGATACATGGAATAACGCTCGCCTTCAAAATAGAGAACCGTATCGACGATGTGCTCCAAGACTCGTGGACCAGCCAGCATACCATCTTTAGTGACGTGTCCGATAATAAAGAGGCCAATACCTTTCGTCTTGGCCAGATGGGTCAGTATGGCTGCACATTCCCTGACCTGGCTGACACTTCCTGGCGAGGAAGTGATTTCACGATCGTAAAGGACCTGAATGGAATCAATCACCACCACCTCCGGCGCCATTTTTTCGATGTATCCCAGGATCACGCCCAGATCCACCTGATTGACGATATATAAAGTCTTGTTCTTCCGAGCCCCGAGGCGCTGAGCGCGCAATCGCGTCTGCTGGACAGACTCCTCCCCGCTGACATAAAGAATGCGGTAACCTTTTTCGCTCAAGGCCGAGCCAATTTGTAGGGAAAGTGTTGATTTTCCAATGCCCGGATCTCCACCGATGAGCGTGACCGAACCGCGGACTATGCCACCGCCAAGCACGCGGTCAAACTCACCGACCTGTGTCTTCCAGCGCTCTTCTTGTTCCAAGGATATCTCATGGAGGAGTACCGGTTCATCCCTGAAGACGATGTTGCCTTTTCTTTCCGTCAGAGGCTGGACATGCTCCTCAACATAAGTATTCCAGTCCTGGCAGTTCGGGCAGCGGCCGAGCCACTTAGGCGATTGGGTACCACAATTTTGACAAACAAAGAGGGTCTTAATTTTCATTTTCTCGGTCGATACAATAACTTCCACGGATTGGCCCGCAAATCCGCCGTTAACCCATGCAAATCTTCGTACATGCGCCGATCATATAAAAGCATCCCTAGGGTGCCTTGGCCGCCTCGGATATCAGAGGTAATCTGGGTTAAATTTTCTGTCAACAGACTGAAATCATTCCAGGTATCGCCAATAGATGCTTTGATGGTTTTGTCATTGATCATTTTATCGAGACCAGTCGCCACCTCCATAATCTTTTGGGCAATGGCCTCTTGGGCGACAGGGTCTATCCCGACAAGCGCTTGGTCTTCTCCAAGAAACTCTGTCGTATCCTTGCCCGGTATAATTTCTATATATTTTTCCCCCATCAATCCCAATTGGTTGATCATAATGACCGAATCCTGCGGGATCTGCAGCTCTTTTTTGATCCACAGGTTGATTTGCGCTTTTATCTTTTGATCCTTGGCATCAAAGAAAAGCTGTAAGTCCTTAACGATCCCCTGGTCCACGCCAGCAACCCTTACCGGGGCACTCTTCTTGAGGCCATTGGCAAATCCAAAAACGACTTTGAGGGTATTACCTTGTTCAAAAACAGGAGAATCTGATATGGAAAAAATAAAGAATATCAGCAAGATGATGGCCAAAGAAACAAACAAACCGACCTTAAATGCTAAGTTCTTTTCTTGAGGCATCGCGTCTCTCCTTATATGGTCGACATGCTAGTACCTCGTCAGAAACATTAGTCCGTGTATCCAAAAATCAGATTTTCGTTCTCCGTGATTGGCCCTTTAGCCTCGCCCTTAATGAACTGCCGAACAACAGGGTGTTGGGTGTCTCGGATCTCCTGCGGTGTGCCCTCAGCGAGGATATGTCCGAGATACAGCATCACGATATGATCAGCCACCTTGTAGGCCGAATTTATGTCGTGGGTCACTACAATGGAGGTGACTTTCAGTTTATGCCGCAAATCAATAATCAAATTATTGATGACATCCGAGGTAATAGGATCCACCCCTGTTGTCGGCTCATCATAAAAAATAATGCGTGGCTCCATGCACAGGACCCTGGCAAGACTGACACGCTTTCTCATCCCTCCGCTTAATTCAGAGGGCATCATTTTTTCTATCCCGGATAGACCCACCATCCCTAGGCACCGCTCGACTTTAGCCTGAATGGCCTTTTTATCCAGCTTCATAAACTCGTTGAGCACAAAGGACACGTTCTCACCAACATTCATCGAGTCGAACAAGGCACCTCCCTGAAAGACCATACCCATCAGCATGCGGATCTTGTTGTATTCCCGTTCGTTTAAAGTGGTAACCTCAACGCCGTTGATTTTAATTGAACCCGAGTCAGGCCTCAATATTCCTATGATATTCTTTAACAGCACACTCTTGCCGGTCCCCGAGCGGCCGATGATAACCTTAGTCTCCCCTTCGTGGATCGTCAAATTACAATCGTTAAGGATGATGTGATTGCCGAAAGACTTATGTAAATTTTTTATCTCAATCATTACGTGTTGAAGATAAAATAAAATAGGGTCGTAAACAAACAATCTGTCATGATAATTAAAATAAAGGAGGACACAACCGATATAGTGGTTGCCCTGCCTACCCCTTCTGCGCCGCTACGAACATTTAAACCATGATGACACCCGACTAAGGCAATGATGGCCCCGAAAGAAATGGTCTTAAGTAAACCCGTTACAACGTCTCTGATCTCCAATGAATCGGCGATCATCGTGATATAAAGCGCAGGGCTGATATACAGCTTGGTCGTGCAGATCGCAAACCCACCCACAATACCTATCAAGTCGGCAAAGATAGTCAATACCGGCAGCATAAGGATAAGCCCCAGGAATCGGGGCACGACCAGATACTTGACTGGATTAACGGCAAAGGCCTTAAGGGCCTCAATCTGCTCGGTTACTGCCATAGAACCTAATTCCGCCGTGATACCGGCACCTATCCTTCCGGCTACAATCAGTGCGGTTAAGACAGGGGCAAGTTCTCGGGTAAGAGAGACCGCAATCACATTAGGGATGTAGATCTCCGCAGAGAGTTTGGTCATCTGATAGGCCATCTGAAGGGCCATAATCACTCCAATAAAAAAGGCAATCAATGCCGAGATAAAAAAACTCCCTGGGCCTATGCGCTGAGCCTGGACCAGCACCCGAGACCATTTAAATGGAGGGACACAGGCGAGATATACGGCTTGTCCACCAAGAATCGATAATTCCCCAATGTACAGAATCAGTCGGGAAATGGTACTTCTAAAGAACGTTAAGAGATATCCTATCATACGCGATCGTCATTTATTTGCTAGATATCAACATATCGTGAGTTCTAAATTCGCAGCACGAAATCCTAGCCGCCGTCCGCTTATGTCCCGCTTCACATCCCCCTTCGGGGATAACCAGGGGCTTCGATATTCGGCTTTCAGATTTAATGTTGCTGATATCTAACAGTTAAGAAATATTGCTGGGCGTTACGAATGTCAATTGCTCTGCTTTCCGACCGACTTTAACCTTACTGCCTTCCTTAAAGTTCCCCATAAGAATCTCTTCTGCCAGAGGATCTTCAAGAAGACGCTGAATGGTCCTTTTAAGGGGCCTTGCCCCATACACCGGGTCAAAACCCTTCTCGACAAGCAACTCAATGGCATCGAGGTCAAGCTCGATTTCAATTCGTTTGTCTTCCAGGCGTTTTTTGACATCAGCGATCTCGAGCTTAATGATATCGTAAAGACCCTCTTTGGTCAGTGACTTAAAGACAATAATATCATCGACACGGTTCAAGAATTCCGGCTTAAACGTTTTCTTGACCTCTTCTAATAGGCGCAGTTTTATGTCTTCGTAGGTGACATCTTCTTTCTGTGCCATAAAACCCAGGGACCCTTGCCTGCGCAGCATATCAGCCCCGACGTTGGAGGTCATGAGAATGATAGTATTACGAAAATCGACCTTCCTTCCCAGGCTGTCCGTCAGGCGCCCCTCTTCAAAGACCTGCAGAAGGATATTAAATACGTCTGGATGTGCCTTTTCAATTTCATCCAGCAAAATGACGGAATATGGTTTACGCCGGACTTTTTCAGTTAATTGGCCACCTTCTTCATAGCCCACGTAGCCTGGGGGGGCCCCTATTAAACGCGAGACATTGAACTTATCCATATACTCAGACATATCTATCTGCACCAGGGCCCCTTTGCTGCCGAACATGAACTCCGCCAAGGCCTGCGCCAGGAGTGTCTTACCCACACCCGTCGGACCCAAGAAAACAAATGAACCAATTGGGCGGCGTGGATTTTTAATCCCAGCGCGAGAGCGCCGGACAGCACGGGCAATCGCGTTAATGGGATCCTCTTGACCAACGACCACTTTCTTTAGATGCTCTTCCATCTTCAAAAGTTTTTTCGTCTCTTCTTCCTCGAGCTGGACTAACGGGATCTTAGTCCATTGGGAGACGATCCTGGCTATATCCTCATAACCGATGACCAGCGTTGCTTTATCCCGCTCTTGCGACCACTTCTTCTTGATCTCTTCCAATTCGGCACGCGCCTCCCGCTCCAGATCGCGCACCTTGGCGGCCTTTTCGAAATCCTGGCTTTTGATATGTGACTCTTTTTCTTTCTTGAATGATTCTATACTTCCTTCCAATCCCTTCATATTATCAGGAACAACCATCGCATTGAGTCGCGCACGCGACCCGGCCTCATCGAGGATGTCCACTGCTTTATCCGGTAGCGCTCGTCCCGAGATATAACGATCTGAGAGGCGGACAGCCGCGTCCAACGATTCATCCGAAAATTTGACCCGGTGATGGGCCTCGTATTTATCCCGCAGGCCATTGAGGATTTGAATGGCCTCATCGACGGAAGGAGGCTCTACCATAATCGTTTGGAATCGACGTTCGAGCGCAGCGTCCTTCTCAATATGCTTACGATATTCATCCAGCGTTGTTGCGCCAATGCATTGTATCTCACCGCGGGCCAGGGCGGGTTTAAGGATGTTGGCCGCATCGATAGCCCCCTCGGCGGCACCAGCACCCACCAGCGTATGCAACTCATCGATAAAAAGAATAATCTTTCCAGAACGCTTAATCTCATCCATGACTGCCTTGATACGCTCCTCGAACTGTCCACGGTATTTTGTGCCGGCAATCATTAATGCTAGGTCCAAGACAACAATGGTCTTATCGCGCAGCACCTCTGGTACCTCACCTTTTACGATGAGCTGCGCGAGACCCTCAACAATAGCCGTCTTTCCCACCCCCGCCTCACCCAACAGGACTGGATTGTTCTTCGTCCGGCGGCTCAAGATCTGTAAGATACGTTCGATCTCTTCTTTACGCCCGATGACAGGGTCGAGCTTCCCCTCTCTGGCCAATTTGTTGAGATTGCGCCCATAGGCGTCGATCGCGGGTGTCTTATCGGATGACTTGACAGGCTCCTGGGTACCATACCCAGGGATACCGGAGCCCAAAAGCTCCATGACTTCATTACGCAATTTTGCAAGATCCAGTCCTAAATTCAACAACACGCGGTACGCCATGCCTTCGCCTTCCTTGACTAATCCCAATAATAGATGCTCGGTGCCGATGTAATTGTGTCCCAACGCCCGAGCCTCTTCGGCAGAAAGCTCGAGTGCCTTTTTCGAACGCGGCGTAAACGGGATATCACCTAAGACCTGAGTTTGCGGCCCAGGCTGCACCAATTTCTCCACTTCAATGCGAATCGTCTCCAAATTGATTCCCAGCTTCTGCAAAACGGCGGCAGCGACTCCTTCACCCTCACGCACGAGGCCTAAGAGAAGGTGTTCTGTTCCAATATAGTCGTGGTTGAAACGTCGCGCCTCCTCCTTAGCGTAAACAATGACCTTACGCGCCCTTTCGGTAAATCTATTAAACATGGATCATCCTCCTAATTTCTTACGAATAAGACTGGCTCTTTGAGTGTCCCGTTCAGTCGATGACAATTTCCTTCCTTCTAACTTCTGTAAATGTGCCGGCTGGATCATGATGAATAATTCGTTAATCGCATGGCGAGTCACGTCCTTGATAACACCCAGATCAATCCCCAGGCGTAGCATGGAGAGCAACTCCACCGTTTCTTGGCTGGAAATGATATGGGCATTGCGCAGCACCCCATAAGAACGAAAAATTTTATCCTCCAGGACTGGGCGGTTCTGAAGGATCAATGCCTGTCGGGCTTGCTCTTCCTGCTCAATGACCTGACAGATAAGTCCATGGATGTTCGAAATGACATCCTGTTCGCTGTGGCCCATCGAGACCTGGTTCGATATCTGATAAAAATTGCCACTAGCCTGGGTGCCTTCACCATAAAAACCCCGTGAGGCAAAATTCAGCTTCGAGATAGCATTTAAGACCTTACTGATCTGTTTAGTCATGACCAGCGCTGGCAAATGCAGCATAACCGACCCACGCATGGCGGTGCCTGTATTCGTTGGACAAGCAGTCAGATACCCCCACTGCAGCGAATAGGCAAAATCCAATTTCTGGGCGAGGGTGTCGTCGATCGTATCGGCTATTTTCCACGTCTCATCCAAATCAAAACCAGGCTTCATCACCTGAAGGCGTAGGTGATCTTCCTCGTTGATCATAACCGACAGCACTTCTTCCTTAGAGACGACCAAGGCCTTTCCTTCCGGATTAGCCGCATGCTCATGGCTCATCAGATGACGCTCGATCAAAAACTGCTTATCCACATTGTCCAGATCATTGATCTTGATAAAAAGCGAATTCTTGAAATAATCAATAGCCTTCATGGCTGCCTGAACCATCTCCATGACATCTTGGAGATCCTTTTTCCTGGCTTTATTCGGCAACGGCCGCTTGACCAGATTTCTAGCCAGACGTATCCGTGAGGACATGACGATATTGGCGTTTGTCCCTGCCCCCAGCAACCACTGACCTGTTGTATGAACAAAATCGTTGAGTTCCATAATCTCTTATAGCCGCTACTATCCTTTCTTTTTTTCTTTTTTCTCCATTTTCTCCGCTTCTCTGATCTTGTCGCGCAGTTGTGCGGCCTTCTCAAAGTCTTCCATCTGGATCGCCTGCATTAACTGACTGCGCAATTCTTGGATAGTCTCGATACGTCGCTTCTCTGCCTGGGGCATGCGAATTGGGGTCTTACCAAGATGCTGGTTCGAGCCGTGAATTTTCTTTAAGAGCGTACCCAAATAACTCTTGAAGGCCTCATAACATTCGCTGCATCCCAGTCGACCGAATTTTCTGAATTCCTCATAAGTCATCGCGCAGCTAGGGCACTGAAGATCGATCTTCTCAGTCTCAGTAATCGGCTTACCGAAATCAGCCAGACCGGCCAAGAGGTCTGCCAAGCCAAACTGCTGCTCCATCTGGACAGATTTCTGACGGGCACATTCTTCGCACAGATGCATCTCGGACATCTGTTCATCCACAATCTCGGTTAGATGCACCGTCGCCTTCTTCTTCCCGCAGATATCGCACATCATAAAATGATAATCCTTTTTAAGATATCCTGACCATTAATAGCTCACACCACTTTTCCGCGTCAAGGCCTTGAACATGGCCATCATCTTCAACGTGATCTCTCCTGGTTTGCCGTCAGCGATGACCCGACCATCGACTTTAACAACCGGGATGATCTCGGCCGCCGTCCCAGTCAAGAAACATTCATCCGCTGTATACACCTCATGACGAGTGATGAACCGTTCCCGCGCCTCGATGGTGCGGCTGCGGGCCAACATGAGAACCGTATCCAACGTAATCCCCTTCAGGCGCCCCTGGCTAGGCGTTGACAGCACGCCATTTTTGACGATAAAGATGTTGTCTCCCGTGCATTCGGCCACATAGCCCTGATTATCCAGCATGATGGCCTCAGCGTAACCGGCGTTATTTGCCTCAATCTTGGCTAAGATATTGTTCAGATAATTGAGCGATTTAAGCTGGGGATTAAGCGCCTCTGGGTAATTACGCACCGTCGGCACCGTGATAATCTCCATGCCCTTATTATACAATTCTTTGGCATAAAGCGTAATCTTATCTGCGATAATAATCACATTAGGGCGCCCAATACACTTGCGCGGGTCAAGGCCAAGATCTCCTTCGCCACGGGTGACAATGACGCGGATATAGGCATCATCCAAACTATTAACCTTAAGGGTCGCGACAATGGCGCTTCTCATCTCTTCCTTGGCTAAGGGAATCTGAATCATCAAGGTGTGGGCCGTTTCATAAAGGCGATCGATATGTTCCTTTAATCTAAACACACGTCTTTTATAGGAGCGGATCCCCTCAAAGGCCCCGTCGCCATAAAGAAACCCATGGTCAAAAATAGACACCTTCGCTTCTTTTTGCGGGAAAAATTCTCCATTAATATAAATTTTCATGTCAATCTCCCATCCTGCAAATGAATTATCCGGTGGCTCATGCGAGCAATCTGTTCATCATGAGTCACCACAACCAAGGCCTGCTTATTGCGCGCGTTCAGCTCCTTGAGGAGCTCGATGATGGCGTGACCAGTCTCTGCATCAAGGTTTCCTGTCGGTTCATCACAAAAAATAATCTTCGGCTGGTTGATCAGCGCGCGGGCGATCGCCACCCGCTGTTGTTCGCCGCCGGACAATTGAGAAGGTCGGTGCCGCGATCTTTCCTGCAAACCCACCCGTTGCAGCATGGCCATACCCTGGGCCTCCAGCGAATCCATCCGCTTCTCATCCGCCTTGATTAGCGCTGGTAGTAAGACATTTTCTAACGCCGTAAATTCTTGAAGCAAATGGTAGAATTGAAAAATAAATCCTATCTTGCTATTTCTTAGCCTGGCGCGTTGACGATCGTCTAAATGGTAAATATCCTCACCCGCTAGATAAACGTTGCCTTCATCGGGCGCGTCCAACCCACCGAGGACATGTAGTAAGGTCGATTTCCCAGCGCCTGAAGGCCCCACCATGGCAACCATTTCACCGTCACCGACCCTGACATCAATGCCCTTTAAGACATGAAGGGTATCCCCAGCGTCATGGTAAGACTTGTTAATATTGACCGCCTGCAACAGCATGTCTTCTGTGGGGCCATTGAGCCGGTTACTCATAACGCAGTGCTTCCACAGGCTGCAATCTGGCCGCCTTTGCCGCTGGATAAATAGTCGCCAAATAACTAATACCTAAGGCGGTAACGACAATGACTATCATATCAAATGGTTGCAATTCCACCGGCACATGATCAATCGAATAAATTTCCCGGGGAACATGCACGTAGGTTCTTAAGACATGGCTTAATCCCACCCCCGCCACAACCCCCCAGAACGTGCCCAGACAACCTATGAAAATACCTTGTTTGGTAAAAATTCTGCGGATAGAACTCTTGGGCACGCCAATGGACTGCAAAATACCGATATCGTGTACCTTACTAGTCACCGTCACGATGAGGGTGCTGATGATGTTAAAGGAAGCCACCACGACCATGAGCATCAGGATAAGAAAAAGTCCCCATTTTTCCAGAATCAAAGCGTCAAAGAGGTTGCGGTTCATGTCAATCCAGGTCTTTGCCACAAACCCATACCCGATAAGGCCGTGGATGACGTCTTTAATCTGTCTGGCCTGATTGGGGTCGTACAATCTCACGCCGATGCCGCTGGCCGTATTTTCTGGAAGATGAAATATCTGCTGGGCGCGGTGGAGATGCACGAGGATGAGGTTCGTGTCATAATCGACCATGCCCGTTGTAAAAATTCCAACGACCTTCAGATTATACCGCCAATCACTACCGGCAATCCCAGAACCAGGCGAGATGATGTTGATCGTATCACCCGGCGTATACCCAAAATACCTTGCCAGCTCACTACCGATGATGACACTATCAGCGTCTAGATCAGCAAGATTGCCTTCAACTAAATATTTACTAACACTGGTGATTTGCTTCTCGGTCTGCGGCATAATGCCACGCGCTATAAGACCAGTCGCCTGGCCCGTGTTTTCCAAGAAGACATTACCCTGGATATATGCAGAAGTGGCCTGGACGCCGGCAATGGTGTTGACCTCTTGGCGCACGGCTTCAAAATCGCGGATACCACCTTCTTTCTCGAGCATGATATGGGGGGTCGTACCGATAATCTTCTCGCGTAGATTATTGCCAAACCCGGTCATGACGCCGGTAACGACAATCAAAGACGCAACACCAATAGCCACTCCCCCAATCGAAATACAATTAAGGAAGCGCAGGAATCTCCCCTGGCTGGCACGCATATACCGATAACTAATCCAATTTTCGTAATTCATTGCGCAAGTTCAATCATTAATGAATATCTATGTTTCCAGCACTCGCGTTACTCGCCGCGCTCGCCATGCTCACCATGCTCGCCGGCTTCAGGAGCGGGAACAAAATGACATCCCGAATGGACGCCGCATCTGTCAACAGCATCACCAACCGGTCAATACCGATCCCCAATCCCCCCGCTGGCGGCATGCCATATTCCAAGGCGTGCACAAAATCTTCATCGATCATCCGATTGCCCGTCTCTGCATCATCCTCAAGATCCTCGAGCAATCTCTTGCGCTGTTCGGTGGGGTCATTGAGCTCTGAATAGGCATTGCCTATTTCTAGGCCAGCGATAAACACCTCAAAGCGCTGGGAAATAGCGCGGTTATCCGACATGGTCTTGGCCAAAGGACACAGGAACGTAAAATATTCTGTAAAAAAAACTGGATTGACGATCGCCTCTTCTTCCAGCATTTCTTCAACGATCTTCATGATACCGGAACGGGTCAACTTATCGAGCTTGGTGGCATGCGCTTTGTGTTGGTGTAATTTCACCAGCATGGTCTTAGCATCGTCTTCTGGCTCAATACCAAATTTCTCTTTAACAACTCGGGCAAAAGACCTGCGTTCCCAGGGCGGGGTAAAATCAATGACCCTGCCCTGATAAGTCACCTGATAGGAACCGTTCATCTCCTTGACTAAGCCACTTATTAAATCCTCCGTGAGACGCATCATGTCCTCGTAATTCCCGTAGGCCTGATAAGCCTCCAGCATAGTAAATTCAGGGTTATGGCGCGTTGAGATGCCTTCGTTGCGAAAATTACGGTTCATCTCGTAAACACGCTCTAGGCCGCCGACGAGCAGCCGCTTAAGATAAAGTTCCGGGGCAATCCGCAGGAATACCTCCATGTCATAGGCGTTGTGAACACTTTTAAACGGCCGACCGCGGGCGCCACCAGCCATAGGCTGCAAGATCGGCGTCTCCACCTCAAGAAATCCACGATTGTCCAAAAAAGAACGTATGTAACGGATAATGCGACTGCGCTTCATGAATAGATCCCGCGTATCTTTATTAACAATCAAATCCACGTATCTCTGACGATAGCGCGTCTCGGTATCTTTAAGTCCATGCCATTTTTCAGGAAGGCTCATCAAAGATTTGCAGAGGACCTGAAGGTGGGATACCCGCACGCTTTGTTGCCCAGTCTTTGTCATAAAGAGCACCCCCTGAACTCCAATGATATCCCCAATATCGAGGTCCCCCACTATATCAAACGCAACCTGACTTCCGGCATCTGCTTTAATAAAAAGCTGGATTCTACCTGTTTGGTCCTGGATGTCGGCAAAGACAACCTTGCCGTGGCTTCGATTGGCCAAGAGTCGCCCTGCCAGAGCAACCTCCTGGCCTTCTTGAAAGGACGCGAGCACATCCGTGATATTGGCTGACGGTGTGAAGCCGCCGGCGTATGGATCAATGCCGCTTTTCCTCAAATGATCGAGCTTTTCTAACCTAACTCTTTTTATCTCATCAGGTTCCATAAGACAGTGAAAAATATAATATTCATAAAAAAAATAATATGATGATTATATGGGAAAATAGAGGGCGTGTCAATGCCTTGATACAGATAGGTGCGCACAGATGTGGCGGGACATTACCATTTTCTAAATATAAAAAATACTGCCAGGATAATCATTAAAAACCCTACTATATAATTCCATTTTAATTCTTCTTTAAGGTACACGACCGAAAATACACAAAAAATAATAAGGGTGATCACCTCCTGGATGGTTTTTAATTGAGCGACACTAAATTGCGCATGCCCTATCCGATTAGCTGGCACCTGAAAACAATATTCCGCAAAGGCAATGAGCCAACTAACAAGGACAACGATCCATAAGGGAGATGATTTATATCGAAGATGTCCATACCACGCTATAGTCATAAAAATATTGGCTATCGTCAATAGGACAATCGTTTTCATAGGGGCTATCGTTAGTCTACGGCTAACTCATCCACAGCTCAACGATTCCCTTGCGGATCATCATCACGGCAATGGCGGCGAGGAAAAGGGACATAATCTTGGACAGCGCTCTCGAGCCGGCCTGTCCTAGTGTCTTTATCAAGACATCAGACCAAGTAAATATTACTCCAACTAGACAGATATTGAGCACTGCAGAGATGACCGTGGCGACCAAGCCGTACTCCTCGATAATGATAAGCGAGGTCGTCAATACAGCGGGACCGACAATCAAAGGCGTTCCTAGCGGGACCGCCCCCAGGTCATCGACAGGCCGGCGCCACTGTTTGCCCGGTACCAGCAAATCGCTCACGGAAAGACACATAAGAACAAGACCACCGGCAACCATGAAATCACCAACACTGATCCCCATCATGCGGAACACCCATTTTCCGACAAAAATAAACACAATTGCAACTGACAAGGCCGTTATAACCGATTGAACAATGATCTTCTGTTTTTCCTTTTTCCCTATTCTGTGGGTCAGCGCCACAAAGACCGGCAACAATCCAATGGGATCCACCGCAATAAAAACCGGTATAAAAGCCAGGAATATTTCGCTTGCCATAACTTTAGAGTCCAAGAATGGTCTTCACCTTAGAGGTCAAGACCTTGTCCCCATCGGCCTTATTGTAATAGTCGGTGGCCCGCGGGATGCGCAATTCTTGCTCCCGTACCGGAAGAACACTCGTGACCATAATCGGGACAGCAGAGGTGTAATCCGTAATAATCTCGTAGACGCCGCGGCCATCCACTTCAGGCATCTGGATATCCAACAATATAAGATCCAATTCGCGAGAGCTACGCATCAGGATATTCACTACCTCGAGAGCATCGGGGGCCTCGAGCACCTCGAGCTTCATCTTTTCTAAAATCTTACGACAACGGCTACGCATCTCCTTGTTATCATCGACAATCAGTATCTTTCCCATATTAATCTCCTTTCTCACCGCTAGTCGCGGTGAGAAATCCCTGCGCTTTGATTCATCTCGTACTATCAAATACCCCGAGATGAATTAGCAGGGATAATGCTTACACCCAACCGCTAGTCGCGGTGAGAAATCCCTGCGTTTTGATTCATCCTGTACTATTATTCGCCGCAGAGGCGGCGAATAATCCCTGCGCTTTGATTCATCTTGTACTATCAAATACTCAAGATGAATCAGCAGGGATCAAATACCCCTGGCTGAATCAGCAGGGATCAAATACTTCAGAATGAATCCTAGGAGGCAATGTGATCTGTTTCCACTCTATTTTAACTCAATTCCTACCGGACAATGATCAGATCCCATGATCTCTTTTAAGATGAATGCGTCTTTAAGGCGCGGACGTAACACCGGTGAGATCAAGAAATAATCAATGCGCCAGCCAATATTCCGTTTGCGGCAATTCCCCATTGGGCTCCACCAGGTGTAATGCCCCTCGCTCTGTTCAAACACGCGCAACGTATCAATAAAGCCGCTCTCAATGATGCGCTCGAACCCCAAACGCTCCTCGGGGGTAAACCCATGATTTTTCTCGTTACCCTTTGGATTGGCGAGATCAAGGGGGGTGTGCGCCACGTTGAGGTCCCCACAAAAGATAACCGGTTTTTTCTTCTCAATTCTCTTAAGGTAACTAAGCAGATCCACGTCCCACTCCCGGGTGCGGTACGGGAGACGGTCGAGACCACGCTTAGAATTGGGCACATAGACGTTCACAAGGAAGAAGTCCTTGTATTCCAGCGTCATAACCCTCCCTTCATTGTCATGCTTGGAAATCCCCATGCCGTTCGTGACACAAAGAGGGATGGGTTGACTAAAGACAGCCGTTCCAGAATAACCGACTTTCTGGGCATGGTTCCAATACTGCTGATAACCTGGCAAATTGATCTTTACCGCCTCACCAGGAGATTTGGTCTCCTGAAGGCACACGATATCTGGCTTAAATTTCTTAATAAAATCGAGCAGGCCTTTATTAAGCGCAGACCTAATCCCGTTAAGGTTCCACGAAAGAAGCTTCATGATGTTGTTTATTCTAAGGCAGCCAAAGAATATGCACAACAGTTTTCTTGGATGGGTAAATTAAAGATAAAAAAGGGGTATTTAACTCTGCTTAACGTTGGAAGGCATAATCGTGGCTTACCACCAGGCGCCCCTGCATCATCAGGGCATGGAGACTGCACTCATACTTCATCTCTTTCTCATCCCTGGGGGCTGTAAAAAGGACTGCGTCCTTTTCTCCATAATCGAGTATACGGCTCGCCACATCGGTACCCTGAATAACAAAATCATGCTTCATCCCTGCATCCAGATTATGAATAATAAACCGTACGGTCTCTCCTGGCTTCAGATAGATGGCGGGGTTATTATTTCCAAAACTCATATTCTGAATTTTAAGAAGAATTTCCCGTGGGTTTGGTGAATCCTGAGCAGAGCTGTTGCTTTCTAAATCTCTCCAACCAATCAACAGGAGCGCACCAAGCACGATCATCAGCGTCAATCTCCCTCGATGGGTCTTGATTTCTTTTTTAATTCTTTCTACCATAATGATTCACCTTGGCTGCTAGGAACTGGCAACCCAAAGACCTGTTAAATACATGATTAGATATCCAACAAGAAGTCCTGTCAAATTTAAAGGACGTAAAATCTCTTTTATGCCATGTTGACCAATAATGACCGCAATCACCTGTAAAATAGCCCCAGCGCCCATGGCAAGAAAAAATAAAGACCATACGGGAGAATACGTAAAGGCACCCATCCAACAACCTAAAATGGTTGGTGCGCCAGCCAGGACCCCAAGCCCCATGAGTCTCTTTAATGAAAACTTCTCTTGTAAAATCGGTGAAACAATCGCGATGCCTTCGGTTGTGTTGTGAATAGCAAAGCCCAGGACAAGCATGGCGCCCAAGGTCAATTCTCCCAAGACATAGGCCGAGCCAATCGCTAGGCCTTCCCCTAGATTATGCAGGCCAATCCCCAAGGCAATGAGCCAGGACAAGACAGGACCAAAGGTATTCGATGCCTGACGCTGTTGGATGCAATAGCTGACTCCTAATAAGAATAAATAGGTGCCAACGACGCCTAGGACCAACAAAGCGGGGCCATGAAAACTGCCTGGCAAGCCCTCAGTTAATTCAAGGCTCTCTGCCAGGGCATCCACAACAAGAAAGGCCAAAAGGCCGACGGTTAAATAAAGAAAAAAATCTAAACCTTTTTTTCCTAATCGACGTAGGAATGGAAACCAACACAACCCTAAAAAGACCGGGATGACACCGACATAGACCCCCAATAAGGCAAAACGTGCAAGGGCGGGTAAAGTAATTGCTGGGGTTATACTCGCTACGTCAATGCCATAATCAAACGTAACGCCCGTAGAAGTTACCAAAAGGATTTCGACCGGCTCACCGACGTTCCATGGATAAGGGATTAACACCTGAGCCCTCTTAAGAGGATCCAGGGTCCTCTGAGGAGAAATTTCGTGGTACCAAAAGGCGCCACGCACCATGACCTGGGCAATAGTCACCGGATCAGGCCCAGCATTAATCACTTCCAACGTGATCTCATCTTTTGCGAGAGCATGGCGCAAGACATGCAGTTCTTCTACGGCCGGAAGATCACTCTGGAAAATCTTAGTTGGCCCTCCGGATAGAAAGGCGCCAATCATCAAACCCAGGAGCACTAAAGGCCCCAAGGCAAGCGAGATCATCTTAAGTCTGGTTACTTTATTTTCTGAACGTATCGGTTCCATCATCCTCTCACTTAACTAAATCATGGTGTCCATGTTGTACTGTTGTCTTTTCATCCGTAGGCATCACACGGAATAATCCCATCCAGCCACGTTCCGCAAATTCAGTCTTATGGGCATGAAACATATAATCGCCAGGCTCAGGAAAACGCACCTCAATAATCCCACGCTCTGCCTGACCCAGGATAATGGTATCCGTATAATCCCGCGGCTCTTTTTGAGTACCCGTTGGATAATAATCAAAAAATGTGGCGTGGATATGAAATGAATTAATCTGGTCGAATTCCAGCATATTAGCTAAATAGAGGCGCACCAGCTCATTTTGCTTGACCTCAATAGGGTGTCTATTGTAATGAAAGGCAACGGTATTAACCGCATAGACCTCATTTTCTTCGTCAAAATTAGGATCAAACCCATTCATGATCATGTACATCTCCTTGGCGGGTGCACGCCCCTCTTTAGGGTCGACAATCCACAATCCATAAAGTCCGTTGTGGAGATGCTGAATTAAAGGGGTCGCGTGGCAATGATACAGATGAACCCCTACTGGATCGGCATCAAATTCATACACAAAGGTCCCCTGCGGTGGCACTAACTGATGGGCATGGGATCCATCCATCGCTGCCGCATGGAATCCATGAAAATGCATGGTATGCGGCCGGTCTCCTAAATTTTTAAAGTTGACACGAATCCGTTCGCCCTCTTTGGCCCTTAACGTAGGACCGGGGACGTGACCATTGTAGGTCCATGCCGGGAAAAATATCCCTGGCGCAATCTCAATTTCTTTATTAATGGCATAGATTTCAAAAGTACGCAGTGTCCTTCCATCCGGCAAGGTGCTCACCGTCGAAGGTAAGACATCCGTTAAATACTTTGTGGGATCCAAACGAGAATGATCCACATCGCCTACAGTGCCCATCATGTAAGGTCTTAAATGAAGTCCGTTTAAACCATATTCAGAATCCCCATGACCCATCATGGCAGTACTGGGGAATGTCACTGCCAAGGATAAGGCAAGGACGATAATCAAAATTCCAGCGGCGCAAAACAAGGCTGACCGATTTTGTCTCAATTTAGATGATAAAAGATAGTTGATATAGTGTCTCATCGGTGGTTTAAAAAATTTTTACTGCCATTAAAAACACTTTTGACACAACCCATAAAAATGCAATTCATGGCCCAAGACATGAAAGCCTTTCTTCTCTAATAAAGGAAGATAGGGTTGATTGGAGTCCTGGCACGGCATTTCAATGACATCATGGCAACGGATGCAACGAGCATGATGATGAAGCTTCTCATCATAAATATGTTCGTAATGCTGGTGTTTCTCTCCAAAGGCGGTCTCACGGATAATACCAGCCTCTAGGAGTTCGCGTAGCCCACGATAAATGGTGGCCCGCGAGACCCGACACTGACGAGCCTTGCATTGCTTCACAAGCTCTTCAGCGGCAAAATGACCGTGCGTATGAATGGCCACATTAAAGACAATCGTGCGACAGGCCGTTAATTTAACCCCCGCCTTATTGAGATAACGCTCAAATCGGCTGTACTCTTCATCAATTCTATTTTTAAAACTATTCACTCTCACAAGAGACAGTGTATCATATCTAAACCAAAAGTCAAGGAAAAAATGCTAAATGCTAAATGTTATTGCTGGAAGTTTTTCCTCGCGCTCAATAATTATTTGACGAATCTTTGGCTCTGCTTCAGATAATTTTACATAAAATTCCTTGGCGACCGACATTTCGGTTTGAGCAGAAAAAGATGACAATCGTTGTGTAATCGAACTTATTCATCCATGCTTGCTTTTCTGTATTAAAATAGCGGATGGCCGCTTAAGACTAGACACTAGGCGTCCATCCGCTATTGCCTTTTTTAATTTCCTCCGTGCTCTTTGTGCGCTGCCCCGCCATGTTCCACAGGGCTGCCTTCCGTCTGGGTAACCTCAGCCTTGACAGGAACCCGATTGTCATTCTCATCGTAAGTGTAACGTTCTTTCCCGTCGAGCTTGTGGATCCTCACATCAACGATACTTAGTTCTCCTCCTTTATCTTCGACATCTAAATCCAGGTCGAGCATTTGACCAGTCTTGGTATCTTTGAAATCCGCGCAAGAGTAATAATAGTTGCCGGTCTTTCCCACCCGCTCATGCACCCGAATCAATTCCAATGCACGGGTCTCGCCTGTCTGAGGGTCAAGAATATCAAATACGCCAGACGCTTTGGACTTTGCCATGACATGATCTTTCATGGCTGAACGAATAGCAGTGGCTGATGGTGCGCTCTTTCCCTCGTCTTCTTTTTTTGCTGTCCCGCCATGCTCCTTGCCGCCATGTTCTTTCCCAACAGCCGTCCCGCCATGCTCACCGGCAGAAACAAATGAACCACCCCAAAACATGATGCCTATGGCAACTATTAAACTCAATGTCTTACTCATTACATCCCTCCTGTTTTTATTTCGATTTATATCACTTTCTTTCCTCTAATATATTAACGATGGTTTATCTTGCGGTAATCTTTCCCGAATCAGCCTGCTCACCTCCTCTCCTATGTTTACATCCTCAAATCGAAGCGATGTCTTGACCTGCGAAAACTTCTTCCCATCCACCTCGACATAAGGATAAAAGAAATAATTAAGGGGTTCTGTGTTGGCATTGGGCTCTAAAACGATGTCACGGCCGACACTAACCTCCAAGCGGTCAGCCCCGATTGCCCCGAAATAATACTCATATTTTGACTTGTTCTTCCATGCCTGTGAGATATCGACAGGTACCCATCCTAATTCTTCATCATAAAATTCCGCCCAGCAATGATAGCCAGGGATTTCCCCTTCCCTTTTGTCATTCGGCAGAGGAACACCCATGATGAATTTGGCCGGAATCCGTGAAGCACGCGCCAGAGAGATAAATAGGGAATGAAAATCGGTGCAGTTGCCTGCCTTCAGTAAACAAACCCGTTCCGTATCACCATTACCCCAGCCGGGAATAACTTTGTCGTAAGAAACATTGGTAAAGACATAATCATAAATCGCCCGGGCCTTGTCCATGGTCGTTGTCTTCGCTTGGGTGATTTCCTCAGCTATCGCCTTAACCTTCGAGCTGATTGTGACCAGCCGGTCGGCGCGAAGATATTTACTTAAATCTTCTTTGGGCAAAGACCCCGAGGGAACGTATCTATTGGAATACTCAGAACGTTTGACTCGATAGCGCACATTAAATCTCAAGGAAGAATCCTGTGGTGAGGCAATCATATAGTTGAGAATCTTATTGTAGTAGGTCTTATCGTAACTGATCTTGCCGCCTTCCTGTGGTTCGATATTGATCTCCTGAATATCTTGATAAGGGGTCTGCGGTAAGATAGGGAGCCAGACTTTCAATTCTTTGGTCTCTTTGGGAATGCCTTCAATAAAAAACTCATAGCTAAAATCGACTGTCCTGAACTCAGGGACATTCGCCTGGGCGACGAACCACACTCCTGCCCCTGCCAATGTTAAGGCAATAAAGAATATCTTTCTCATTCTAAGGCTCCTTTGAAATTGAATCGCTGGGTAACCACAATTAAACCAATCACAAAAAATGTAATTTTTATATTCATTACTTGAGCGTTAGATAATGGGACGCCTGGCCCGAATCTTTATCGCGTGCTTTAAACGCGAATGGATGTAGTGTGGGTCTTCAGGATTTCGGCCCGTGCCGGCCGGGGCGAACCTTTATCCTCCGGCTTACGTCTCGCTCAATATCCCTCCTTTTTATCGCCTCACGCTTGTCGTATAATTTTTTGCCTTTGGCGATGGCAATCTCCACTTTCACTAGACCACGGTTGCTAAAATAAATCTTGGTAGGCACCAGGAGAAACCCGCGCTGGGCAACATGGCCAACAATCTTCTTGATCTCTTCCTTGTGCAACAGAAGTCGCCGGGGCCGTTGGGGGTCCTCATTGAGGTAACTGGCCTGACGATAGGATTCGATATAAAGGTTGTAGACATAAACCTCGGTTTTACAGGCCCTGGCGAAGCTATCCTTAAAATTGACATACCCCTCCCGGATGGACTTGACCTCGCCACCTTTCAGCTCAATGCCACATTCCCAGCGATCAGTAAGGAAGTAATCACGATAGGCCTTTTTGTTGGTCACAATCACCTGCCCCATGAAGCGTTATTATAACACAAAAGGTTCCTCTCTTGCCTCAATTTAATTGACACCTCCATTTTTTGTGGATATACTGGAAATAATTTTAGAAAAATCCGTCCTAGAGACTAAAGCCGAAGTGGCGAAATTGGTAGACGCGCACGTTTCAGGGGCGTGTGGCCTCTGGCTATATGGGTTCGAGTCCCATCTTCGGCACCAAATGTAACTTTGTCAGAATTGATTGCTCCGCTGAATTTAACTTTTTTAGGATGCAACTTTTTAAGTCAAGTGTAAACATCGCGTCCATAAAACGAATAGGTAAATCAGCGGAGAAAACGATGGCGGCGCTGGAATCCCCCCCAAGCCCATTCCCTTCCCGCCCCGGCCGAGCGATTTGGTTTTCTGCCGCGCCGACCTGTCCGCCGAAGCCTCGGTGAAGGCGGAAGGCGCGGCAGCAGTCCAGCCCGAAAAAACTTTGCGCGAAGTGTATAATTACAGCACCAAAACGTAATGAAACATCATATCATTATTAAAGTTCTGCTCTTCTCGGGTCTATGGTGTCTATTGGGATTCCAAGCTGCTGGAGCCCAGGGTCATTGGGAGCAAGCGGTCAAGTCTCAGTATGAGCGGTCGCACCCCATCAAAAAGGGGTGAACCCAGTGAACTCGAACTCCTGGGACGAATGCCCCCGGAGATGCTCGATTGGCTAGCTCTGGGTGGTCGCCCGGATGGCCGGGGCATGGTGGGACGCAACCGCAAGGGATGGATCGCCGTATCCTTTCAGCGGGAGGCGATGCCGCTTTTGTGTGTCGGCGTTCAACAAGGAGATCGGCGGTATGCGACTGAGGCCTGGCGGGCGATTGACGCGGCCTTTGGACGACAGGCCCCGGAAGGCAATAAGGTGCGGTTGGCTAACGCACATCATTCCCCATAAATTACATATAAAGTGTCCTAAATTTGTTTATTTTTCTTGTTTATCTGATCAAGTCCTATTTTTCCTGTAAAAATTTAGAAGGCACAAGGTGCTTTTGGGTTTTAATCTTTCGTTCTTTGATAGCTTCATGGCCGAGTTGTTCTC
>SBBO01000039.1 GCA_005239675.1 Planctomycetales bacterium
CTGATAGATAGCCAGTTCGTTCTTTAATTTTTCAAACGTTTCTTTTGTAAAAATTAAAAGCTTTTTTAGGGGGTAACAATCTATTATCCCATTCCCGCACCGTAATTTTTTTGCTGTTGCAAAATTGGTGATTATTGGGTATACTACCCCCACATTTCTAAAATTAGCATTCATAATAACATGCGTAGTTATTCCCTGGAACCCATGGATTTAAAGTCATGGGTCTTAAGGGCCTCGCATCTCAAAGAGAGGGGCGGGTGCTGCTTGAAGATTAATGAAGCATGTTATTTACCTAAAAGGAGTAACCGAATATGGTTGAGGACTTAATTAAGAAATTATTGGAAGCAGGGGTCCATTTTGGACATCAAACTAAGCGCTGGTGTCCTAAAATGAAAAAATATATTTTTGGGCAGCGTAGCGGGATTTACATTATTGACTTAGAAAAAACCGTCCAATGCCTGAATAAGGCGCAGGACTTCGCCCGTGACCTTGCTGCCAAGGGTGGACGGATGTTATTTGTCGGAACCAAAAAACAGGCGCAAATGACAATCGAAGGAGAGGCGAAACGCACCGATATGTTCTATGTCAGCAACCGTTGGCTGGGCGGGCTTTTAACCAATTTCCAGACGGTCAAGAAATCCATTGAACGCCTCAAGCAAATCGAGCAGATGAGTCAGGACTCAAATATCTGGGACAATTTGAAGAAAAAAGAAATTGCGCGTTTAACGAAAGAACGGGAAAAATTTTCCAAGGACCTTAATGGCATTCGAGAAATGGCCAAGCTCCCTGAGGGGGTATTTATTGTTGATCCTAAGCGCGAGGAGATTGCCGTCCGCGAGGCAAGGAAACTAGGTATTCCTATTATAGCGATTGTGGATACCAACTGTGATCCTGGCTGTGTGGATTATCCGATTCCAGGCAACGACGATGCCTTAAGGTCCATTTCTCTTCTTACGTTATTGATTGCAGATAGCATTGCCGAAGGACGCAAGGAATATACAACCAACGAAGCGATTAAAAAGCAAGTGGGAACGGTTACTGATAACGGCTCAATACCGGTGGCCTCTACCAAGGAAGAAGTTTCCAGTGTTCCTTCAAGTATCCAACAATAATTTTCCTATGCATTTAAGAAAGGAATTCAATGAAAGGGATCTCTGTTGATGTTATTAAAGAATTGCGCGAATTGACCTCTTGCGGTGTGATGGAGTGTAAAAGGGCATTAGAAGAAGCCAAAGGCGATATGGACAAGGCTAAGGAAATACTCCAGAAGCGTGGCCTGGAAATTGCCGCCAAGAAGAGCAGCCGTACGGCTAAAGAAGGACGCATCGAGTCCTATGTTCATTTGGGTAATAAGATTGGGGTCTTATTGGAAGTAAATTGTGAAACGGATTTTGTTGCTCGTAGCGAGGCCTTCTGTGCATTTACTAAAGATATCGCTATGCATATCGTTGCCATGAACCCCTTGTATATCGATCGCGAGGCCATCCCTCCCCATATCCTGGAAGGTCAGGTCAACCCAGAAATTTTTGTGCGGGACACCTGCCTGTTGGAACAGTTTTTTATCAGAGATCCAAAGAAAATAGTTCGTGATTGTCTTAACGCCTTGATTGCCAGTACAGGGGAGAACATTTGCATTAGCCGGTTTACCCGTTACAAGGTCAGCGAAATTGAATAAACAACAAAGACCTCTTTACAAACGCGTCCTTCTTAAATTGAGCGGTGAGGCATTGTTGGGCAATAAACAGCATGGTATCGATGCTGAGATGTGCGCCCTGTTTGTTGCTCAAATTAAAGAGGTTCGTGACCTGGGAGTGGAGGTCGCCCTCGTTGTGGGGGGAGGGAATATCTTCCGCGGTCATGTGGAATCTCAACATTTTGGGTTAGACCGCTCTGTTGCCGATTACATGGGGATGTTGGCAACGGTTCTCAATGGCCTCGCCCTGCAAAACGCTTTGGAAAAAATTGATGTGCCAACCCGTGTGATGACGGCTCTCCCTATGGCCGCCATTGCTGAGCCTTATATCCGGCGCCGTGCACTACGGCATCTGGAAAAAGGGCGTGTCATTATCTTTGTGGCCGGAACAGGAAACCCCTATTTTACGACCGATACCGCGGCAGCGCTACGCGCCAAGGAAATCAATGCGGATGTTATCCTTAAGGCGACCAAGGTCGATGGTGTTTATTCAGCGGATCCTATGCAGGATAAAGCGGCACAGAAATTTAAGAAGTTGAAATTCATCGATGTCTTAAAGCGAAAGCTCAAGGTTATGGATGCAACCGCTATCAGCATGTGTATGGAGCATAATCTGCCCATTATCGTTTTTAATCTTCTGCAGAATGGTAATATTCGTAAAGTCATCTTAGGCGAACCAATTGGGACAATCGTTCAATAGTAAGGGGTGCGCGATGATAACCAAAGAATTAGTTTTAGATACAGAAACAAGGATGAAGAAATCCATTGAATCGGCCAAGCGCGAATTCAATGAGGTTCGCACTGGACGTGCGCATCCAGGGCTGGTTGAAGGGATGCATATCGATTATTATGGAACTCCCACGATCATTAAACAGTTAGCGGCGATCAGTGTCCTCGATGCGCGAACTATAGTGATTCAACCCTGGGATGCCAGCGCTATCCAGGGAATTGAGCAGGCCATTGCTAATTCTAAACTGGGTGTAACACCCTATAGCGATGGCAAGTTGGTGCGGCTATCTATTCCACAGCTTTCTGAAGAGCGTCGACAAGAATTAAAAAAGGTTATTAAAGACATGGCAGAAAAGACTCGAGTATCATTGCGGACCATCCGACGCGACGCCAACGACAAAATTAAAAAGATGCAAAACGAAAAGGTTGTTTCCGAGGATGAGTCCTTCAAGAGTCAAGACGAGATCCAGAAATTGACCGATCGTTATATCAAAGAAGTTGACGCCCTCCTGGAAGATAAAAGCAAGGCCTTGGTTGAATTGTAGGGTATTGACCCACTAGCTCATCTGGCAGAGCACTGCCCTTTTAAGGCAGGTGTGCCGCGTTCGAGTCGCGGGTGGGTCATTTGTTCGCGGTTCCTTTCACAGGGAATCCCTTTGGTTGCAGTGATTAGTGACTGCTGATCGCTGATAAAGGGCGGATGGCGGAATTGGTATACGCGCATGCCTTAGGAGCATGTGGGGTAACCCTTGGAGGTTCAAGTCCTCTTCCGCCCACCATGAGTGTATGGCGATGTCTATTGATGCGGCGGTAATTCAGTTGGCTAGAATGCTTCCTTGCCAAGGAAGATGTCGTGGGTTCGAATCCCATCCGCCGCTTTTTCTCCACCGCCTTGATTCATTTTGAACTATCAAATACTACGAAATGAATCAGTTGGAGTAATGTGATTTGTTGGCCCATCGTTAGTAGCGGTGGAGAACTCCAACGCCTTGATTCATTTTGAACTATCAAATACTACGAAATGAATTGGTAGAGGGTCAAATATTCCGGGAGGAACCGGTAAGGGGTAAGAAGTGACAAGATTTTCTTTCCACTGCAGGCTGGTGGAGAACCCTTGCGATTTACGCCTGTCAGGCATCATTGATTCAACACTGTAGAGAGGAGCAAACTGCATGAGGATCATGGATTTTCTCCTTACAAAGGCAATCACGGCGAATCTGACGAGCACCAACAAAAAAGACATCATTGAAGAATTGCTCGGATTGTTGATCGATGCTGGTGCTGTAGAAAAAAGATATAAAAATAAAGTTTTAGAAGTCCTGTTGGCTCGTGAGGCGCTAGGATCAACAGCGATCGGTCAAGGCATTGCTATCCCTCATGGTAAATGCGATTGCGTCAAGAAATTGGTCGGATGCCTGGGTGTCAGCAGGGCCGGTATTAATTTTGATTCATTGGATGGCGAACCCGCCTTCATATTCTTTTTGTTGATAGCCCCCATCGATTCCGCCGGTCCCCATCTTAAGGCGTTGGCAAAAATCTCTCGTCTGTTGAAAGATAAATTTATCCGTGAATCTTTAAAATCAGTCAAGGATGAAAAGTCCATACTGCTAATCCTGCAGCAGGAGGACAGCAGGCTGTCAAAGATTTAAAAATCGCCCTATGCCTCAAAACCCATTCAAGTGGCTCTATCCTGGCATGAAGGTCAAGCGCTGGCTTTTGATTTCATTTGCAGGGGTTGTTATTGTTGCAACGGGTGCTATTTTTACCTCTGGACCTTATTTTTTTGTAGATCTTATTGGAATGATATGGATTACCTGCGGGATGATCTTTCTGGTGATGGGTACGGGCAAGATGATTGTATCGCTTTTGACCTTATTCCTTCCTGAGGGTAGAGAGGGGCTGGTAAATATTTTGTATCAGAAGCGTTATCTGGAGCGCGGACCTAAAATTGTTGTAATAGGCGGTGGCCATGGGCTTTCTCACCTGATTTTTGGTTTAAAAGAATATACGGCTAATATTACAGCCATTGTCACCGTTGCCGACAGCGGCGGATCATCGGGACGGTTGCGCGAAGAATTCAATATTGTGGCCCCAGGAGACATACGCAATTGCCTGGTGGCACTCGCGGATGCACCGGCCTTGATGGGCGAACTTTTTCAATTTCGATTTTCCAAAGATTCGGAATTAAAAGGACACAATTTCGGTAATTTGTTTTTAACGGCCATGGTTCAGTTGACTAATGGAGATTTTGAGCGGGCGGTCAAAGAGACCAGTAAGGTGTTGGCGATTCGGGGCAGTGTCGTGCCCTCTACCATCAGCAACGTTCATTTAGTCGCCGAATATATGGATGGTACTCGAACCAAAGGAGAGGCAAAGATTCCTAATTCTCACTCTCGCATCAAACGGGTTTATCTAACTGATGAAAAGGCCTATCCTACCGCTGATGCGCTGGATGCCATTGCCCAGGCCGATGTCATTATCTTGGGACCGGGGAGTCTTTATACCAGCGTAATTCCAAATTTGATTATTAAGGGGTTAAGCGAGGCGATCGTTAAATCACGGGCATTTAAGATTTATGTCTGTAATGTGATGACCCAGCATGGGGAGACGGACCATTATGCGGCAAGTGACCATGTCCAGGCCATTATCGATCATGCCCATAAAGATGTTATCAATGCCTGTTTAATCAATAATGCTACCGCGTCAGTACAGGCATTAAAACGATATCAGGATGAGGGATCCTTTCCTGTCGTCTGTGATTTAGAACGTATTCGCTCACTAGGCTATACCGTGGAGGCAACTGATCTGTTGGGGGTCACAGACTACCTGCGCCATGATTCAACCAAATTGAACCGTGCCTTAATAGGGCTGATTGGGAGGCATCGGGTGATCAGGCGTTGAATTTCAACTGTCGGAATCAGCACATTGTTTTGTTTCTTATTTAGCGGGATGGGGATATGTCCAAAGAAAGAGTAGAGGTGGTGATTAAAAATCTGCAAGGACTGCATGCGCGTCCTGCGGCGATATTCGTTCAAATTGCCTCTAAGTACGATGCCGAGATCACCATTCAAAAAGGCGAAGAACGCGTCAATGGTAAATCTATTATGGGGATATTGACACTAGGGATTGAGCGCAATACTAAGATTACCCTGGAAGCTGATGGTAATGATGCCAGCGCACTGATCGCAGAGTTGACAGGGCTTCTGGTCAAAGAGACGATCGCATGAGTGAGCTTATCTTGAAAGGGATTGCCGCTGCCCCAGGAATTGCCTGTGGGGCAGCGTTTGTCTTGGATAAACAGGACTTCATTGTACCGCCTCGGGCCATCATGGAAAAGGAGATCCCTATTGAGATCGCCCGTTTTGAGGAGGCCCTGATTAAAACACGCGAGGAAATCCTGACTATTCAAAAACGTGTGAACGCAGATCTTAATGACCTGCATGCCCAGATCTTTGATGCCCACCTTTTGATCTTAGAAGACCGTACTTTGATTGAGGAGGTCATTAAGCGCATCCAGCAAGACCGCCTATCCGCTGAATATATCTTCTTCGAAGTCCTTAAGAAATATATTAAGATATTTTCTAATATCGAAGATGAGTATCTGCGCGAACGCGTCGGTGACATCAATGACGTTGGTCGGCGAATCCTCAAGAATTTGATGGATGAAAGTAAACTCCATGAGCTCGACCATCTAACTGAGGAATTGATCATCGTCAGCCATGATCTCTCGCCCTCCAATACGGCCAGTATGTATAATAAAAATATTTTGGCGTTTGTAACCGATATCGGAGGCAGGACTTCGCATACGGCGATTATGGCCAAGTCGCTGGGTGTACCAGCGGTCGTGGGCCTAAAAGAGGCGACATTACGTATCAATAATCAGGATTGTATTATTGTCGATGGCCGTAAGGGGCTGGTGATTCTTGATCCCAGCGCTCAGACAAAGACGTCCTATAAGAGCGAGCAGGACCGTATTCTTGAGTTTCGAGACCGCTATCAGGAATTGCGGGACTCCCCCAGTGAAACGCTCGATGGCAAGAAGATTGGGCTTTTGGCTAATCTGGAGTTACCTGCAGAAATCCCCACAATCCAAAAACAGGGTGCAAACGGGATTGGGTTGTATCGGACGGAATATTTTTATATGAATCGCACTGATCTTCCATCAGAAGAGGAGCAGTACGAGGCCTATAAATATGTCGTGCAGACCATTGCCCCCCATCCAGTCACCATACGGACACTGGATTTGGGCGGTGACAAATTTATATCAACCCTGAAGATTCCGCAGGAGATGCATCCATTTTTTGGATCGCGGGCAATCCAACTCTGTTTGACGCACCCCGATATTTTTAAAACCCAATTGAGTGCTATCTTGCGCGCTTCCGCTCATGGGGATGTGCGCATCATGTATCCGATGATTACGGGTCCTGGAGAATTCCGTCAGGCCAACGCTATTTTGAATGATGTCAAACAGGCCCTTCGAGAAAAAAAGGTCCCGCACAATGAACAATTACCGGTAGGGGTCATGATCGAGACGCCATCAGCGGCGATGACAGCTGATTTGTTGGCCAGAGAAGTCAACTTCTTTAGCATTGGGACCAATGACCTAATCCAATATGCATTGGCGGTAGATAGAGTTAGTGAAGAGACCGCCCCCCTTTACGAGCCCGGCCATCCATCTATTTTGCGGCTAATTAAGAATACCGTTGAGGCGGCGCATAAAGAAAAGATTAAGGTCGGATTGTGTGGAGAGATGTGCAGCGAGCCTGTCCTTGCCTTGATTCTACTAGGATTGAATTTAGATGAGTTCAGCATGTCTGCGCTCAGTATCCCTCAGATTAAAAAACTTATTCGCTCGATCAGGATAACGGATGCGCAGAAGTTAGCAGAAGACGTCTTGCAGCTATCCACCGGGAATGAAGTCGAAGAAGTAAGTCGGACACGGTTGCAGGAGCTGGCACCCCATATTATCAGCGATATGGAAAAGAGCTGAAGATGAACGTATTAATTCTGGCCGGTGGATACGGGACGCGATTACAGGCTATAGGGGAGGGTCTACCCAAGGCGTTGTTGACCATACAAGGCCGGCCGCTAATCGAATACCTATTGGCCAAAGTCCAAGGACTGCCGGATCTTAAGAATATTTTTTTAGTCACCAATAACAAATTTTATACGGCCTTTCGAGGCTGGGCTAAAGAGTACAAGGGGTATGTCAGGGACCTACAGATTGTCAACGATGGGACGAATACACCAGAGACTCGTTTGGGCTCTGTGGGGGATATCCATTTTGTTATCCACCATGAACATGTCGCAGATGATCTCTTGGTTATTGGTAGCGATAACCTCTTTGACGACATGCTGGATCCTTATGTCATTTTCTCTCGGCGAAAAATACCGTTTGTTACTATAGGCATCTATGATGTCAAGAGCCTAGCGGATGCCAAGCGTTTTGGTGTCTTGGAGTTAGATGGAGACCAAAAGATCATTGCCTTTGAGGAGAAGCCAGGGCAGCCACAAACAACATTGGTTGCCATGTGTCTTTATTATCTGCCAAAGAAATCTTTTGGTTTTATTGACGAGTATCTGCTAGAATCAAACAAATCCGATACGGCCGGTGACTATATTCGTTGGCTTTGTCAGAAATCTCATATTTATGGATTTCCGTTTTGCGGAAAATGGTATGACATTGGAAGCATCGAATCATATCGCCAGGCTCAAGCGCAATTTGGCATGGGCGACGTTTAACATCATCAATTGCATTCTTAAAGAAAGGAAGGTATTGAGTGAAAGGTAGATATTATCTGACATCAGAATCGGTTGGGTGTGGTCATCCGGATAAGGTCTGCGATCAAATCTCGGATGCCGTCTTAGATCAGGTCTTACGGGAGGACCCAAAGGGGCGGGTTGCCTGCGAGACCTTTATCACGACAGGCCTGGTCGTCGTGGGTGGAGAGATAACGACCACGACTTATGTGGACGTGCAAAGGTTGGTCCGTCGCGTCTTAGCGGACATTGGGTATACGGATCATAAATATGGTTTTAATGCTACCACCTGTGGAATTTTAAATGTCATTGTCGGCCAGTCACCAGATATCGCTCAGGGAGTTGATGCCGGCGGCGCAGGTGATCAGGGGATCATGATCGGTTATGCCTGTGATGAAACCCCTGAACTCATGCCCTTGCCCATTGTCTTGGCCCATAAATTGGTGCAACGCGTGGAAGAGGTTAGAAAGAAAGAGATTCTTCCATATCTCGGACCAGACTGCAAGAGTCAGGTAACCGTTGAGTATGAAGATGGGACGCCGCAAAGAATCGAGGCCGTTGTACTGGCCTGCCAGCATACAGAAGAAATTTTAGATAAGACCGCAACCAAGATAACCCCAGAGGCGCGCCAGGAAATCATCAAGACCATTGCCATGCCGATCGTTGGTCAATTGGTGGACAATCAGACGAAATATTATGTTAATGAAACAGGCAAGTTTGTCGTTGGAGGTCCACAATCAGACACCGGGATGACCGGTCGTAAGATCGTTGTGGACACCTATGGCGGTGTTGTCTCGCATGGTGGTGGCGCTTTTTCAGGAAAAGATCCAACCAAGGTGGACCGTTCCGCCACGTATATGGCCAGGTATATCGCTAAAAATATCATAGCGGCTAAACTGGCCCGTAAATGTTGGATACAATTGAGTTATGTCATAGGACGGCCTGACCCTGTCAGTATTATGATTGATACCTCGGGGACCGCAAAGATCTCTGACCAGGATTTGGTAGAGTTGGTTCGTAAGAATTTTGATTTGACCCCGCGGGGCATCATTAAGGACTTGGACCTTTGTAAGCCAATTTACCAGAGAACAGCCGTATACGGACACTTCGGCCGGGATGAATTCAATTGGGAAAAAACATCCAAGGCAGCCATATTGGAGAAAGCGGCGGTGGTATTGCGATGAAAACGGCAATGACAAGAGAGGTCATCAATAAAGATTATAAGGTCAAAGACATCGCTTTGGCATCATGGGGGCATAAGGAAATTGAACTTGCCGAAGCGGAAATGCCAGGGTTGATGGCGCTACGCAAACGCTATCAGGGGAAAAAATCTTTGGAAGGGGCACGCATTACAGGTTCCTTGCACATGACTATTCAGACCGCCGTCTTGATTAGAACGCTGCACGCCTTAGGGGCACAGGTGCGTTGGGCCAGTTGCAATATTTTTTCTACGCAGGACCATGCGGCCGCGGCCATCGCTGATTTAGGGATTCCGGTTTTTGCCTGGAAGGCAGAGACATTGGAAGAGTACTGGTGGTGCACAGATCAAGCTCTATCTTTTCCAGGGGGCAAGGGACCAACTTTAATTGTAGACGATGGTGGAGATGCCACTTTAATGGTCCACAAAGGTTGTGAGGCTGAAAAAGATCCTCGGGTGCTGGACCACAAGACCCAGACACAAGACGAGGCCGCCTTGTACGCGTGTCTTAAAAAGATATTAGCCCAAGACAAGAACAAATGGCAGCGCTTTGCCCGGGAGATTAAAGGCGTATCGGAGGAGACCACGACCGGGGTACATCGACTTTATCAAATGGAGAAAGAAGGCCGATTGTTATTCCCCGCCTTTAACGTCAACGATTCGGTCACTAAATCCAAATTCGACAATTTGTATGGTTGTCGGGAGTCCTTGGCTGATGGCATCAAGCGTGCCACAGATATCATGCTGGCAGGCAAGGTGGTTGTTATCTGCGGCTATGGTGATGTGGGAAAAGGCTGCGCGCAGTCTATGCGTAGTTACGGCGCCCGTGTCATTATAACCGAGATCGATCCCATCTGCGCCTTACAAGCGGCTATGGAAGGCTATGAAGTAAAAACGCTTGCGGAGACCTTAGTCGAGGGCAATATTTATATCACCGCTTCAGGCAATTGTGATGTTATAACCGTTGACCATATGTCCCATATGAAGGATAAAGCCATTGTCTGTAATATTGGTCATTTTGACAATGAGATCCAATTGGCCGCGCTCGAGCGTGTCCCGGGTATTCAGAAAATCAACATTAAACCACAGGTGGATGAATATCGTTTCCCTGCAGGCCATTCGATTATCGTTTTAGCTGAAGGGCGTTTGGTCAACTTGGGATGCGCGACTGGCCACCCTTCTTTTGTCATGAGTAATTCTTTTACCAATCAGACCTTGGCCCAGATTGAACTATGGCAGAACAATTATAAGGTCGGAGTTCATCGTTTACCGCAAAGACTTGACGAGGAAGTCGCCCGGCTGCATTTGGGTCTTTTGGGCGCGAAATTGACGATACTGACCCCTAAACAGGCAGATTATATTGGTGTTTCTGTGGATGGTCCGTATAAATCTGCTCATTATAGGTATTAACAGTTCGAGAGGAAACCCATGCCCAAAATTTATTATGATAAAGACGCTGATTTGAATGTGTATCAAGGAAGGACTATCGCTATTATTGGCTATGGGATTCAAGGTCGGGGTCAGGCCTTGAGCTTGCGGGACAGCGGTTTAAATGTCCTTGTTGCGCAAAGACCCGGCGGTGCTAATTATGATTTGGCGCAAAAAGATGGTTTTAGCCCTGTAGCAGCCGATGAGGCAGCGAAACGCTCGGATGTTATTATGATTTTGACACAGGATCACATACAAGGAGAATTGTACCGTCAATCAATCAAGCGTTATCTTAAAAAAGGTAAATCATTGGCATTTTCTCATGGGTTTAATATCCATTTTAGTCAAATTAAACCCCCCGGAGAGGTGGATGTCTGGATGATTGCGCCCAAGGCCCCCGGGGCGTTGGTACGTCGACAGTTTGTGGAAGGTAGAGGTGTGCCGTGCCTGGTGGCTATTCATCAAGATGCCTCAGGAAAGGCCTTAAGCGATGCCTTGGCCTACGCTAAGGCGATTGGCGGAGGCCGTGCCGGGATTTTTGAGACAACATTCCGCGAAGAGACTGAAACGGATTTGTTTGGAGAACAGGTTGTCTTGTGCGGTGGAACAAGCGCCTTGATTAAGGCCGGTTACGAGACGCTCGTTGCCGCGGGTTATGCCCCTGAGATGGCCTATTTTGAATGTCTCCATGAATTGAAATTGATCGTTGATCTAATCTATGAAGGTGGTATTACCGGGATGCGACAGCGCGTTTCTGATACAGCCGAATATGGGGACTATACCCGCGGGCCCAGGATCATTAACGAGCGTACCCGTAAAGAGATGAAGAAAATTTTAAAAGAAGTGCAATCCGGAAAGTTCGCGCGGGAATGGATACGGGAAAACAAAAAAGGGAGGCCCCATTTTAATCAATATCGCAAGGATTCTCAGCAACATCCTGTTGAGGAAGTGGGGAAGAGTCTACGCGCAATGATGTCCTGGATGAAACGATAAAGGCATGAAACTTCACCTAGGTTGCGGTACTAAGAAACTGGACGGCTGGGTTAATATTGATGCCGTCTCTATGTGTCAGCCGGATTTGGTCCACGATATCAGCCGCCATTTGCCTTATGAAGATCAGCAGGCTGATGAGGTCTTGGCTGAAGACCTGTTGGAACATTTTGATAAATATATAAGGTTTATGGTCTTTGCCGAATGGGTACGGGTCTTACGTATCGGTGGAAAAATAACCCTTCAGGTTCCCCATTTCCCCAAAATCTTACGGCGGTATTTTAAGTTAGGATATGATAATTTTGTTGATTTTATTTTTGGTGAGAATCTATGGCGTTCCGATATTTATATTGGGCATTTCGGTAATCACAAGTGGGGGTATTCCAAAAAAACTCTTCAGGAATTTGTTCGGCTTTTCGGGATTGAGCCAGTCTCTATCGAAGAATTGGGCCTGAACTTACGCCTGGTGGGAATCAAAAGACACCATGTCTCTATTGAAGAAATGGACGATGTGTTGATTCATTCTCATGCCAATCAATGCGGAGAGGGACGAGGCAATGTCTCTTTAAAATACGCCCGAGAAAAGATTGCCCTATTTCAGAAAGAGATGAATAAAGATGGAAATTGGGAGCTCCATGAATCAAGAAAATAAAGTACTCATTTTTGACACCACATTACGTGACGGCGAACAAGCACCGGGCGCGAGCATGAACGAGCACGAGAAACTTGAGATCGCCTATGCCTTGGAACGGTTGGACGTTGATATTATCGAGGCTGGATTCCCGGTCATTTCTAAAGGTGATTTTGACTGTGTCCGTAGCGTTGCCAGACATATCCAACATTCTACTGTCTGTGCCTTGGCCCGGTCCCTTAAGCAGGATATTGATGCGGCCCATGAGGCGCTAAGATCAGCCAGACGCCAACGCATCCATGTCTTCTTGGCAACCTCCAAGATTCATATGCAGCATAAGCTAAAAAAAACCCAAGAAGAAATCCTGCAGATGGCCGTAGAGGCAGTCAAATATGCACGCCATAAGGTCGCAGACATCGAATTTTCACCGGAAGATGCCTCTCGTTCCGAGAAATTGTTTTTGTACCGCATCCTTGAAGCGGTGATTGATGCTGGGGCGACGACCGTTAATATCCCCGATACGGTCGGTTATGCCATGCCTATCGAATATGGCAATCTTATTGCTGAAATCAAGAATAATGTTCCCAACATTCACAAGGCTGTTATCTCGGTGCATTGCCATGATGATTTGGGAGTAGCAGTGGCTAATTCGCTGGCCGCTATTCGTACCGGTGCCCGGCAGGTCGAATGCACGATCAACGGGATTGGCGAGCGCGCCGGCAATGCCTCCATGGAAGAGATTGTGATGGCCCTGAAGACACGCCAGGATGTCTATGGGTGTACGACCAACATCCAGACGCAGGAGATTTGCCGGGTATCACGCCTCGTCAGCAAGTATACTGGATTTGCTGTTGCGCCCAATAAAGCGGTTGTCGGGGCCAATGCCTTCCGCCATGAGGCCGGCATCCATCAGGACGGCATTCTAAAGGAGCGCTCCACCTATGAGATCATGCGTCCCGACGACGTAGGATTTGTGGGGACAGGGTTGGTTCTAGGAAAACACTCTGGCCGTCACGCCTTCCGGGTGCGGCTAAAACATTTAGGAATAGAGTTAAGTGATGAGAATCTTGATAAGGCCTTTGACCGTTTTAAGCGCATAGCCGATCAAAAGAAGCATGTGTTTGATGAGGACCTATTGGCCATCGTTGAAGACGAAATTAAGATATTTGAGAAGACATGGGGCCTGGTGAATCTTGTGTCCAAGAGCGGCACTAACATCAAGACAGAGGTTAATATTGTTCTTAAGTCCAAAGGTAAAAACTACGAGAAGGTTTCTTCCGGAGACGGCCCTGTGGATGCCTGCTATAAGGCGATCGATGCCATCACTAAGATTAAAGGGGAGCTATTGGATTATTCTATTCAATCGGTAACGCAGGGTAAGGATGCGCTCGGAGAGGTGACGGTTAAGGTTAAATTTGATGATAGAAATGTCATTGCCCATGGAACCAGCACCGATATCCTCGAGGCCTCGGCCAAGGCCTATCTTAATGCCCTCAATAAAGTACTTACACCAACATAATCCCTCGGAAACAGAAGTCATCATGGATGCTCAAAGCGCTGTCTACGGAATCATTGGTTATCCGGTTGCCCATAGCCTGTCTCCCCTCATGCATAATACGGCCTTTAAAGAATTGGGCGTATCTGCCGTTTACAATCTTTTTGCGCTTCAAGAAGATGATCTGGATAGCTTTTTTCAAGAACTTAAATCTTCGACTAGTCCAATCTTTGGACTTAATGTGACAGTGCCTTATAAAGAAAGCGTTGTCCGTTATATGGACAACATGAGTCCCTTGGCACAAAAAATTATGGCGGTCAATACCATCGTTATCAATAGCAGGCGTGACCTAATTGGATATAATACGGATGCCCCTGGTTTTTTGACCCACTTAACTGAGTTAGGATTCAGCACGGCAGATGCGAAGATCGCCATCCTCGGTGGTGGTGGTTCGGCCAGGGCAATTCTCGCGGTATTGTGCATGATCCAGGAGCGGCCGAACACAATCACCATATATAACAGGACACCTGGCCGTTTAGATGCGCTGTTGAAGGATTTAGGTGCGCGCATTGATACTAGTATTGTCGAAATAGCCCCTACCATTGATGACCTTAATATCGCTGAGGCGCAGCTCTTGATTAACACAACACCTCTAGGGATGAGTGCTGAAGATCCTTGCTTGATTGATGGAGATCTGTTGCATAAAGGGCTTTTGGTTTACGACCTTGTTTATAATCCAGCGCAGACGCCGTTGTCGAGGCTGGCCCGTGAGCGTGGCGCGCGCGCGGTCAATGGCTTAGGCATGCTCTATTATCAGGGACTTTTGTCGTTTCAGCGCTGGGCAAATATTCAATTGGATGATAGCATAAAACAAAAAATGCGTGAGGCGCTGGAGAAAGGATTACACCCATGTGCTGGGGAGATTATTTAAATATTTTTTTCTTTATTCTGGGTGCGACCGTGGGGAGCTTCTTAAATGTGTGCATTGTGCGCATGCCCCATGAAGAATCTATCGTGCACCCCCGTTCCCATTGTATCCATTGTAAAAAACAATTGCCATGGCATGACAATATCCCTTTTGTTAGTTATCTGCTATTGAAAGGACATTGCCGCTTCTGTGGCGCCAAGATCTCTCCTCGTTATTTTTTGGTTGAATTGCTCACCGCCATTGTCTTCGTTGTCTTCTATAGATATTTCGGTCTCACACCAGTCTTGCCGGCATATCTGACCATGACCTGTGGATTCATCGTAGCTACCTTTATCGATTTTAAACATCGGATTATCCCGGATGAAATTAGCGTTGGAGGAATGATCGCTGGGTTGGGTTTCAGTCTTTTGGTCCCTGCCTTGCATGAGGTCAGTTATAGCGCTGGCCCGTGGGGCGTTATCCCGGCTCATTTGAAATCTTTTGGGCTATCCTTCTTAGGTGCACTGGTCGGTGGCGGGATCATTTATGCGATGGGTATTTTGGGAGACTTTTTATTTAAGAAAGAATCAATGGGGGGCGGAGATGTCAAGCTCATGGCCATGATCGGCGCCTTCTTGGGCTGGAAGCTTGCGATCCTGACATTCTTCTTGTCTCCAATCTTTGGTGCGGTTTATGGCATTATAGAAAAAATACGCACCAAAGATAGTACAATTGCCTATGGACCATTTTTAGTAACCGGCGCCATCATGAGTCTTTTTTGCGGGGATCAGCTGATTGGCTGGATTGTGCGCGGATATGGATTGTATTAATTGTATTAGAGGTCGGGGCATTGAAGAATATTGTCTTAATAGGCTTTATGGGCTCAGGCAAGTCAACAGTTGCTAAACGTTTAGCTGAATTCTTCTGTAAGGAACTTATTTCAACCGATACCTTGATCGAAGATAAAGAGGCTCAATCTATCCCAGAGATATTTCGTAATCGCGGCGAACAGTATTTCCGGGACAGAGAACGAGAGGCGGTAAAAAGAGCGGCAACAAAGAAAAATGTTATCATTGACTGTGGCGGTGGGGTGGTTCTAAATCCGCAGAATATGGACAACCTACGCCGCAATGGTATCCTCATCTACCTTGCTGCGTCGCCTGAAACGATTTATAAGCGTATCAAGCATCAGAAAAACAGGCCCTTATTAAATATATCTCAGCCGAAAGCTCGGATTGCCGAACTTATTAATCAACGCAAATCGTTATATGAACAGGCTGACTATATCATCCAAACAGACACAAAGACCGTGACTGAAATCTCTGCAGAGATCATCCGTCTCTTAAATCAATGAATGAATCAGATGCCCTATTAATCCTCAATGCCATACCGCAGTTGCGCAACGCGGATATCCATCGACTCGTTCAATATTATGGAAGCGCACAGAAGGTCCTTGCCATAGGCTCGCAGGCGCTGATCGCGGATCAAGCTGTCTCCCCAGGGTCAGCCGCTGCCATTGCCCAGTTCCCTCACGAGGCATTTCTCAAAAACGAAGAGACGCTCATCCGCCAAGGGAGTATTAAGATTCTTACTATAAACGATGCGGATTATCCTTTGCCCTTGCGCGCAATTGCTGATGCGCCTGTTGTGCTCTATGTCCGCGGCCAAGTTCCAGAAAACATGTCCTTAGCGATAGGGATTGTTGGTTCACGGCAGGCAAGTTTTTATGGTATAACGATTGCACAGCAATTTGCCGCGCGTCTGGCGGAGGCTGGTTTAACCATCGTCTCTGGAATGGCTAGGGGCATTGATGCGGCGGCCCACCATGGCGCCTTACACGCGAAGCGCACAGGCGCAAATACCGTGGCTATTTTAGGTTGCGGTTTAAGCCAAATTTATCCTCTGGAAAATGCAAAGTTATATGAGGAAGTGGCAAACAAGGGGGCTCTTATTTCTGAATTTCCCATGAAGACACCACCTTTGGCTTACAACTTTCCACGTCGTAATCGCATTATTAGCGGTCTCTCGCTGGGGGTGATTGTGGTCGAGGCAGCAGCCAGAAGCGGAGCGCTGATTACTGCTGATTGTGCCCTGGAGCAGGGTCGGGAAGTGTATGCTGTTCCAGGCAAGGTGGATAGCCCAACATCTAAGGGAGTTCACAATCTCATCAAACAAGGGGCAAAACTCGTTTCTTGTGTTGACGACATCTTAGAAGACCTGCGGCCGCTTCTCTTGGCGGGACTCAATAGTCTTGAGGAGAGCCCTAATACCGTTGCTATCGCACAAATTTCAACAAAAATTCTTAGCGAAACAGAACTTCTTGTTTATAATGCCATCAGCGATCGGCCTGTGCATATCGATGAACTGGCGGATCGCTGTGATACGGATCCATTAGATACCAATGCAGTTTTACTTCGTTTAGAGTTAAAACATTTCATTAAGCAGTTACCCGGTAAATTGTTTGTGAGGCAATAAAATGGCAAAAGCGGCTGTCATTGTTGAATCTCCGGCAAAAGTGAAGACTATCCATAAGTTCCTAGGGGAGAAATACAAGGTCCTCTCCTCCATGGGGCATTTAATCGATTTGCCAAAGTCTTCTTTAGGCATTGAGATTGAAAATCATTTTAAGCCCAAGTTCATCGTATTGCGCAATAAAACCAAACTTTTAAAGAAGCTGAAAAATGAAATCAAAAGTGCCGAGACCATTTATTTTGCTACGGACCCTGACCGGGAAGGGGAGGCCATTGGGTGGAATTTGATAGGGCATATGGGGGATGGTAAGAAGATATACCGCGTTACCTTTCAGGAAATCACTAAAGACGCGGTTTTGCAGGCCTTCCAACACCCCAGAGATTTTGATCGTAAAAAGATTGATGCCCAGATTGCCCGACGGATTTTGGATCGCATCGTCGGTTATAAGATTAGTCCTTTATTATGGAAAAAGGTTGGTTCGCGTCTGAGTGCGGGACGCGTGCAATCCGTTGCCCTGCGGATCATTGTCGATCGAGAACGGGAAATCAGAAATTTTATTCCTGTTGAGTATTGGGAGATTGCCGTTGATTTACGTAAAGCAGATTCCCTCGCTCTCCTTACGGCATCACTAGAAAAGATGGACGGCAAGAAGCTTGAATTGAATTCGCAGACACCGACAGACGCGATCGTTGCAGCGCTCAAAAATGAAAGATTTAAAGTTATTGGCGTTCTTCAAAAAGAGGTTCAGCGTCGCCCTAGCCCGCCTTTTATCACCAGTACCTTACAACAGGAGGCCTTTAACAAGTTACGGTTCAATGCCAGCCGCACCATGTCTATCGCTCAGCAGCTTTATGAGGGAATCGAGCTGGGGGTTGGCGAGGTCGTAGGTCTGATCACCTACATGCGCACCGACTCGATCCATATCTCTAATGAGGCGTTGGTAAAGTTGCAGAATTTTATTAAAACAACGTATGGCGCTGTGTATCTGCCCCCAGAGGCACATAGGTATAAATCAAAAAAATCTGCCCAGGAGGCGCACGAGGCGATTCGTCCGACCGATGTCCTGCGTCGACCACAAGATATGCAGCCCTTCTTGGAGCCGGATCAATACCAACTGTACGAATTAATTTGGAGGCGCTATGTCGGCTCTCAGATGTCAGCGGCGATATATCAGCAAAAAAGAGTGGAGATCCAGGCTGGTCAATATCAATTTAGTAGTTCCGGTTCAACGCTGGTATTTGATGGATTTTTGTGTCTTAACCGGGAAGAGGGCGCCCAGGAAGCCAAGATCGATCTTTTGTCTTATGCGCAAGGTGATATCCTTGAGTTGATCGAGATTAAACCATCCCAACACTTTACTAAACCACCGGCTCGTTTCTCCGATGCCAGCCTTGTGAAGGATTTAGAGGAGGACGGTATCGGACGGCCGAGCACCTATGCCGCTATAGTTGAGACATTAGTCGCGCGTTATTATGTCACCCGCGACCGAGGCTATTTAACACCGACTGAATTGGGTATTACGATTTGTGATCTTTTGGTTGAATATTTTTCTAAGATCATGGACATAAAATTTACCGCTCAGATGGAGGCAAACTTAGATTTAGTTGAAGAAGGCAAGCTTGAATATCCGCGGCTTTTGGCAGAATTTTATAAACCATTTCAGGAAGAATTGACGTACGCCGAAAAACATATCGTTAGGCAGCATGAGTTGGTTGACAAGTATTGCCCTACCTGCGGCAAGCAGATGGTCGTTAAGTGGGGACGTCGCGGCAAATTCTTAAGTTGCAGTGGATTTCCTGAATGTAAATTTGCTCAACCTTTTTCATCCGGGATTCAATGCCCGCAGCCCAGTTGCAACGGCGAATTAATTCAGCGCCGGTCACAGCGGGGCACATTTTACGGCTGCAGCCATTATCCACAATGCACCTATGTGGCCAAAGAGCTACCGAAAAGCGTATCATCCTCTTAAAAGAATAGGAAGATGGATCGGTATATCGACAAATTCATTACCTATCTGGAAATCGAGAAGAATTATTCAAGGCATACCATCGTCAATTATGCGGTTGATCTACGGGAATTCGGTCAATTTACCGGATCGACCAGTATTGAAAAGATTGATTATTTATTCCTGCGTCATTTTCTTGCTCACCTAAGGACCAAGCCTTATCTCGGCAGGACTCTTACTCGCAAACTTTCCTCTTTGCGTAGTTTCTTTAAGTTCTTGCACCGCGACGGCCTAATTAAGAATAATCCAGCTATTCTTTTGATGTCACCCAAAAGAGAAAAACGGCTGCCGAAGTTTCTCACCGAAGATGAGGCGATTCGATTCATGGAGATGCCGGTGACCAATAACGTGATGGGTAAACGTGATCGCGCCATCCTAGAGACACTGTACAGTACTGGTATGCGGGTTAGCGAATTGGTGGGTCTTAATATCGAGCAGGTGGATCTTATCGGCAATATCGTTAAGGTGGCAGGGAAGGGGAAGAAAGAGCGTCTGGTTCCTATCGGCAAAAAGGCCATTATAGCCATACAGGATTATTGGGGAAGTCGTAAACAAACCTCGAATATCCTTTTTCTTAACAAAAATGGGACGCGTCTCTCTAGCCGTAGCATCACGACGATCGTTCACAAATATATTAAGAAGATGAGCATATCGCAGGACATCTCTGCGCACGTCCTGCGGCATACCTTCGCCACACATCTTTTAAATAGGGGCGCTGATTTGCGATCGGTTCAGGAGCTACTAGGTCATGTGCATTTGTCCACGACCCAGATTTATACCCACGTCACGACCGAGCGTTTGAAAAAAGTGTATGACCAGGCCCATCCACGGGCATAAAACATATCCATGTTTATTTTCTATGACATATTCTTTTTCATCACCGCTTTGGTATATCTACCCTACTTGCTATGGAAAAGAAAATGGCACGGCGGGTTTTGGAGGCGATGCGCGATATCGCTCGGTGCGGTCGCAGGTTCCAGTACAAAAAAGACAATTTGGGTGCATGCCGTTAGCGTGGGGGAGGTGCTGACTATTGTGCCGCTGGTCGAGAGCATCCGTCAGCGGTTTGCAGAATATCGCATTGTCCTTTCAGTGGTCACACCAACCGGCTATGAACTTGCTCAGAAAAGATTTAATAATACTCTAACTATTGTCTATGCGCCTTTGGATTTTAGCTGGGTTGTTCGTCGGTACCTGGATGTGCTGAAACCGGTTATCTATATTTCTGCAGAAACAGAGTGGTGGCCCAATCTGTATGCATTCTTATATCATCGGCGAATCCCTATCGTGCAAGTCAACGGCCGGGTATCAGACCGGGCGTTTCAAAGATACCAGTTTATAGCCCCGCTGACACGCAAAGTGCTGGCGTGTATTCGATTATTCTGCATGCAGAGCGCACTGGATGCTGACCGTGTCATTGGCCTCGGTGCTGATGTTAGTCGCGTGCGGGTTATGGGTAATTTAAAGTTTGATTATACCCCGCCCTCAACATCGTTTACCAAAGAAATACTGGGGTTTGATACGCAGGATCAACTAATCATCGCTGGCAGTACACATCCCGGAGAAGAACAGATCATGTTGGATATTTATGCAAGATTGGGCAATGAATTTCCCTCATTACGGTTGGTCCTTGCCCCGCGCCATGTGGGGCGTAGCGACGAAGTGGTTCGGTTGTGTCAGGCGCGTGGATTCTGTGCTCAAAAGTTCTCTGAGCTGCCCCCCACACAGGACCAGAGATCAGACTGTATCCTTATTGTTGATCGCATAGGATGCTTGAATGATTTATATAGTTTGGCGGAATTGGTCGTTATCGGTAAGACCTTTTGTGGACGCGGCGGGCAGAACATGCTGGAACCGCTTAGATACTGCAAGCCGACTCTCGTTGGGCCGCATACTGAGAATTTTAGAGATATTGTTAGAATTTTCCTGAAAACAGGTGCGCTCATCGAGGTCAAGGACAAAGAGGAGCTCATGAACCGTATGCGTCGCTTATTAAGCGACCCAAAGGAGCGCTTAGCTGGACTTACGGCGGCCCAAGAAGAATTCACGCGGCATCAAGGGGCAACAGTGAAGACGATGGAAGGAATTGCAGGGATATTGAACATATGAAAATGTTTTTTTATCGTGTGATCACTGATCAGGTTAGCGGGGCGACTGTCTTTATTTTAAAAGTCATTTTACGGCTTTTATCGTATGGGTATGCCGCAGGGGTGCGGACTATCGCTTTCATGTATCGTCAGGGTTATCGCAAATCATATCGCTTAAATCGGCCGGTCATCAGTATCGGTAATATCACCGTGGGTGGCGTTGGAAAGACACCACTGGTGATTGCCCTGGCTCAGATGTGCCAAAGACATAATTTGCGACCAGTGATTCTTACCCGCGGCTATAAAGGGCTGGGGTCTTGCTTGGTGCATAGTGATGAGGTCTTGATGCTGCATGAGGTCCTGGGCGATGTCCCGATCCTGGTTGGCGCCAATCGCATCAAAAACGCCCAAGAGTACCTTAGAAATAACGCTGTTGATGTCTTCATCTTGGATGACGGTTTCCAGCATTGGCGGCTCGCCCGAGACATGGATATCGTGGCCATTGATGCAACCAATCCCTGGGGAAACGGTTATCTCTTACCGCGAGGAATACTGCGCGAGCCGCTCGTGGCCTTGCGCAGGGCCCATTGGATTGTCTTGACCAAGACGGATTTCAATGGGACGGATATCCCTGGGATACGCAATCGATTGGCCGCATTGGACTGTCCCCAGCCAGTAGTCCTGGCAGTGTATCGGCCCATAGAACTTGTCAATTTGAAGTCGGGGACCAAAGGGATGCCAGAGATGCTACGTTCAAAGAGAATCTGTTGTTTTTCTAGTCTTGGCTCACCAGCCACCTTCGTGCAGACATTAATACGTTTGGGGGCAGAGATCCAAAAAATATTTAATTTTATTGATCATCATGCCTATAATAAAAAAGATATCCAACGAATTTTAGAATACTGTCGGGTTAATCATATAACCACCATCGTCACAACCCACAAAGATGCGGTCAAGTTGCTTGAATTTGCCACGGAGTTTAATCAGGCACAAGAAATAGAGTGCCTATTTTTAAGAATCGAAACGGTATTGCTGGAGGGTGAGGGAACTGATGCGTTCCTTAAACGAATCATTGATTTATCACAGCGTTGATGCTTTTGGGGTTTTGGTGCGGGTGCTGCCCTTGCCAGTTGCGCTGTTTATTGGTCGTCTCATCGGTCGCCTGGCCTATTATTTTGACACACGGCACAAGGCCCTGGCCTACGCCAATCTTAAGAAGGCCTTTGCCGATTCTAAGTCGCCTGCGCAGATTAAGCAGATCACGAAAGACCTATTCCAAAATTACGGCCAAAATTTAATCGATTTATTGCGCATCCCATTGATTAATCCGCAGCGTTTTAAAGACACCATCAATGTAGAAGGGGTAGATCATCTTTCGCAGTGTCTCAAACAAGGCAAGGGCGCCATCATGTTGGCCATGCACTTCGGGAGCTGGGAGTTAGCCAGTTTATCTTGCGCCATGCTACGATTACCGTACAAGGTTATTGTGAATCCTCAAGCGCGCTATTCTTATCTGGACGAACTCCTCAATTCTTATCGCTCCTGCGGGGGTTATGTGGTTCTCTCTAAAGGGATGGGAACTCGCGATGTTGTCCGTAGTCTTGCGAATAATGAAGTCATCGGTATGGTCGTAGATCAGGGCGGCCGTGATGGGATTAGGGTACCATTTTTTGGCCGCACCGCTTCCATGGCAGTAGGCGCCTTGCGCATGGGATTAAAATGGGGGGTACCAATCTGTTTTAGCGTTATTCATCGCCAGGCCAATGGACGTCACCGGATGATTGTCCATCCGCCATTAGAGCTAGTCAATACCGGACGCATGCAAGAAGATATTAAAGCCAATCTGTCCAAGATTACGCTGATTATGGAGGATTATATCCAACGTTATCCTGCGGAGTACATGTGGTTTTATAAAATTTGGAAATATTCGGATCAGGCCTCGATTGTGATTTTAGACGATGGTCGGATAGGGCACCTACGACAATCCGAGTCCGTGGCGCGGATGCTGCAAAAGGCCTTGCTTGAACGTAACATCCGTTCTAGTGTCTGCACGGTCTCCATAAAATTTAAAAGCCCCCACCATCGGCATATTTTTGAAATCTTGGTGTGGTCATTTTTACCATGGTTCTATCAAGGACATGTGGAATGGCTCCAATGGTTTCTAACAGCAGATTCTTATAAACTTGTACGCCCGATGGCAGCGGATTTTATTGTTTCTTGCGGGTCCTCCGTTGCCGCTCTTAATCATTTCCTTGCTAAGGATCAACGCGCTAAGAGCGTTACGATCCTCAAGCCCGCATTTTTTGGATACCAGCGGTTTGATCTGGTTATTTTACCACGCCATGATGCGATGCCATCCCATTCAAATGCGCGTGCACATTTGGCCTACACCCAAGGTGCGCCGAATATCATTATTCCGGAATATCTAGAGGAACAATCCCAGGCGCTTTTGAACCGCTATTCGCATCTTAAGGACAATCACAAGCTCAAGATTGGAATTTTTGTTGGAGGTGATTCCAAGAATATTTTTTTAAGCGAGCATCAAATGAAGATATTGATTGATCAAGTAAGTGGCGTTGCCCAAGAAATTAATGCTGACCTATTAGTTACAACGTCACGGCGCACACCGCCGGCCGTTGAGCAATTAATCCAAAGGCGATTGCGTAAACACCCCCGATGTGCATTGTTGGTCCTTGCCAGCGAAAATCAAATTCCTGAGGTTATGGGGGGAATCTTGGGGTTGTCAGACATTAACGTTGTCTCTGGTGACAGCATCTCCATGGTCTCAGAGTCGGCCAGCTCAGGGAAGAATACCATTGTCTTTATGCCACAGATAAAAGACAAATGGACTGGAAAATTCAATAAACACCTTGCCTTTATTGAACAATTAAGCGCGCAAGGGCATATTCTTGTTAGCGGCGTCGTGGATGTCGGCAGGGTCGTTTACGACATTGCCAAAGGGAAAATTCAAACCAAGAGACTGGATGATAACCCCGTGATCTTAGAGGCTGTACGGAAAATAATTTAGTGAAATCGATAACCATCCTACAAATTTTGCCGGAATTAAACGTTGGTGGCGTAGAGACCGGGACCGTTGATTTGGCTAATTATTTGGTTAATCGCGGTTACCGTTCCATCGTTGTATCCAATGGCGGTGAACTGGTGCCCGCACTAGAGAGCTCAGGGACAAAACATTATGCGCTTCCCGTTCATCAGAAATCCCTGCGGACTATGATCCGATCAGTTGCGGCATTGCGTAAGATCATCCAAGGAGAGCAGGTGGACATCGTGCATGCCCGCTCGAGGGTTCCGGCCTGGATCGCTTATTTCGCCTGCCATAAGACACAGGCAACATTTCTTACCACCTGTCATGGTTATTACGAAAATCGAATTTTTAGTCAAATCATGGGGTGGTCGAAACTGGTCATTGTGCCCAGCGAAGTTATTGGGCGACACATGATCGAACGGTTCGGTGTTTCTCCCCGCAGTATTCGATGTATCCCCCGCAGTGTTGATTTAAAAAGATTTTGCCATCAACGGCCTTCTCTTGCCGGGAAACCATCGTATAGGGTGGCTATTATCGGTCGTCTTACGCCGCTTAAAGGACACACGTTTTTCCTGCAGGCGATGGCCAAGGTTATCCGTACCCTACCTAATATCCGCATTTGGATTATTGGCGATGCGCCAGCTGGCAAACAATCGTACAAGGCCGAGTTGCAACTTCTGAGCCGCCGACTGGGTGTTCATGGGCATGTGGAATTTTTGGGCAACCGCAGTGATGTGCCTGAGCTTCTCTCGCAGGTGGATGTCCTGGTTCTGGCGACGGTAACCCAAGAGGCATTTGGTAGAGTCATCCTGGAGGCTCAGGCAGCTGGGGTGCCGGTCGTTGCGACCCGCGTTGGTGGAGTTGTGGATGTGATCGATGATGGTGTAACTGGCCTGTTGGTCGCGCCAAAGGACATAGACGAGATGGCAAAGGCTGTCACGCGGATTTTAAGCGATAAAAAGTTGGCAGGACATTTGGTCGATGCCTCGCGTACGAAGCTGGAGGCAGAGTTTACCTTAGAACAGATGGCCTCTAAGACGGTTGCGGTATACGAGGAATTGCTGCGGTCGCTTAATATCTTGGTCATTAAGATTGGCTCTCTGGGGGATGTGGTCCTGGTGACCGCCTCCTTAAAGGCCATCCGCGAGAAATATCCTTATGCGAAAATCTATTGCCTGGTAGGGAAGGAATCGCGCAAGGTCCTGCAGAACTGTCCTTATCTGGATGGCATTATTGTCGGTGACTTGAAACCCAGATGGAGAGGATGGATCCGCACGCTCATCCTTTCCTATAAATTGCGTAAATATCGTTTTGATAAAATTATCGACTTTCAGAATAATCGTCGCAGCCATTTACTTGCGTTTTTAAGTTTTCCACGAGAAAGTTATGGATATGATAATGGCAAGCTGGGAAACTTGTTGACGCACCCGTTGAAGGAATATCATAACGATATCCCTGCCGTGGAGCATCAGTTCCAACTGTTGCGCATGATAGGGGTATTGGCCCCTACGCAGGTTTCTTTGCAACTTTGGCCATCGGCCAAGGACCGCGAGTATGTGCAAGAACTTCTGGAGACGGAATGGGTGGGTAATGCTCAGCGAATCGTTGGGATTAATATCGCAGCGTCCATTAAGTGGCAGAGCAAAAATTGGCCCGTTGAATATATTGCCCGTTTATGCGATCTACTGGCAAGTCAGAATATCCGCACCTTGATAACAGGCATGGAAAAAGATAAACTGCTGGTAGGGCAGCTCTTAGCCGCCACCAAGTCCAAGCCTGTCAATTTTGTGGGCCGCACCGATATCTTGCAGTTAGCCGCTCTGATTGAGCGTTGCTCAGTCTATATCACGCCTGATTCGGCGCCGTTACATGTGGCAGCAGCCATGCGTACACCATTGATAGCTTTTTTTGGGCCTACGGATTCACGACGGCATCGGCCTCCCGCGCGGGACATGATCGTCCTGGAGAGAAAATTGGCGTGCGCGCCGTGTTACAGTCCCCAGTGTCTTATTTTAACCCATGCCTGCCTGCGTGAGATTACACCAGAAGAGGTCGTCCGCAAAGTGATCGAACTAATCCAGACCAAGCGATGAATGTCCTTTTTTTAACAACTCATCTCAATGGCGGTGGGATCACGAGCTATATTTTGACGCTAGCCCAGGGGATGTGCCGTAAAGGGCTAGGAGTTCATGTTGCCTCCAGCGCTGGCAATAGGATGGTCGATTTTAAATCGTGCGGCGCGCACCATCTTTTGTTGAATATTCAAACGAAATCAGAACTAAGCCCAAAGATTTATATGGCCTTACCGGAGTTAAGCCGCTATGTGCATCAACAGGCGATCGACATCATTCATACCCAGACACGCGTAACACAGGTTATGGGTACCTGGCTTTCGATTATGACCGGACGGCCACACGTTACTACGTGTCATGGATTTTTTAAGAGAAGACTATTGCGAAAATTATTTCCCTGCTGGGGGAAGGCATCGATTGCTATTAGTCATGCGGTCGCAGATCACTTACGTTGTGATTGGGGGGTAGTTGAGCAAGGCATCCAGCTCATCCCTAGCGGCATCGACTTAAACCAGTACGTACCTATTACGCCAGCTGAAAAAAAAGAAATTCGTCGTAAATATAATCTTGGCGATAGCCCGATCATCGGCATAATTGCCCGCCTGTCTGAGGTCAAGGGACAGGATATCCTCATTGAGGCCATGAGGACGGTTGTTAAAGAATTTGCTACGACCAAGCTGCTCATTGTTGGAAGGGGAAAGACGGAAAAATCCTTGCAAGGCTTAGTTAAGGCAGCTGGCCTAGAGAACCAAGTGTTCTTTTATCCTGTCGTTCATACAACCGTTGCAATGCTATCGATGTTGGATATTTTTATTATGTCTTCGCGTCAGGAAGGGTTGGGCATCGCAATTATGGAGGCACAGGCAATGGGTCTACCGGTCATCGCAAGTAAAGTTGGTGGTATCCCAAGCCTTATCCAAGATGGCAAGACAGGTGTTTTGGTTGAACCCGAGCAACCACGTGCACTGGCAAAAGCGATCATCGGGTTGCTCCAAGATCCTAACCGGCGTGAGGCCCTGGGGAAGGCAGCACGAGAATTTATCCAGCGCGATCATTGTGCCACGACCATGGTGAATGATACATTAGCCTTGTATACACGGATGATGGAGACACCATGATGAAAAAAATTTTAGTGGTCAACGCGAATTGGATCGGGGATGCCATCTTTTCATCACCTGTCTTTAGGGCATTAAAGCAAGCCTATCCGCAGGCAACGATCAGTTGCCTTGCTGAACCCCGTGTGCACGGGATATTAGAGGCGATTGCAGAAATCGATGAGATTATCCCTTATGAAGAGAATGGTCAACACAGGGCCTTGGGCGCAAAACTACGTTTGATTATAAACCTCTTTCAGCGACATTTCGATGCGGCCTTTTTACTCCACCGCTCCTTGACCAAGGCCTTATTAGTTTTTTGTTCCGGGATCCCGCATCGTATCGGCTATAACGCCAAGCACCGTGGTATTTTCTTAACCCACCAAGTTCAAGGGAGGCCACAGGAAAAAGTTCACCGCTGTGACTATTATCTACAGGTATTGGAATCGTTTGGTATTACGGTGGCTGAGCGCTCCACATCGTTGCGGGTTGATCAAGAAGCCCAAAAGGAGATAGCAGGGATCTTGCACTGCCACCAAATTACCCCTACTACTTTTTTAGTCATTATTCATCCTGGTGGCAATTGGAATTTAAAACGCTGGCCTCCTGCCTATTTTACGCGCTTGATTGATCATTTGAATCGCGAAATGGATGTTCGGACAATTGTCACCGGGACACAAGATGATGCCTCCCTTATCCAAGCAATTATTGCCCCCTTGTCACAAAGACCGCTTGTCTTGGCAGGCAAGATTAATCTAAGACAATTGATCGCATTGATGAAGCGGGCCAATGCCGTTGTATCAGCAGATTCGGGACCGTTGCACATCGCCGCTAGTGTAGGCACAGCGACCTTGAGTATTTTTGGACCCACGGATCCAACGCTCACCGGTCCCCGCGGCACGGGCCGCGCTATTATCTTACGTCATGACATTGGATGTAACCGTCAGGCCTGTTATTATACGGATTGTCCTGACAATACCTGCATGCAGGCAGTAAGCGTAGCCGAGGTGATGGATGTTATCCGCTCGATCAGAAATTCATAAGATTTTGGTGGTGTCTTTATCCAACATCGGCGATGTTGTCCTGACATTGCCGGTTGTTGATATCTTGCGTAATGATTTCCCTGAGGCCCAGCTATCTCTCGTTGTCGGCCCCAAGGCACAGACTTTGTTTCAAGGCAATCCCCATATCCACCAGTTACATATTTTTGACAAAAAACAACCCTTTTGGATAACGCTGTCTTGGGTCCTGCAGTTACGCGCGCAATCTTTTGATCTCGTTGTGGACCTGCGCAATACGGCAATTCCGTTTTTGATTTCTCCACGATATAGAACGCCTTGCTTGGTTAATCAGAACACACCGACGCATATGCGTCAAAAACATCTACAACATTTACGAACGGCCTACCCGTATACCTTAGAATCAAATAAAAGATACGCTGTTACGGTATCTAGCGGGGATACTACTTCCGTCCAGAAAACATTGACGCAGGCCTTTGGCGATTGCCCCCAATATATTGTGGTCGCGCCGGGGGCTGCCGATCAGGCCAAGCGCTGGCCTATCGATTGTTTTATAGAGGTGTGCTATTGGTTGGTAAAACACGATGATTGGAAAGTTGTCTGTGTGGGCGATAAAAATGATCGAGGAGCAGCAGAACGCCTCAAGCAGGTATTGATGGGCAATGTCGTTAATTTATGCGGACAGACGAGTCTGCTTGAATTAGCCGCTGTGCTCCAAGGCGCCTTCTTGGCCATTGTCAATGACAGCGCGCCCATGCATCTGGCAAGTTATTTAGATGTCCCCGTCTTGGCTTTGTTTGGCCCTAGCGATCCACAACGATATGGCCCTTGGGGGGCGAACGGTCATTACCTGCGCAATAATCAAGATTGTGCCGCTTGCCGCAGCCTTAAGGACTCTTATCGGCATACCTGTATGGAGGCCATCACCGGTCAAGATGTCTTGAATAGTTTTCATGTTCTTAGGAAAAAGGTTATTTTAGCCAAGCCATGAATCATTTTCCTCATATCCTTATTGTACGTACCGACCGCTTGGGGGATGTGGTCCTGACAACACCGGCTATCAAGGCCCTTAAGAAGTCTTGGCCGCAGGCCCGCATTGCGATTCTCGTGGGGGCCTCGACGCGAGAGCTTTTAATCGATAATCCTTGTCTGGATGAAATCCTCGTAGATGACCGCCAGGGCAGACATGCTGGGATAGGGGGATTCTTTAGGTTGGTATTAGACTTGCGGCAACGCAAGTTCGATTTGGCCATTATCTATCATACGAAAAAACGGACCAACTGGCTGTGCTTTCTTGCTGGAATCCCGCGTCGCATCGGCTATAAAAATGAAAAGGCCGGTTTTTTATTGACTGACCCTGTTCGTGACGAACGTCATCTAGGCCATCGGCATGAGGCTCAATATTGTTTAGACCTCTTGCGTCATCTTTCAATTCCGCCCAATCTTATTCTGGAAAAATCACTGCAGGGCTTGGCGGATGACGTGTATGTCGCTGTCAGCTCGGACGCCACAAAATGGCTGGAGGCACAATGTCGGACCCGGCATATTCAGCCCCATCAGCGAATGATTGCCCTCCACCCACAGGCCAGCGACCCGGCCAAAGAATGGCCTGTAGAACAATTTGCGGAATTGATTAATCGTGTTGTTCAACGGTATCCGAGTGTCATTGTTCTAATTGGGTCTAAACGGACCGCAGAAATTTCCCAGTTCATTGCAAGGCAGGTGCGCGTGCCGATATGGGATCTAAGGTCGCAGACAACGGTTGGGCAATTGGCAGTTTTATTAAGGCGATGTCAGTTGCTCATCTCCAACGATTCAGGACCCGTCCATATCGCCGTGGGGGTAGGGACACCTGCTATCTCGATTTTTACCCGTAACTATCCGGGAATTAACCCTGAGCGTTGGCGACCGTTAGGGTCAACTTCTCAGGTTGTAAGCGTCCCGCAACCTATTACGATACAGTCAGTTATGGAATCTGTTGACGCTGTATTTAAACTGTGTTAAAATTATCGGTCATATTTCTTATAAATAAAAATACCTATGCTCCATAAAATACGGCTAAAAGATCGTATCTCTAAATTTTCCCGTCAAAGGATTCTAGTTCTGGGGGATATTATCCTAGATCGGTATATTCAGGGAAGCGCTTCGCGATTATCCCCTGAGGCTCCCGTGCCGGTAGTCCTGGAGGAAAGGTCGTTTTATACCCTAGGCGGCGCGGCGAACGTGGCGCATAATTTACGTAGATTAACCTCCGGGGTCACATTGGTAGGAAAGCTGGGGCGTGATCAGGAAGGACAAATCCTTAAGAAGACGCTCCGTCAACAAGGAATCACGACATATGGAATTTTTGTTGATCATCGCCTCCCCACGACCTGCAAGACCCGCGTCATTGCAGAACACCAACAGGTGGTTCGTATTGACCGAGAAAAGGTAGGCGAGCTGGAGGATGAAACAATTTTACGTAAAATCGTCGATTTCGTTCGTAGGACCATCGACACTCACGATGCCATTATTTTGTCTGATTACGGGAAGGGATTGATTACCTCCAATTTGATCAATATCGTGCGAGATTTAGCCATAGCAAAAAGAAAGATTATCGTCGTTGACCCCAAGGTTGAGCACTTTGATTATTACCGCGGTGTCAGCGCAATTACACCCAACCTGCGAGAGACAGAAAACGCTATTCGTAATATCAAGATGACCTCCATGCTGCCGGAGACGCTAAAAATCAACAGTGACCGTTTGCGTACCAGTGAAGACATTAATTACGTTGGCATGGCATTGTTAAAATATTTGAATTTGGGTTCTCTTTTGATTACGCTGGGCGAGCAGGGCATGCGGCTTTTTGAACGAAATAAACCTGTGCTGTCTATTAAGACAAAGGCTAAAGAGGTTTATGACGTCTCGGGGGCTGGTGATACAGTGATTGCTACCTTTACCTTAAGTCTTGCTGCTGGCGCGACGAAAAAAGACGCCGCGTATTTGGCCAATTTAGCGGCAGGGATTGTCGTTGGGAAATTGGGGGCAGTTGCCGTGAGCAAACAAGAGCTTTTGGAGGCCCTGCAAAATGAGGCCTGATCAACTAAGCGGTAATATGCGCGCTATCGGTGTCATTCCGGCCCGCTGGGCGGCAACACGTTTTGCAGGTAAAGTGCTGGCGCCGCTCAAGGGCAAGCCCATGATCCAGCATGTATGGCAACGCGCCAAACAGGCTCGCCATTTAGAAGAGGTGATGATTGCTTGTGATGATCAGCGCATCCTGCAAGCGGCCCAGGAATTCGGCGCCAAGGCGGTATTAACCGCCCCCACGCACACCTGCGGCACGGACCGTATTGCCGAGGCCGTGACTGGGCTGAAAGTAGATATCGTGGTCAACATCCAAGGAGACGAGCCTCTTATCTATCATGACACCATTGATGATTTGGTGCAGCTTCTTGCGAAGGATCCATCGCTGGCGATGGCGACTGCGATCAAGGCGATTAAGACCCAAACTGAGCTAGAAGACCCCAATGTCGTTAAGGTCATTACGGATAATCAGCAATATGCTTTGTATTTTTCGCGATCAGTCATTCCTTATGATCGAGATCGTGTTGGCATAAAAAAAATTCCCTACCACCGGCATCTAGGTATTTATGCGTACCGAAAAGATTTTTTGATTCATTTCAGCAAGATGAAGAAATCATGGCTGGAGCAGGCTGAACAATTAGAACAGCTGCGGGCCCTTACTACTGGCGTTAAGATAAAGACGGTCGTGACAACGATGGAGACAATCGGTGTGGATACCCCTGAAGATTTGGCCCGCGTCGAGCAGCTGATTAAATAATCTTAAAACGATGAGACATTTAACGCGCGTTGTTCAGGTGGGTAGTATTAAGATTGGTCAGGGAAGTCCGTTGGCCTTGATAGCAGGCCCTTGCGTCATTGAGAGCTGCTCGATGGTCATTAATATTGCCCGCACCCTTAAGCAAATTACCAGCGAGTTGCAAATTCCGCTCATTTTCAAGGCCAGTTATGACAAGGCCAACAGGACATCGCTTCGCTCCTTTCGTGGTCTAGGCTTTATGCAGGGCCTGCAGATCCTCGCTGAGGTTAAAGCAGAATTGGGCTTGCCCATCCTAAGCGATGTGCACAATAATCATGAAATCGAGGCAGCGGCAAAGGTTTTGGACGTGATTCAAATCCCCGCCTTTTTATGTCGACAGACGGATCTTTTGGTGCACGCAGGAAAAACACAAAAAACCATCAATGTTAAAAAGGGACAGTTCCTGGCTCCTTGGGATATGGAGCAGGTTGTGCACAAAATTACCAGCACAGGCAACAAAAAAATTTTATTGACGGAACGCGGGACAAGTTTTGGTTACAACACGCTGGTCAACGATTTTAGGGCACTGAGTATTATGCGCGAGATTGGTTATCCTGTTGTCTTTGATGCGACCCACAGCGTTCAGCAGCCAGGGGGGCTAAAAACGGCTTCAGGTGGTCAGAGTCAATATATCCCTCTTTTGTCACGGGCGGCAGTCGCGGCCGGATGCGATGCGGTATTTATGGAGGTCCATCCCAATCCATTGAGGGCACGTTCAGATGGTCCTAACATGTTGGCCTTGCGTAAACTAAGAGGATTACTCACGGACCTGCAGGCAATCGATAAACTTATTAGGTAAAGACACCCCATCGAGGATGTATGACTATTCAAAAAGCTAAAGAGGTGATTGCGATAGAGTCCGAGGCCATCCGGGCACTGACGGGAAGAATTAATAAAGATTTTGTTGGAGCTGTTGATCTTATTGATAAGTGCAAGGGTCGCGTGATTGTCGCTGGCATGGGCAAGACGGGTATTATCGGCCGCAAGATCGCTGCTACCTTATCATCGACTGGTACGCCCAGCCTGTGGATGCACAGCATCGAGGCCATCCATGGGGATTTAGGGCAGGTGACACGCCAGGACGTAGTCATCATCATTTCTACTAGCGGTGAGACCGAGGAAACTAAACGATTGTTGCCGCTCATTAAAAAAATCGGCTCTCGTACCATTGCTATAACAGGAAACAAATATTCATCCTTGGCGAGACACGCAGACGTCGTCCTTGATGTCTCTGTCAAAAAAGAAGGATGTCCTTTAGGGCTGGCCCCCATGGCATCGACAACGGCAACGCTGGTGATGGGTGATGCCCTGGCAGCCTGTTTGATCGTCCGTAAGGGTTTTCGCAAAGAAGACTTCGCCTTTTATCACCCTGGAGGATCACTGGGCCGTAAACTTTTGTTGAAGGTCGAAGATATCATGCGCACAGGCACCCACTACGCCAAGGTGCGCGAGGATATGAATGTCAAAGAAGTCTTATTTGCCATCACCCAGGCGCGGTGCGGTTCGGCCTGCGTTTTAAATAAAAAAGGGAGATTGGTGGGGATATTTACTGATGGTGATTTGCGTCGGCATCTAAAAATGGATACCGCTATTCTTCAGCGTCGAGTATCGGAAGTCATGACACCGCAACCCATCACGATTGTCCAGGATCACCTTGCTGCCGAGGCGCTTAATATCTTAAAAGAGAAAAGAATTGATGAGATACCGGTTCTGGATCGGCGCCGCAGGCTTGTTGGTCTGTTGGACGTGCAGGATCTACTAAGGGTCGGCTTGGTATGAAGGCTATCTTAAAAAAAAAGATTCAAAAGATCAAGCTCCTGGTGATGGATGTCGATGGGGTGTTGACCGATGGGACAATCGCCCTCAATAACGAAGGAAGCGAGATCAAGCTTTTTAATGTCCAGGATGGATATGGACTTGTTTTGCTGCGTGAGGCTGGCATTAAGACAGCTATCCTTTCTGCCCGGTCATCTGGTGCCGTCACTATCCGGGGCAAAGATCTTAAAATTGACAAAATCTGCCAAGACGCGTATCCTAAGCAGGGTGTTTACCGGCAGTTGATTCAGGAATTAGGACTGACGGACGAAGATGTCTGCTTTGTGGGTGATGACCTGCCAGACTTAGCCGTATTGCGCAGGGTGGGGGTCGCGGTCGCGGTGCCCAATGCGGTTGGCGAGGTAAAAGAGGCGGCTCATTATATTACGAAAAGCCATGGTGGCCGCGGGGCTGTCCGAGAAATAGTTGAGCTTATTTTGAAAGTTCAGGGTAAATGGGAAAAAATTCTTACTCAATTGGGATGAATCGTATATGAAGGCAGAATATGTCTTGATCGTTGCGTTCTCCATCCTGGCCCAGTCATCGATAGCGCTGGCCGATGACTCTTCACCCGCGCAACAGTTTCAAGGATTTAATTTAGAAGGATATACGCAAGATGGTAAAAAATCATGGGTAGTTAACGGTAGCAAGGCTGACATCCTGGGAGATGTCATCCAGATTGCTGATGTGGATGCCGAATCTTACATGGATGAAAAAGTCAATCTGGTCTCGCAGGTGGGGACAATTAATCAGGTCAGCGGCAATATTCATCTAGAAAAAGACGTGGTGGTTACCGGTGAGCGTGGTGTTCGGTTATCCACGGATTCTCTGGATTGGGATCGCAACAAAGATCTGGTTCAGACCCAGGACCCTGTCACTATTACGGATAAAGACATGACGCTTACCGGTCAAGGCATGCAGGCACACCCAGCCTTGAAGACCGCTAAAATCGAAAAGGACGTGAAGGTGGTCATGGATACCGCCCCTGCCCCAGAGGAGAGCAAGATTGTCACCATTACCTCTAGCGGTCCCATGACGATCGATCAGGCTAAATCCTATGCCGTCTTTGAGGACCAGGTAGTCGCCGCCCAAGAGGATCAGACCTTGCAGGCCGACCGCATGGAGATATATTTTGACGAAGAGAAAAAACAGATAAAAGAAATGATTTGTACGGGCAACGTGATCCTTATTCGCGGCGAAAATAAATCTTTTTCGGACAAGGCCGTCTACGATGGGACACAGCGACGCCTGACTCTCTCCGGCAGACCCAAATTGATTCTATTGACAGAAGGAAACGATGTCTTTACATCTCTTGGAAACTAGGGGCCTGGTCAAGAAATACAGTCAACGCCGTGTCGTGGACGGGCTGAGCATCACGGTTGGGCGATCAGAGATTGTTGGTTTGCTGGGACCCAACGGCGCCGGGAAGACCACCACTTTCTATATGACGGTAGGGATTGTTAAGCCCAATGAAGGTGAAATTTATTTTGACAACGAGAAGATCACCTACAAATCTATCCATGAACGGTGCCGTCTGGGCATGGGGTACCTGGCACAGGAGGCCTCTATTTTTCGGAAACTAACGGTGGAAGAAAACATTCTGGCTATTCTGGAGACGTTACCGATCGCAGCCAAAGAACGGAAAAAACGTCTGCAGTCATTATTGGAGGAATTAAATATTGCCCACCTAGCTAAGCATAAGGCCTATACACTTTCTGGCGGAGAACGTCGACGCCTGGAAATCACACGGGCCTTGGTGACGAACCCGTCTTTCTTGCTGTTGGATGAGCCTTTCTCTGGGATTGATCCTATTGTCGTTGCCGAGGCTCAGGAGATTATTAAAAATTTAAAGTCCCGTGGATTGGGTATTCTTTTGACCGACCATAATGTGCGCGAGACCCTTTCCATTACCGACAGGGCGTATTTGATTGCTGATGGCAAAATTATTATTTCCGGGACAGCAGAAGATTTGATCAATGATCCCGAGGCAAAGAAAATTTATTTGGGAGAAAAATTCAGGATGTAACACAAAAGATAGGAGTTTTATGAAAATCGCGATTAAAAAATTAGATGCTATTCGGCGAGAATTGAAATTTGAGATCCCTAAGGAACGCGTTTCCAAGAAATTTGATAAGATTTATGGAGAATTAGGCAAGGCAGTCAAGGTCAAGGGATTTCGTCCGGGGAATATCCCGCGGCACATCTTAGAATCTCAACACAGTAAGCTCGCTCAAGAAGAGGTTATTAAGGAGCTTGTTCCTGAAGCTTATCAGGAGGGAATCCAAAAGGAAAATATTAACCCTGTGGATCTTCCTGAGATTGTCGATGTCAATCTAAAGGAAGGGATTATGACCTTTACTGCCAAGCTGGATATCAAGCCAGAGATTAAAGTCAGTGATTATAAGAAAATCAAGGTCAATCGCAAAAGCTCTATCGTGACAGCACAGGAATTGGACCAGACTCTTGAATCTTTCAAGAGGCACCACAGCGAAGGAAAGGAAGTCACCCTAGATGATGCCTTCGCCCGTGGTCTGGGGTTTCCTTCTTTGGAAGAGTTTAAAAAGGCATTGTCACGGCAACTCGAATTAGATAAGGATCGGCACAATCGCGTTGACATCGAAGAGCAGGTAGTTGCATATTTACTAAAAAATACCAAGGTTATCGCCCCGCCGTCTTTAGTCAAGCGCCAGCTTGCCCGACGATTAGAAGAACTAAAACAACGTTTATCCAGCCAGGGATTATCTCAGGACGAAATTAACAAGAAACTAGCTGAGATACGCCAACAGCTGGAAGAATCCGTAGAGAGAGATATCAGGGCATATCTTGTATTGGATCGGATCGCGCAACTGGAGAATATCGTGGCAGGTGAGAACGAGAATTTACCGGCAAAGGTCATGGAATTTCTGTTAAAAGAAGCAGCCTGGGAGGAGGCAAAATAATATGGAGCTCAAATCACAAGTGCTTGTTCCAATCGTTGTGGAAAAAACTTTACAAGGAGAGCGTGCCTATGATATTTATTCGCGTCTATTAAAAGAACGAATCGTTTTCATTGGCACCGCCATTGATGATACCGTTGCTAATCTGATCATCGCCCAGTTATTGTTTCTCCAGAGTGAAGATGCAACGAAAGACATCAATATATATGTCAATTCGCCCGGTGGTTCAGTTACCGCCGGTTTAGCCATTTATGACACGATACAGTTCCTTAAGCCCGATGTGTCCACCTATTGCATCGGCCAGGCCGCTAGTATGGGCTCTTTACTTCTTGCCGCCGGGGCTAAGGGGAAACGATTTGCGTTACCGTATTCACGGATCATGATCCATCAGCCCTGGGGAGGCACGCAAGGGACAGCTAGCGACATCTCTATTCAGGCCAAGGAAATTTTACGCATCAAAGAGGAATTGACACGGATCTTGGCGCATCACAGCGGTCAATCCATAGAGAGGGTTCAGAAAGATTCTGACAGGGATTTTTTTATGACCGCACACGAGGCCAAAGAATATGGCTTAGTCGATGAGGTCATCATCACAACAAAAAAATCCAAAAAAGGCTAGAGAGATCCTATGATGAAACGTAACCTCCTTTTGACCCCGGGCCCCACCCAGATTCCACCGGAAATCTGCGCCGCGCTGGGACGCCCCATTATCCATCATCGCACGCCTCAGTTTCAAGACAATCTTAGAGGGGCCATCGAGGGCTTGCAATATGTTTTTCAGACGAATAATGACATTTACGTATTGACCTGTTCTGGCACCGGGGCAATGGAGGCAGCGGTCAGTAATCTGTTATCGCCTGGTGATAAGGCCCTGACCGTAGAGGGGGGAAAATTCGGTGAGCGCTGGACTGAATTGTGTCGTAGTTACGGCGTTAAAACAGAGGTGTTGGAGGTCGTGTGGGGAAAAGCAGTTCAGGCCAATGAGATTAAAAAACGTCTGAATGCCAATGAAGATATTAAGGCAGTTTTTATCACCCAGTGTGAGACCTCAACCGGCGTGACGACCGATGTGGAGGCCGTGGCACGAGTGGTGCGTGATACCCGGGCTATCCTGGTCGTTGATGCCATCAGTAGTTTGGGGGTAACTGATCTTAAGACTGATCGCTGGGGGGTCGACGTCGTTGTCTCGGCCTCGCATAAAGGACTCGTGTTGCCGCCAGGGCTGGCGTTCATTTCAGTCAATGAAAAGACATTGCAACGCATTGCTCAATCTAAGAATGCACGTTATTATTTTGATTTACGTAAAGCAAAAGAAGCACTGGAAGATATGGATACACCATTTACACCGGCGATCGGCATTGTCATTGCCCTCAATGAGAGTCTCCGGCGTATTAAAGCGCAAGGTTTGGAAAATCTTCTCACGCATTACGCGCGCCTTGCGCAAGCGACTAGGCAGGCGGCCTTGGCGCTTGGGCTGTCGCTTTTTCCAGATGAATCCGCCATGTCCAATGTCCTAACAGCGATCAGCCTTCCGGTGGGAATAGATGGTGGAGAAATCGTCAAGATCATGCGGGATACTTATGGGATCTCCATTGCCGGCGGCCAAGACTCTCTAAAAGGAAAAATTATCCGTATCGCGCACATGGGGTGTTTGGATGAGTACGATATCCTTACAGGTATATCCTGCCTGGAAAAGGTCCTAACCCAACTGGGACACCAATTTACTTGTGGTGTTGGCGTGGCCGCGGCCCAGAAAACTTTTAATACGTAACCTTGTCGCAAGGGTGGGATATGATCAACAAGATATTGATTAGTGACCAATTAGCTGAAGAAGGCGTTGCCATATTAAAAGCCATCAAAGAATTCCAGGTGGATTGTCAATATAATTTGACTTCCGATCAACTTAAGAAAATCATTAAGGACTACGATGCCCTCATTGTCCGCAGCGCGACCAAGGTAAGCGCGGATATTATTAAAGAGGCGGACCGTCTAAAATTCATCGGGCGCGCGGGGGTAGGTTTGGATAATGTTGACCTCAAGGCAGCGACCCAAAAAGGCATCGTCACCATGAATACACCGGCAGGCAATACGACCTCGACTGCCGAACATACCATGAGTCTCATTATGGCCCTTTCTCGCAATATCCCGCAGGCCTGTGCATCCATGAAGGCCGGAAAATGGGAGCGATCCAAATTTAGCGGAGTGGAACTGTATGGAAAGACATTGGGGATCATAGGTTTTGGCCGTATCGGTTCCACGATCGCAAGATATGCCAAGGCCTTTGGTATGTCTGTGCTTGTCTTTGATCCTTACATTTCTCTAGAAGCTGCGACGCATGCTGGGGTACAGATGGCCCAGATGACGGTCGTGTTGCAAGAATCCGATTACATCACCATTCATATCCCTAAGACGACAGAGACAACCAATCTTATTTCTGAACAACAATTTGAATTAATGAAGAAAACGGCTCGTTTGATAAATTGTGCCCGAGGCGGGATTGTGGATGAAGCTGCATTGGCCAAGGCATTATCCGATAAGCGTATCGCTGGCGCAGCGCTGGATGTCTTTATCGAAGAACCCCTCGCACCTAATTCCCCATTACTCAAGCTTGATAATTGTATTATGACACCCCATCTAGGCGCCTCCACCTCAGAGGCCCAAATCAATGTGGCCATCGAAATAGCTGAATCGATCCGTAACGCCCTTTTGGGAAGAGGTATCGTCAATGCAGCCAATTTTCCTACCGTTGATGCGCAGGCCTACAAAACACTGGAACCCTACATTGATCTGGCATACCGGATGGGTAAATTCGCCGGGCAACTAATCAACGGACGCATTAATACTATTCAAATTACCTATAATGGACTCATGACGAAATACAAAGTAGCGCCAGTGACGCTCTCTCTAGTTAACGGTCTTTTAACACCAATTCTAGGCGAGACCGTCAATTTCATCAATGCCCTGGAGGTGGCCAAGGAAAGGGCTATCAATGTCAAAGAAATTGTGTCCACCCAAGAAGAAGAGTTTGTGAATTCCATTCAGATGGAAGTCAAGACCGACAAAGAGCCCTTTATCATCCTGGGAACGTTGTCCGCCAACCAGCGGCCGCGCATTGTTAAAATCAATAAGGTCTATGTGGAGGCCATCCCTGATGGATATATCTTATTTATTCATAACAATGATAAGCCCGGCTTAGTCGCTGCCATAGGGGCGATTCTAGCGCAAGCCAATGTTAATATCGCAGGTATCACCCTGGGGCGAGAAGCGCCTGGTGGACTTGCCATCAGTGCAGTTAATATCGATAGTAATATCCCTGAAAAGGCGATCGAACGTTTGCGTAACACTCAAGACGTTCTCTATGTCAAACTCCTCAAGGTCTAATGATTGAATACCAAGAGATCGCATGGCGATGAATATTGTTGTTGTTGGCTCACAATGGGGGGATGAAGGTAAGGGTAAGCTAATTGATATCCTTTCGGCTCATAGCGACATTACCGTGCGCTATCAGGGGGGCAATAATGCTGGACACACGGTCGTGGTGAGAGACAAAGAATATGTCTTTCATCTATTGCCCTCAGCCATCCTACATAAAGGAAAGGTCTGTGTCGTAGCCAATGGTTGCGTCATTGACCCCCAGGCTATTTTAAATGAAATGGAGGATTTGAAGCGCCGCGCCATTAAGGTTGACAGCATTTGTTTAAAGATTTCCGGCCTCGCTCATGTGGTTATGCCCTACCATCGCATCCTGGATGGTTTACGGGAATCAAAACGCAAGAATAAAATCGGCACAACTGGCCGCGGTATAGGGCCGTGCTATGCAGATAAAGTCACCCGTTGTGGAATTCGAATGATTGACCTGTTGAACCCCCGAATCTTCAAATCTAAACTCGAGGATAACTTATCAGAGAAAAATGAAATCTTTAAAGAGGTCTTTGATACACAAGGCTTCTCGCTTGAGAAAGTTTATGCAGAATATCTTGATTACGGCAGGAGATTGGCCCCTTATATTTGCGATACAGCGCTGTATCTTAACCGAGCCATGGATCGCGGTAAGTCAGTCCTGTTCGAAGGAGCGCAAGGGACATTCTTGGACATCGACTTTGGGACATATCCTTTTGTGACCTCATCTAATACTATTGTCGGTGGGCTTTGTGCCGGCAGCGGGATTGCACCAACACGCATCAATAAGACCATCGCCTGTGTCAAGGCGTATACAACCCGTGTGGGCGAGGGGCCGTTTCCAACGGAATTTTCTTCAAGCCTAAAAGATGAAATCCGCATTAAAGGAAAAGAGTTTGGAGCAACCACTGGTCGCCCGCGGCGGTGTGGTTGGTTTGACAGCGTCCTGGTGCGGCATTCAATTATTATTAATGGTGCCCATGAACTAGCAATCATGAAGCTGGATGTGCTTTCTGGTTTAAAGGAAATTAAGATATGTAGGCGGTATAAATACAAAGGCAAAACTTATAAAGATTTCCCTATGGATTTTGAAGTCTTAAGCAATGCCCAGCCGATTTATGAGGAACTAACCGGTTGGCAAGCGGATATTAGTGGCATTCGTCGGTATGCACAGCTTCCTTCGCAGGCACGCGCCTATGTAGAGCGACTGGAAGATTTGTTGAAAGTGGGGGTTCGATACATTTCTATTGGGACAAGGCGCGAAGATATTATTATTCGATAGATTTA